>NZ_NXIF01000020.1 GCF_002837275.1 Malaciobacter halophilus | reverse complement strand
TCATATTTATTTGAGATGATAGAAAAATATAATATCAATGAAAGATTAACAATTGAATTATTAGAAAGTGAAGAGTTAAACCATTTTGAAATAATAGATAAATTTATAAAAAGATTAAAAAAATATCAAGTTCAAATTGCAATTGATGATTTTGGTTCTGGGTATTCAAACTTTGCATATATAATAAAATTAGATATTGATTATTTAAAAATTGATAGTTCACTAATTGAAAATATACATAAAGACAAGCAAGCCTTAAAAATTGTAAAAAGTATTATTAGTTTTGCTAAACAGTTAGATATTAAAGTTGTAGCAGAAAAAGTCCATAATCAAGAAATATATAATATCCTTACAGATTTAAAAGTTGATTATCTACAAGGGTATTATATAAGTAAACCTAAACCAACTATTTAAACTAAGCAAAACTATTATAAAACTGTTTTGCTGTTCTAGGACTTTTACTTGCTCTACTTTGCGCAAATTGTAATGCTTTTTTATGCAACTCTTCTTTATTACCTTTGTAATTTTTAAAATAACTATTTACTACTTCTAAGTACTCTTGTTGTGTTTTACTATAAAAACCTATACTAAGTCCAAACCTATCGCTTAAAGATATTTTCTCTTCAACACTATCACTATAATGTATTTCTCCATTATTAGCTACACTTGTACCTTCATTATCCCTTTGATACTCTGCTACAATATGTCTTCTATTTGAAGTGGCATATATTTTTATATTTGTAGCAGGTGCTTCAATTGAACCTTCTAAAACACGCTTTAAACCTTTATATCCTTTTTCTGTTTCTTCAAAAGATAAATCATCACAAAAAATAATAAATTTAAAAGGCTCTTCTCTAATTACATCTGAAATATCAATTAGTTCATCTAAGTCATCTCTATCTATTTCTATAACTCTTAATCCATCATTTTTATACTCATTTAATAATGCTTTAATTAAAGAAGATTTTCCTGTTCCTCTTGCACCCCAAAGTAAAACATTATTTGAAAGATTACCGTCTAAAAATCTCTTTGTATTTCTTATAACCTGCTCTTTTTGTTTTGATATTCCTACTAAATCATCTAAAGTTATGCTATCTAAATATTTTACAGGTTTTAAGCTACTAGTTTTTGCTCTATATATTGCTGCAAAGCAATTTTCCCAATCAATTTTCATTTTCTGCCTTTTTTATATTAAAAATAGATTTTATAAACCAATACATAATAAATAAAAAAAGTATTGGTAAAAATATAGTTTGAAATATAAAAACTATTATTAAGTCAATAATATATTCACTAGAGTTATCAACTGCATTTTTATACTCATCTACTTTTTTTTCATAATAACTTGAGTCAAACTTCTCTAAAACTTTATCAAAAAATGAGTTTTGTTCTTTTTGTTTTATTGTTTCTTGATTTACTTTACTTACTTCTTCTTTTACTTTTATTATATTACTATTTAAGTTTTCAATATTGTACTCTGGTTTAACAAAATAGTTATATGAGATATCATTTACATAACTAATAGCTGGTATTGCAAATCTTAAAAAAAGTAAAATAAAAACTACTTTAAAAAATATATCTCTTAACTTATCATCTTTTCTAAATCTTTTAAATAACCAAATATTAAAAATAATTACAAATATAAAAAGAGTGTAATTATAAATTTCATTTGTTACAAAACCCAATAATATCTTTTGAATACCCAGCGAAGTCATACTTGCAAGCATAACAAGAGAAAACTGCTCTACTAAATCATTAATTGGGTCAAGAACTTCTCCTATTGCAACTACTACAAAAGGAAGATTCAACTCAGTTCCTTGCGCTAATGAAATAACTGCATTTAGTGCTTTTGCACTTCCAAAAACTAAGACAGCTTGAGTAAAAGAATCATCTATGAGTTTCTTTGCATCAGTATCAATTGTGAAAGTTATTGCTACACAAACTGCAATAATAGTAAATAAAGCTAGTAGTATTTTATTATAGTTTTTAAAAAAATAATTCATTATCATCACTTTAATTTTTTCCAATTATATCAAAATTTGTATCTGTTTTATACAGTTTTATTTGTTTCTTTTTTGTTAAAAGTGATAAAATATAAAAATGGAAAAAATCACATGAATGACTTAACTTACGAATATCAAACAAAAATCACTCAAGCCATAATAAGAGCAGCAGTACTAATGCTTGAGTATGGAGCAGAGAGTAAACTAATCGAACAAACCACAAAAAGAATGGGAAAAGCATTGGGAGTAAAATCTGTTGAAATATCACTTATTCCTTCAGCAATTGTATTAACAACTTTATCAAAAAGTAATCAATCAGTTACAACAACTAGACAAGCTCATCATAAACCTATAAATATGTCTATTGTTTATGATGTACAAAAACTTTGTATTGATTTAGAAAAACATAAAATTGATGCAAAAAAAACTATTGCAATGTTAAGAAAAATTCAAGCTAACTACTACAATAGATGGCTTGTAGTAATTATGATTGGTATATCTTGTGCATCTTTTGCATACTTAAGAGGAGCAGATTTGCAAGCTTTTATAGTGACTTTTTTTGCTTCAAGTATTGCTATGTTTATAAGACAAGAGCTTGCAAAAAGAAAATTTATACTTATTATATCTTTTGCAACTACTGCTTTTTTTGCAACATTAATAGCTAGTTTATCAACATATGTAAGCTCAACAGTTAATATTGCATTATCTGCAAGTGTTTTACTTCTTGTACCAGGATTTCCTTTTATTAACTCTTTTTTAGATGCAGTAAAAGGATACTTAAGTATGGGGTGGGGACGTTGGATGCAAGCTACACTTTTAACTCTTGCAACAAGTATGGGAATAATCTTTGCTATGGCAGTACTTGATATGAAAGGTTGGTAAAATGGAAAATACTCTTATAAAATATATTTTAGATGCAATATTTGCAGCTATTCCAGCAGTTGGTTTTGCAATGCTTTTTAATGTTCCAAGATTTGCATTAAAATTTTGTGCTTTAGGTGCAGCTATTGCTTACACTCTTAGAAATATCTTTTTAGACCTTGGAATATATATTGAAATATCAACTTTTTTAGCAACTCTTATATTTGGAACATTAGCAGTTTATTGGTCAAGAAAATATATAGTTCCAAGACCAATTTATACAGTTGCAGCAATAATTCCTTTAATCCCTGGAACTTACGCTTTTAATACAGTAATTACTTTAGTTGAAATGAACTCTCATGGTGTAACACCTGAACATATTGCTTTATTTATAGAAGATGGATTAAAAGCTATTTCCATTTTAGGAGCTATTAGTTTTGGACTTGCTTTGCCTTCATTATATTTCATAAGATATAATAGACCAATTATATAAAAATAGTTGCTTTATTATTTTTATTTTTTCTTTATTTCAAGTCTTTGTGGTCTTATTGTCAACTCAGAAATAACTCCTGAAAACTGTAAAACTTCTAAAACTGCTTTTGCTATATCTTTTGGATTAAGATATGCATTTTTATTATCACTTGGTTCAAAATTAAACTCATCAAAAAAGTTTGTTTTTGTTAAATCAGGATTAATATTTGTTACTTTTACATCAGCACGCCTAAGCTCCTCAAAAAGTGCAAGTGAGAAGTTTCGAAGTCCTGCTTTTGTTGCTGTGTATAAAGCTGAAAATTTAGAGTGTCTTAAAGCTTCAATTGAAGAGATATTTATAATATGTCCTTTTGTTTTCTTTAGACTTCTAAGACATAAATTAGTAAGTATAATGGGTGCTGTTAAATTTACATCAATTAATTCTTGAATTTTATCAATACTTATCTCTTCATGGGGTTTAAAAATTCCCACTCCTGCACAATTTATAAGTACACTTAAATCATCTTTTTTTAGTACTTGTCTTACTTCTTTTTCTAAAGCTTTTGTATCATCTAATCTACTTTTTAATTTTATGACTTTGTAAGAGTTTTTTTCAAGTATTTCACTTATTGCTTTTCCAATACCTGAGCTATAACCTGTAACTATTGCTTGCATTTTCTTTTCTTCTTATAATAAAAATATCCCATAATTGCTAATGCTACTATTATTACTATAATTATATATCTTAAATACTCTTTTATTAAAGCTTCATTACCACCAATAAAATAGCCCAAATATGCAAGAATAATAACCCAAATAGCTGCACCTAACGTTGTATAAATACTAAATGTTAATAAATTCATCCTAGCAAGACCAGCAGGAAAAGATATATATTGTCTAACAGCAGGAATTAATCTTCCACTAAAAGTTGAAATATGTCCATGCTCTTTGAAAAAATCTTCTACTTTCTTAATAGTATTCTCACTTATAAAAAAATATTTCCCATACCTAATTAAAAAAGCTCTTCCATATTTTATTGCTAAAAAATAGTTAAATAAAGCTCCAGCTAAACTTCCAGCAATTCCTGAAAAAATAGCAATAAAAATATTCATTTCTCCTTTATATGCTAAATAACCAGCTGGTATCATAACAACTTCACTTGGAAAAGGGAAAAATGAACTTTCTAAAAACATCATGATAAAAATTCCAAAATATCCCAATGAGCCCACAGTTTCAACAACATAATTTACAATAGGTTCTAACAAAACACTCTCTTTTTAGTTAATTTTTTAAAGCAAATGTTATCAAAATCTTGGTTAATTATTAGTTTTTGTATTAATATGCACTGAAGAGTTTTGTTTGATTTTATTCATATAACTCATTTTCATAAACTCTTCCATTTGATTATTGCTTGAATATTCATACCCAAAAACATCTTTCCATAAAGATTCATCTTCCATACAAAGATAAAAATATACATCTTTATGCCAAGGTTTAAAGCTATCATATGCGTGTTTGAACATCTCTTTTTTAATTTTTAGAGGATAAGACTGTTTTGAGTTTGCTTCACTCATTGGCATTTGAAGAATTTTAGATTTAAAATTTCTACTTCTTATTTTATTAATAACAGGTTTTATAAATGTTAAAGTACCAAAAGATACAAGTGCAACTTTTTTTGAATCAAAAGTTTCAATAAGTGTTTTATAAACCTCTTCATACTCTTTTAAATAGTTTTCATAATGCACTATTGGATGAAAATGAAATCCAACTAATACTCCTTTATCACTTAACTTTTTTGCAGCCTCTACTCTTTTTTCTAAGCTTGCTGTTAAATGCTCTTCATTCTCTATAATTGTAGGAGTATTTAAAGACCATGTACAAATTATATTTGCGGGAACTTCATTTTCTAAAAAATATTTTATATTATTTGATTTTGTTTTAAATTCAAGTATTACATTTTGATTATTTTTTGCGAATTCAAAAAGTGCATCTAAAATCCCCTCTTTATTTCCCCACATTAAAGAATCAGAACTCTGCCCAGTTCCTATATGATAAATCTCATTTGCATCAAGTTCTAAATTTTGTAAATTTGTTTTAAAATTTTCATCAAAACCTATTTTATCTTGATTATAAAAAGATTGAATAGAGCAATAAGAACAATCAAAACCACATGATTGAACAGCATCTAAAGTTAAAAGATTACAACATCTAGTATTAGCACTTGCAACAGGACAAGAGCCAAGAGCAGCTTTATTACTTTTAAATTTTGTAAAGCTGATTTTTCTAACATCATCTTTATAAAGCTCTTTTGAGAATTTAATGTATGAGTTAGATTTCTCTCTTAAATCTTCCCATTTTTTTCTTATATCATTAAAAGCTTGTTTTCTATTTGCATACTCACTTTTAAAAACTTTATAAATCTCATCTTCATGCCACATCTTAAAATCAATAGCAAAATCAATAAGCTGTTTTAACTCTTGAAAAGAGAATTGATATTGAAATGATATTTTTTTTATAAATTCCTTACTTTTTTCATCAAGGTTTTTGTAGTTTGTCATAGTAATATTTTTATTAAATTTTTCTAAATAATTCATAATAATTTTTTCCATTCTTTAAAACTTTTTTGCATTAATTCAATAATAAAAGATTTTTTGGGGATATTTGTATCCAAATAGTCTGATACAACTTTTAAAATATATATTTTTTCACAATATTTATTACAAACTTCTTGAAAATATGAAGCTTCCATATCAACTAATGTAGTTTTTAGTTTATTTATATCATTAAGTGGTTCATCAACAGTAGTTAATGAAGTATTTGCAATACCTTTAAGTTTTTGATTTATACAAAAAAGTGTTCCAATATCTATATTTTTGTCTTTACAACCAGCAATGCCTATATTAATTGCTTTACTAATTTCAAAGTTTTCAAATATAAAATTCAATGCATTTATAGTATTTTTTTTACCTATTCCAGAAACAATAATAATAATTTGATTATTATGATAAAGTTTAAAATTTTTACAAGATTTGTCTTGTTTAAGTTTAAAGTAGTTAATTAAAGTTTGGCACTCACATAATAGTGCACTATGTATTAGAACTTTTTTATTCATATAAAGTAAAACTAAGGACAAGCCTTAGTTAAATTACTTTTTAAGCTCTTTAATTCTTGCAGCTTTACCTTTAAGTCCTCTTAGGTAATGTAATTTAGCTCTTCTTACTTTACCTCTTCTAGTAACTTCAAAAGTTTTAATTGACTCTGAATATAATGGGAAAATTCTTTCAATTCCCACAGAGTTTGCTCCAATTTTTCTTACAGTAAATGTAGCAGATGGTCCTTCACCTTGTCTAGCAATTACTACACCTTCGAAAGTTTGAACTCTTTTCTTCTCACCTTCTTTAATTTCAACACCAAGTCTTACATTGTCACCTGCTCTAAATTGAGGAACCTCTTTAGACTCTAATTGAGCTGCTTCGAAGCTAGCGATATATCTATTTTTCATCTCTTTTCCTTATTGGGTCTATAATATTTTGTTTTACAAATTGACATCTGGAATTTTAAGTCGGAAATTTTACTATGATTTCCCTTTAAGTATTCTTTAACGACACTTAAATTTTGGAAAATTTCAGGTTTTGTAAATGAAGGTGCTTCTAAAAGATTATCTTCATAGCTTTCATACTCCAAAGATTGGGCATTTCCAAGCACTCCTTCAATATTTCGAGAAATTGCATCACTCATTACTAAAGAGGGCAATTCTCCACCTGTTAAAATAAACTCTCCGATTGAAAAAACCTCATTTGCATACTTTTCACAAACTCTTTCATCAATTCCTTCATATCTTCCACTTACAAAAACTATATTTTTCTTTTTTGCTAAACGTTTTGCATCATTTTGCTTAAAAGGTTTTGCAGCAGCTAATGGAAATATGATATAAGCATCTTCATTCTCTTTTTTTATTTGCTCTAAACAATCAAATAAAGGTTGAGGAGTCATTAGCATTCCAGCTCCTCCTCCAACCATCTGTTTATCAACTTTTTTATGCTTATTTTTTGTATAATCTCTAGGATTATAAAACTCATATTCCAATAGATTTGAGTCCACTGCTCTTTTTAGTATAGAGTCATAAAAGTATGGTTTAATCAAGTTTGGGAATAGTGTTACATAAGTAAATTTCAAACATAACCTTTAAATTTTTGGCCATTTTATCATAAAAACTATTACAATCTCTTAATTCGCATAAAACCTAATTTTAGATATTATTCACAAAATTTCAATTAAAGAAAGATAATGATTACAATAGACCATATAAAAGAAGCAAAGAAAAATCTAGAAAATGTAGCACAATGTACTCCTATGACAAAAGCTCCAATTTTAAGTGAAATTTTTAATAGTGATATTTATTTAAAAAAAGAGAATTTACAATTAACAGGGAGTTTTAAATTAAGAGGTGCTTATAATAGAATTGCAAATTTGCCTGAAGAAAAAAGAGCAAAAGGTGTAGTAGCAGCAAGTGCAGGAAATCATGCGCAAGGTTTAGCATTTGCAGCTATGAAGTTTAATTGTAATGCAACTATTTTTATGCCAGAAGCAACTCCTTTAACAAAAGTAAGTGGAGTTAAATCTTTTGGTGCAAATGTTGTATTACATGGTGAAAACTTTGATGAAGCATATGCAGCAGCAATGAAATTTAAAGAAGAGAAGCAGTGTGAGTTTATTCATCCATTTGCTGATGATGATGTTATTGCAGGTCAAGGAACTATCTCATTAGAAATACTTGAAAAAGTTCCTGATTTAAAACAGATTATTGTTCCAATTGGAGGTGGAGGACTTATTGCAGGAATTGCAATTGCTGCAAAAAGTATCAATCCAGATATAAGAGTTGTTGGTGTAGTTGCAAGTGGTGCAAGAGGGATGAAAGAGTCATATAAATCACATATGCCAATTGACTCTGCTTCTGTTAGAACTATTGCAGATGGAATTGCAGTTAAAAATGTAAATCCAAAACTTTTAGATATTATTGTAGATTATGTTGACCATATAGTTGAAGTAAGTGATACTGAAATTGCAAATGCTATTTTATTTTTATTAGAAAAACATAAACTTGTTGTTGAAGGAGCAGGTGCAGCTGCAACTGCTGCAATAATGCATGAAAAAATAGAAATAGATGATTCTAAAGTTTGTGCAATTGTAAGTGGTGGTAATATTGATGTAACAATGCTTTCTCAAATTATTGAAAAAGGTTTAGTTAAATCTTATAGAAAATTAAATCTAGTTGTTACTTTAATGGACAAGCCAGGAGCATTAACGCACCTATCACAAATATTTCAAGATTGTTCAGCAAATATAGTACAAATAGATTATGATAGAGACTCGATTAAACTGGAGTTTGGAGAGGCATTAGTTACTATTGCTTTAGAGACAAAAGGTGAAGAGCATCAAAAGCTAATCAAAGATAAACTTAAAGAGAATGGTTACAGATTTAAACAAATCTAACATTTCATGTATATTATTTATATAGATTTTAGAAAACAAATCATATAATACACGACATAATGTGCAAAACAAAAGAAAATTAGGAAAAGGAAGAAGATGGAAGGAAGATTGTTTACATTCTTGGGTGCTATTGGTGGGCATGGTCAAGAGTGGATTATTTTATCGCATTTCATTCTAGTAGTAGGAGTTATCTTCTTAATTGCTAGAGCAGCAACTAGAAAGATGCAATTAGTTCCAACGGGTTCACAAAATGTAATGGAAGCATACATTGGAGGTATTATTTCAATGGGTGCAGATACAATGGGTGAAAAAAATGCAAGAATCTATATGCCATTAATTGGTTCTTTAGGTTTAGTGATTTTTTTAAGTAATATGACAGGTGTTATTCCAGGTTTTGAATCACCAACTGCAAATATTAATTTTACACTATCATTAGCATTAATCGTATTTGTTTACTATAACTACTTAGGTATTAAGAAAAATGGTTTTGTTAACTATTTTAAACATTTTATGGGTCCTATGCCAGCATTAGCACCATTAATGTTCCCTATTGAGATTATTTCTCACTTATCAAGAATTGTATCATTATCATTCAGACTTTTTGGTTCAATTAGAGGTGATGATATGTTCTTAATGGTATTATTAATGTTAGTACCTTGGATTGTTCCTTTAGCTGGTTTCTTTATGTTAGCTGCTTTTGGTTTCTTACAAGCATTTATTTTCATGATTTTAACTTATGTATATATTGCAGGTTCTATCATGATGGAGCATGAAGACCACTAATTTTAGTCTTTATAGCTACTTTATTAAAAAAGGGGAGAAACAAATGTTTCTCCCCTTTTTTATTATTTAAACTTTAAATATATTTAAGTTAATTAAGCTATTAATTATTTTAAGGTAAACTTATCTTTACTTTTACAGGAGAATAGCTATGTTTAAAAAATTGAATAATTTAAATATCGTTTCTAAAACCACAATTGTTTTAGCTTTAGTTTTATCTATTTTATTAATAAGTATAAATATATTTAGTGCCACATACACAAAAAATATAATTTCAGAAAAAGTAAGTGCTCAGTTAAAAGAGAGACTTCATCAAATAAGTCAAACACTTATAGTTTATGATGAATTATTGAAAAATACTGCAGATAACTTATATGATGCATTTGAATCACAATTTTCAAATATTGAACTTGATTCTACACAAATGATAAAAGTAAATGGTGTAGATACTCCTCTTATAACAAATAATGGAATAACTTTAAATAATAATTTTGACTTTGTTGATAACTATACAAAGCTTAAAGGCTCTACTGCAACTGTATTTGCAAGAAAAGCAGATGATTTTGTAAGAGTTACAACTTCACTTAAAAGAGCAGATGGGAGTAGAACATTAGGTACATTTTTAGGTAAAAAATCACCTGCTTATGATGCTATAATGAGTGGTAAAAAATATTTTGGTACAGCGCATCTTTTTGGAAGTGATTATATGGCAGTTTATAATCCAATTATAAAAGACAACAAAGTAATAGGTATTTTATATGTTGGATATAACTATACAAAAAGTTTTAATGACTTTAAACAACGCCTTAAAGATATTAAAGTTGGAGAGAATGGATTTTTATATATAGTAAGCACTAAGAAAAAAACTAAAGGTAAGGTTATTTTACATCCTACTAAAGAAGGACAAAATATTTTAAAAGATAGTAGTGATGCTAATGTTAAAGCTATTTTCCAAAAAGAGTTTGGAGATATTGAGTATGATTGGACAAATCCAAAAACTAATGAAACTGAAACAAAAGTTACTATTTTTGAAGATTATAAAGATAGAGGTTGGAAATTAGTAATAGATACAATCAAAGATGACTTTTTACATGAAAGTAAAAACTTTACAATGATACTTGCAGTTTTAAGTTTAGTATCAATTTTTGTAGTAGCTGGTGTAATACTTTATATTATCAAAAAACTTGTAGTATCTCCACTTCATAACTTACAAACAGGTTTACTTGAATTTTTTGAGTTTTTAAGTGGTGCAAAAAAACAGACAAAACAAATTAAGATAAAATCTTCTGATGAAATAGGATTAATGTCAAAAGTTATTAATGACAATGTTGCAAAAATTGAAGAAAATATCAAAGTAGATAATTTATTAATTGAAGATACAGTAGAAGTTGCAAGTCTAGTAAGTAAAGGTTATTTGGATAAAAAAATATCTAAACCATCAAACAACTTAATGCTAAATGAATTAAAAGATGTTGTTAATAATATGCTTGATAGCATAAATCATCATATCAATAATGTACAAGATTTATTAAACTCTTATACTGATTATGATTATACAAAAAGACTTGATAGTAAAAATGTAGAAGCAGATATTAAAAAACTATATGAAAATAGTAATATATTAGGTGAATCTGCAACAAATATGCTTAAGCAAAATCTTAAAAATGGTCAAATACTACAAGATAGTGCAAAAGAGTTAAATGAGATTATCTCAAATTTAAGTAATAGTTCAAATGAACAAGCAGCTAGTTTAGAAGAGACAGCAGCTAGCTTAGAAGAGTTAACTTCTACAATGAAAAACTCTCAACAATCAATGCAAACTATGAAAAATAATTCAAACACACTTTCAGATGAAGTAACTACTGGGGAAAAACTTGCTTCTAATACAGCAAGCTCTATGGATGAAATCAATGAGCAAACTCAAGCAATAGCAGAAGCAATAACAGTAATAGACCAAATAGCATTTCAAACAAATATCTTAAGTTTAAATGCAGCAGTAGAAGCAGCAACAGCAGGTGAAGCTGGAAAAGGTTTTGCAGTTGTTGCTGCTGAAGTGCGTAACTTAGCTAGTAGAAGTGGTGAAGCAGCAGATGAGATTAAAAAAATTGTTGAAAATGCTACATTAAAAGCCAATGAAGGTAAAGATATTGCAGCACAGATGATAAAAGGGTATGAAAAACTAAGAGAAAATATCCAAGAAACAACACAAATTATCTCTGAAGTAACAAACACTTCTAATGAGCAACTAAATGGATTAGAGCAAATTAATCATGCAGTAACAGATTTAGATAAAATCACACAAACAAATGCAAATGTTGCTAGAAAAGCAACTACAATTTCAGACGATACAAATAAAATCTCACAAATAATTGTTCAAGAAGCAAAAAAAGCTAAATTCAATCAAGACTAAAACAGAACTTTTCTGTTTTAGTTTAGGCTTTTATATTATACTTCATATATAAAAATTTATAATTTTAAAATATTATTTTAAAAGGTAAAAAAAAATGAAAACTTTACATGAAAAAATTAACAAATTAATAGAACAAAGAGGATTTTTCTTTTCTAAAACAGAGGGTATACAAAGTGATGAAGATGTAGTAAGATTAATAGAAGAGCTATTAAAAGAGAATGTTCAAAGAAAAGAGGACTTAAAAAGTTTAGAACAGACTGCATTTTATCAAGGAAAATTACTACTTAGAATGGAAAAAAGAATGGAAAAAACTAATGAATACTCAGAATTATGGCAAAAGTATTTTACAGAAGAAGAGATAGAACAAAGTAAAAAGATGGTTAGAAGAAGTTGGGCATTAGCTTCAAGAGTTGGGGAGATTTACAGAGGGGAAACTCCACGAAACGAGGTTGAAGATAAAAGACATGAAGTAAATGTTAGCAGATTTGATAGAATTACATTAATACTTAGACATATAGGATTAGCATTTGTTAGAAGAACACCAGGGGATGATACTTCTAAATTAAACAAATATTTACGGGATATGAATGGATTTGAATTATGAATAAAACAGTAATATTAACAAGTTTTAAATATCAAAAATTGTAAAATTAAAAAAAACTACGGAAAAAAAGTTGAAACACTATTTAATAACTGATCCTAAGTATTATTCAAACAATACTACACTATTAAGAAAAAATCTTATTAGGGCTTTTAAAAATCATAAAGTTGATATTGCTTGTTTTAGAGATAAAGAGTCTTCAAATATAGAAGATTTAGCTAAAACATTTGTAGAAGTATGTAAAGAGTACAATATTAAAACCATACTTATTAATACACATATAAATTTAGCAAAAGAGCTAAATGCCACAGGTGTTCATCTAAATTCAGAGCAATTTGATAGTATAAAAGAGGCAAAAGAGAAGGATTTATATACAGTAGTATCTTGTCATAGTTATGATGATATACAAAAAGCTCAAAATCTACATGCAAATTGTGTAACATACTCTCCAATATTTGAGGTTGCAAATAAACCAAAAGCAAAAGGAATTAATAAACTAAAAGAGGCTGTTAGAGTATTTGAAGATATTGATATTATTGCTTTAGGTGGAATTGTTGATGATTCTCATGTAGAAAAAATAACAAATGCAAAGCCCTATGGATTTGCTTCTATTCGATATTTTTTAAATTAATAATAAAAGGTTACTAAAAGTTTACTTCAAAATGCTATAACTTCATAAAATTACATTTAAAGGCTAATTTTATGATTAAAGTATTAAGAAACTTAAATCTAGGGACAAAAACTACTGTTTTCTTAGCTGCTGCATTATCTGTATTACTTATAGGAATGAATATATTTACCGCATCATATACTCATGATATTATAAGTAATAAAGTAAATAGCCAATTACAGCAAAGATTAGATGAGATACATACAACTTTACAAATCTATGATGATTTAATTGAAGACACTGCAAATGATTTACACAAAGCATTTAAATCTCAATTTAAAGATTTTGAAATTGATAAAACAACTTTAGTTGATGTAAATGGTGTAAAAACTGCCCTTTTAACTTCAAATAGTATTGTTTTAAACAATAACAAAAACTTTGTTGATAACTACACAAAACTTGAGGGTTCAATTGGTTCTATTTTTGTTAAAAAAAATCAAGAGTTTATAAGTATTGCAACTTCTATGAAAAAACCTGATGGAACAAGACCTCTTGGTTCAACTATAAAAAGAGGCTCTCCTGCATATAATGCCTTACTTAATAAGCAAAGCTATTTTGGAGCAGTTCATCTTTTTGGACAAGAGTATATGTCAGTTTATACTCCTATTATTAAAAATGGAGATATTATCGGAGCTTTATATATAGGCTATAACTATACAAGAAGTTTTGAAACTTTAAAACAGAATCTAAGAGCAAAAGTAATTGGTAAAACTGGACATTTATATGTAGTAAGTACAAATAAAAAGAATAAAGGTTTATATATAGTTCATAAAACACAAGAAGGTAAAAATATATTTAATGACCCTGATTCTAAAAAATATGTAAATAAACTGTTTGCATCAAAAAAAGGTAGCTTAACATATACAAGAATAGATAAAAATAGTAATGAAAAATATATAAGAAATCTAATTTTTAAAGATTATGAAAAAAGAGATTGGAAAATTGTATTAAGAGCGACTAAAAGAGAGTTTTTTCAAGAGAGTGCTCAGTTTACAACAACTCTTATAGTAATAAGTCTATTTGCAATTATTTTAATCACCATACTAATCCAATATGTAATAAAAAAACTAATCAAAGAGCCTATATTTAAGTTTCAAACAGGATTGATTGATTTCTTTGCTTATTTAAATAATGAAAAAGACAATACCCATGAAATTGATATTAGAACTAATGATGAAATTGGAGCAATGTCTAAACTTGTAAATAAAAATATTAATCAAATAAAAGAGAATATCAATAAAGATAAAGCTTTAATTTCAAATACTGTTGAAGTAGCAAATGAAGTAAATAAAGGATTTTTAGATAAAAGAATTGAAGCAAGTTCTAATAACCCAATGTTAAATGAACTAAGAGATGTAGTAAATACAATGCTTGATAATATCACTAATCATATTAATAATGTACAAGATTTACTAAACTCATATAGTAATTATGACTATACAAAATCTATAAAACTTGGAGATGTACAAGCAGATATTAAAAAATTATATGAAAATAGTAACTTTTTAGGTACTTCAATAAACTCTTTATTAAAACAGAATTTAAATGATGGATTTACACTTAAGCATTCATCTGAAGAGTTAAAACAACTCACTTCGAAATTAAATATTAGCTCAAATGAACAAGCAGCTAGTTTAGAAGAGACAGCAGCTAGTTTAGAAGAGCTTACTTCAACTATGCAAAGTAGTCAAAATGCTATGAGAACTATGGATGAAACATCAAATAGATTAATAAAAGAAGTAGAAACAGGTAAAATTTCAGCAAATAATACAGCAAACTCAATGGATGATATAAATGAGCAAACAGACTCAATTGCTCAAGCAATTACAGTAATTGACCAAATAGCATTTCAAACAAATATTTTAAGTTTAAATGCAGCAGTAGAAGCAGCAACAGCAGGAGAAGCTGGAAAAGGTTTTGCAGTAGTTGCCCAAGAAGTTAGAAATCTAGCCAATAGAAGTGCACAAGCTGCAAATGAGATAAAAAAGATTGTAGAAAATGCTGCACTTAAAGCAAATGAAGGAAAAGAGATTGCAAATGAGATGATTGAAGGTTATAAACTTTTAGAAGAGAGTATAAAAAAATCAAGAGAATTATCTCAAGAAGTTACAAACAACTCAAAAGAGCAACTTCATGGAATTGAACAGATAAATGATGCAGTTAATTCACTTGACCAAATAACACAATCAAATGCACATATTGCAAATAAAGCAGATGAAATCTCAACAGATACAAATGAGATTGCAAACCAAATTGTAAATGAAGCTAAAAAAGCTAAAATTAAAGAGTAAGTTTATCTTACTCTTTTAGCTTTTTCATTATAAATTCATCTGGTTTTAAATATAGCAAATAGCCCTCAACCTCATCACTTTTTACAATATCTTTAATAGCTTTTACATAACTACGAACTTGAGTTTCATGCTCTTTTAGCTCTTCTTTTGTAGTTTTATAATCTAAAATATAATATCTATTCTCTTTTTGTAATAACAAGTCAATTATCTTTATTTCACCATTATAAATAATTGATTGTTCACTTGTAAAAGTTGCATCTTTTATTAATTCTTGAAAACTTTTATCTTCAAGCATTAAACTAACTCTATTTTCTATTTTTACAAAATCCTCTTTACTTAAGTAACTTGAATATTTAAATAGTGCTAAGGAGATTGATTTTTTTAAACTCTTTATAGTAAAGTCGCCTAACATTTCTAAACAATAATGAGTTGCCAAACCAAAATATCTATTATATAAAGAGTTAGAATAGTCACTCTCATCATCCTCTTTTTTTATAATATTATCTTGTGTACCTAAAGATAATGGATGATACTTTACTTTATCACTTTTTTCATAATTGATTGATTTTTTTGTACTTGCTATTAATTCGCCTATTTTTAAAGGTTTAATCCCTAATATATCAAAAACTGATTTATCTTTTTTCTTAAATATTATTAGATTTTGTTTAGCTCTTGTCAAAGCAACATACAAAATATTTAACTCATCATCAAAACTTAAAGCTTTCTCTTTTTGTAAAGCTTTTTTATAATCTTCATTATAATACTCTAAATTCTTAATCTTATAATAGATATTTTTTAAAAAGACTTCATCATATTCAAAAAGCAATGAACTTCTATCGGCATTTTTTCTTTTTATTCTATCAAGTAAAAATACTGTTTGAAACTCTAAACCTTTTGATTTAAAAATTGTAAGAATTTGTAATCCTGTTTGTTCACTATTTAAAATAGAAGCTTCAAGTTTATCTATTTCATATACAAAATCAACAATAGTTTCAAAAGAGCTTGATTCTTCTAAAAGTTTAATAACATTATCATCCATTACTTTTAAAGTTGTAGCAACTATTTTAATAACTTCTTGCAAACTATTTTTATACAAATCAACTTCTATTTCTAGTTTACTAAAAGGCTCTTTTCCTATAAGTGCATTTACATTTTGTCTATAAATCTCTTCTTTAAAATATAGATATTTAATCATATTTATAACAGCTTTTACATTCTCTTGATTAATAAGTTTTGAAGTCATTTCTGTGGAGATTTTTAAACTTGGAAACTTTTCACTCAAATATGAATATAAAGCTAATACATCAGAATTGGTATATGTCAAAATTGCAATATCATTGCTATTGACTCCTTTTTGTATTAATGAAGCTATTGCTGAAGCTATGTTTTTGAACTTTTCATCATCTTCATGTAAAGCATCATCTTCAAAAACTTCTACATAACCATCTTTATTTATTGATAACTGTTCATGATATTCATAGTTTGATAAGGGTAAAAATAAAGAGTTAACATAATTTACAATGTTTTCACAAGACCTAAAGTTTTTATTTAAAACTTCTACTTGTATTAAAGGATTAGTTCTTGCAACATAATCAAATAGCTCTCTTTTTCCACCTCTAAATCTATAAATAGACTGTTTTGTATCTCCCACATAAAAGAATGATTTTAACTTCTCTTTATTTCCAGATAATATCTCTTCTATTAACGGTTTTAAAATTTTATATTGTAAAAGTGAAGTATCTTGAAATTCATCAATTAATATATGTGAAAACTTTGAGTCTAATCTAAAATATAAAAACTCTTTATCTATTTTTGTTGATAAAAGTTCATAAACAATATTTGAAATGTCATTAAATTCTAAATAGTTTTTAGCTTTATTAAAAGAGAATTTAAACTCTTTAAAGCCATGAAAAAGTTCAAAAAGCCTACTTAAAGAGTAAGCTGAACGAAGCTTATAATAGTTCATGATTTCATGTTTTAAAGCACTAAAATGTGACTCTAAAACCTCATCTGAGAATTTTTTGAAGTAATTATAATCTTTTGCACTATCTTTTGTAAACCAATTTTTACTTAGCAACTCTTCAAAGTTTTCATAATCAACTGCTTTTTTTGCAGCATTTGAAGCAATGTCACAATTTAATACTAGCTCTTTTATTTTCATAGCATGTTTTAACGCTTCTTTTTTTTGTAAAGGAATAAGTGATGAATCAATATTTACTACTTCAATATCTTCATTTTTTTCCAACAGTAATTTAAAAAGCTCAAATAAAGAGTTAAACTTCTTATTTTCATACCATGAAAACTCAATTAATTTATCAAAACTTTCAAGTTCTAAAGACTCTAAAAACTTATAACTTAAAGTCTCTATATCATCTTGTTTTATATCAAAATCGTCACTAATACCTACATAGCCACAAAACTCTCTTAAAATTTTATTTACAAATTTATCAATAGTAAAAATTGATAAAGTTGCATTTACAAATTTTTTAACAAGTAAGTGTTTTTTTCCTAGTATCTGCTCTTTTGTTAATCCTGATTGAATCTGTATAGCATTTAAATATGCTTCATCATCACCTAATGTTTGCAAAGTTTTATAAATTCTTTCACTCATCTCATTTGCAGCTTTATTTGTAAATGTAAGTGTTAAGATTTCACTTGGATTTGCATCATTTAATAGTAGTGTTATATATCTTACAGTTAGTGCAAAAGTTTTACCACTTCCAGCACTTGCTTTTAATGCTAAATATTGTTTCATAAGTTAATAATACAAAAGAAATGTTAAATTTTCCCATATTTTAAATTTAATATTTCCTTATTTTATTATTTTAATGTTATTATTAAGATTACTATTTTTTTTGGAGTGAATATGCAGACAAAAAATAAGATTATCTTTCTTGTGATTTTTATTACATTCGCAATGTTTGTTTTACTAATTGCAAACTTAATCTATAATTTTAGGGATTATGGTGTAAAGAATATCGATGCAAAAGCTCAAGCTCTAGCAAAAACTATTGAACACTCACTAACTTCTCAAATGGTCACTGGTGTTATTGAAAACAGAGAGCTTTTCTTAAGTCAACTAGAAGACCTTCCAAATATTGATAAAATTTGGTTAAGTAGAGGACAAGATGTAGTTGATATGTTCGGAATTGGATTTAATAATGAAATCGCAAGGGATGATGTAGATAAAGAGGTTTTAAAAACAGGAGAAACAAAAAGAGTTATCACTGAAAATATCTTTTCTAAAAGTCATTATAGAATCACTATTCCATATATTGCCACAAGTCAAGGAAAAATTGACTGTATGAAGTGTCATACAAATGCTAAAGAGGGTGATACTTTAGGTGCAATTACTATTACTATGTCTATTGATGATTCAAAAGAAGTTGGAATTACAACAGTTACTCATACTGCAATAATTGCCCTTGTTTTAATGATTATAATTATATTTTTAATTAACTTTTTAATCTCTCCATTTTTAAGTTTATTTGATGAGATAAAAAAAGTTATGAATAAAGCACAAAGTGGAGATTATTCACATAGAATTGAGAATGCACAAGGTAAAGAAGCAAAAGATGTAGCTTCATGGATTAATGGATTATTAGAAAAACTTGAAATTACTCTTGATGCAATTGATTCTAAAATATCAATTTTCTTATCTGATAATTTAATTGAAGAGAAAGACCACTTAATAAATGTAAAAAATACAGTAGATAGATTATCTGATGTTTATAGATTTAGAAAAACAATTGAATATGATGAAACTTTAGATGAGATTTACTCAAGACTTGCTCATGTATTTAGAGATAAATTAGATATTAAAAACTTTAACTTCTTTGAATCAGATACAATCAACAATAAAATAGAAGTTGTATATGTACAAGAACAGATGTATTGTAATATTGTTGAGACTGGTTGTAGAGCGGATAGAACAAATACAATCATAGATTCAACACAATTTAAAGATGTTTGTTCATCTTGTGATAAATGTGATAATGTTAACTATTTTTGTATTCCTTATTCAATCTCTAATGAGCTTGATTTAATTGTCTCTATTTATACAGATTCAGTAAAAGAGACACAAAGAATAAGAGAAATTATTCCATATATTCAAGATTATATTGATTCTGCTAAAACTGTTATTGTAAGTAAAAAACTTATGAATATTCTGGAGCTTAATGCAAGAACAGACCCATTAACAGGACTATATAATAGAAAATATTTAGATGATTCAATAGATAAAATTACAGCACAAGCAACAAGAGCAAATGTTAAATTTGGTGTTTTAATGGTAGATATAGACCATTTTAAAATGGTAAATGATACATATGGACATGATGTGGGTGATAATGCAATAAAAATTGTAGCTGAAACACTAATTGAGAATACAAGAGAATCAGATATTATTGTAAGGTTTGGAGGAGAAGAGTTTATTGTTCTTTTATACAATTGTGATGAAAAAGCAGTAGAATCTCTTGCACTTAAAATTAAAAATGCTTTTGCTGAGAAAAAAATTCCAGCTGGAAGTACTACAATTTCAAAAACCATGAGTATTGGAACATCTATGTATCCAAAAGACAATAATAATGTAAAAGATTGTATCAAATATGCTGACTTAGCTTTATATGAAGCAAAAGAGACAGGAAGAAATAAAGTAGTAGCTTTCAAAGCTGAACTTTTACAGAAGTAGGAACTTTCCTACTTCTTTTACCTATTAAGTATCTTTTAGCTATAATAGGCCTTTTTAAATCATCCTAGGAAATATTATGCAAAAAAAATATCAAAAAGTTCAAGTCTTACTTGATGCTATTCCGCATATAAAAAAGTTTTATGGAAAAACTATTGTTATTAAATATGGTGGTTCGGCACAAACTTCACCAGAACTTCAAGAAAAGTTTGCAGAAGACATAGTATTATTAAAACTAGTAGGAATGAATCCTGTTATTGTACATGGTGGTGGAGCTAGAATCTCTGAACTACTTGAAAAATTAGGTATTGAATCTAAATTTGTTGATGGACATAGAGTTACTAGTGAACAAACAATGAGAATAGTTGAGATGGTTTTAAGTGGAGATATAAATAAAAATATAACTTCACTTTTAAATTATCATGGAGCAAAAGCTATTGGTATTTCAGGGAAAGACTCATCTATTATTAAAGCTATGCCTAAAGAAGATGGTAAGTTTGGATATACAGGTGTTGTAACAGAAGTTAATGGTCAACTAATAAATAACCTTGTAAAAGAGGGTTTTATTCCAGTAATTGCTCCTATTGCCGATAGTGCAAAACCAAATCATCCTGGGTTTAATATAAATGCAGATGTAGCAGCAAGTAAAGTTGCAAGTGCCATAAATGCTCAAAAAGTACTATTTTTAACAGATACAAAAGGTGTATTAGATAAAGAAGGTAAACTTTTAAACTCACTTGATAAAAGTGATGTAAATAAATACAAAAAAGATGGAACAATTGCAGGTGGTATGATTCCAAAGGTTGATTCATGTATAGATGCTATTTATAATGGTGTAAATAAAGCACATATTATTGATGGAAGAGTTGAACACTCTATTCTTTTAGAACTATTTACTAGTGATGGAATTGGAACACAGTTTGTTAGAAAAGATGGAAATAACAACGGAATAGATATAGAAAAACTATTAAACGAAATTTAGAGGGAAAAAATGAACTTTATAGAAACAAGAGGAAATGATAAAGTAAAACCGTGTGAAGTTACTTTTAGTGAAGCAATTTTAAATCCAAGTGCTTCTTTTGGAGGGCTTTATGTACCAAAAGAACTTCCAAAACTTGAAGAAGATTTTTTGAAAAAGCATTTAAAAAGTAATTATAAAGAGCTTGCTTTTGATATATTAAAAGCTTTTGAAATTGATATTAGTGATGAACAAATAAATGAAGCCTTAGCTTTATATGATAAGTTTGATAATCCTTCAAATCCTTGTCCTGTTGTAAAAGTAAAAGATGATTTATTTGTACATGAACAATACCATGGTCCAACAAGAGCTTTTAAAGATATGGCTTTACAGCCTTTTGGTTCTATTCTTTCTTCAATTGCAAAAAACAAAGATGAAAAATATCTAATTTTAGCTGCAACAAGCGGAGATACAGGGCCAGCTGCTCTTAATACTTTTAAAAATAAACAAAATATAAAAATTGCTTGTATGTATCCAGATGGAGGAACATCTGATGTTCAAAGACTACAAATGGTTTGTGAAGATGGACAAAATCAAAAAGTTATTGGAATAAAAGGTAACTTTGATGATGCACAAACAGCTTTAAAAAATCTATTATCTTCTGAATCTTTTAAACAAGAGTTAGAAAATGATGGTATTAAACTAAGTGCTGCAAACTCTGTAAATTTTGGAAGAATCATATTTCAAATCATATACCATTTTCATTCATATTTAGAGCTACTAAGACAAGAAGAGATTGAATATAAACAGAAGATATATTTAGTAGTTCCAAGTGGAAATTTTGGTAATGTTCTTGGAGGATATTATGCAAAAAAAATGGGACTTCCAATTGAAAAACTATTGGTTGCATCAAATGAGAATAATATTTTAACAGAATGGATTAATACTGGTGTTTATGATATTTCTAATAAAGAGTTAATTCTTACAAAATCTCCAGCAATGGATATATTAAAATCTTCAAATATTGAAAGAGTTATGTATGATTTATATGGAGCAAAAAGAACAAAAGAACTATTTGATAACCTAAATGAAAATAGTAAATTTGAGCTAACTAAAGAAGAGACTAAAATGCTTCAAGATGAGTTTTTAGCTATAAACTCAGATGATAAATATGGAGCTAAAATAATAAAACAATTTTTAGACCAAGGGTACTTAATGGACCCTCATACAGCTACTTGTTTAAAAGCGTATGAGAACCTAAGAGAAAAAGATTTAAAAACTGTTATTTACTCAACAGCAGAGTGGACAAAATTCTCTCCAACAGTATTAAATGCTCTAAAACAAGATAATAAAACTTATGCAGATAAAGAGGCATTAGAAGAGATTTCTACTAAATATAATGCTAGTTTACCTCAAAGCATAAAAAAATTATTTTCTTCTAAAATAATTCATGATTCTGTAATAGATAAACAGAATATTGAAAAAGAAATCGTAAAATTTATTAGAGAGTAAGCTACTCTCTAATAACAAAATCTTATAATTTTTATGTGTATTTTTATCACAAAACTTACAATACCTTTCTCAATTTGACTTGTGTCATAACACTTTAAGAAAATTAACAATATAATAAATGAATTTTATTTTAAAATAAGGAAGATAAATGTCTAACGAAACAAATAGACGGGATTTTCTTGGATACACTTTTGCTGCAGTTGCTGCAGTTGGAGGTGCCGCTTCTTTAGTTGGGATGAAGAAAGCATGGGACCCACTTCCAAGTGTTTTAGCTAGTGGATTTACTGAGGTTGACCTTAGTGGAATCAAAGCTGGTGAACCAAGTACAATCATGTGGAGAGGTAAGCCGATTTTTGTTCTTAAAAAAACAGCTGAAATGGAAAGTTCAAGTAGAGACTTAGTAGTTGGTGAAGATAGATTTACAATTGCTATTGGATTATGTACTCACTTAGGATGTATTCCTGCATGGAAAAAGAACATGTGGAAATGTGCATGTCATGGTGGGGAGTTTAATGCTAGTGGTAAACAAACATTTGGACCTCCTCCAAGACCTCTTGATTTACCTCCATTTAGTGTTTCTGGAACTACTCTTGTTTTAGGTGAAGAGGGACCAGAATACAAAAAAATCGCTGCAGCGATGAAGGCGTAAGGAGTTAATTTATGGCAAAATTTACGAAAGCAAACTCTGTTGGTGAGTGGTTAGATCAAAGATTAAATACTACTACACTTAACAAAGTTTTAATGACTGAGTATTGGATTCCAAAAGATATTAACTTCTTATGGGCAATGGGTGTATTACTAGCTACTACTTTTGGTATTTTAGTAATTTCTGGAATTTTCTTAATGATGTACTACAAGCCAGATGTGAATTTAGCATTTGACTCTGTAAACTATACAATTATGCAAGAAGTTGCATATGGTTGGTTATTTAGACATATGCACGGTGTTGCTGCTTCTGTTGTATTTTTAATCATCTATATTCACATGTTAACAGGTATCTACTATGGTTCTTATAAACAAGGTAGAGAGATGATTTGGATTTCAGGTATGTTATTATTTGTTACATTCTCTGCTGCTGGATTCTCTGGATATATGTTACCATGGGGACAAATGTCTTACTGGGCGGCAATGGTTATTACTAACCTTTTTGGTGGTGTACCATTTATCGGTGATGCATTAGTTGTATGGATTAGAGGTGACTTTAATGTTGCTGATGCTACATTAACAAGATTCTTTATGTTACACGTATTTTTATTACCAATTGTTATTATGGGTATTATTGTACTTCACTTCTATACATTAAGAATTCCTCACGTTAATAATCAAGAGTCTGAAGATATTGATTATGATGCTGAGGCTGAAAAGTATTTAAGTGGAAATAAAAAAGAGTCTAAAGTTATTCCATTTTGGCCAGTATTTATCTCTAAAGATTTAGCTGTACTTGGAATTTTCTTGATATTCTATTTTTATTTAGTATTCTTCCATTACAATTTTGCAATGGACCCAGTAAACTTCGACCCTGCTGATAACATGGTTACTCCAGCGCATATTTATCCTGAGTGGTATTTCTTATGGTCATATGAAGTATTAAGAGGTTTCTTCTTTGATGTTGGACCTATTAAAGCATTTGATATTGGTCTTGCTGCATTTGGATTTGCAAACGTTATCTTCTTTATCTTACCATTCTTAGATAGAGATCCTGAAGTATTACCAGCTCATAAAAGACCTGGATTTAATATTTGGTTCTGGATTTTAATGGTTGACTTAATTGTATTAACTGTATATGGTAAACTACCTCCAACAGGTATTAACGCATGGGTAGGATTTGTATCTGCTATGGTATTTATAATTCTATTTATTCTTTTACCAATTATTACAAAAGCTGATGCTAAAAAGAGAGGTGCATAATGAGAGAATTAAAAATATTAGCAGTAGTAGTAGTATTTACTCTTATTACTTATTGGGGAGTTGAGCCATTTGCTCACTCACAAATGCACCCTCATGTTGAGCCAGCTGATTATGAGTTCAAAGATGTTGATGGATTAAATGGATTACAAGGTAATGCTACAAATGGTGCAGCATTAGTTCAAGCTAACTGTACTGCTTGTCACTCTATTGAAAAAGAGGGATTCCCTCCTGTAATGGATGATGCAACTTCTGCTGCAAGCTATGGAGTTGTTCCACCAGATTTAAGTACTGCTGGGAAAATTTATAATGCAGATTATTTAGCTGCATTTATTAAAGACCCTGCAAAAGCTTCAAAAGTTGAGCATAAATTTAAAGATGGAAGAATTCATCCAATGCCAGGTTACTCTTGGATGAAACCACAAGAGATTGCAGATATGGTTGCTTATTTACAATCAATTGCACCTGAAAAGATGTCAAACAAAGAAGTGTTTGTTGATGCTTGTCAAAGATGTCATGGTATTAAATATGGAGATATGAAAGGTGGTACAATGGCTGCTAAAACTCCTAATGAAAATATCAAAGCATATATGGGTAAACTACCTCCTGATTTATCTCAATATATCAGAAGTAGAGGTGAGTCATACTTACATACATTTGTTAATGACCCTCAAAAACATTTAGAGGGAACTGCTATGCCTAGAGTTGGTTTAACTCAAGATGCAGAGCAACAAGTTATAGATTATATGGAACAAGTTGGTGATTCTAAAAAAGCAGAAAGAGAGGCTTTAGGGCCTAAATTCTTAATTTATTTAGTTATTCTTGCAATTTTTGCTTGGTTATGGAAAGCAAAAATTTGGAGAGAACTACACTAATAGTTTTTATATAAACAAAAGGTCTAGATACATATCTAGGCCTTTTTTTATGCCTGCTACAATTCTACAAATAACTTTTTTATTTTTTTCAATTATTAAATTTTTTTATAAAACTTAAGTACTGTTTAACAGATTAAATAGTAACATAATTGTAACAAAAATTAAAGGGACAAAAATGAAGTTAGGAAAAATCGTATTAGCATGTACATTAGCATTTGGTGTGGCTAGTGCACAAGATGTTATGCAGAAATCTATGTCTATTATGGAACAAGGAATGACTCAAATTCAACAAGGTTTTTTAAATAACAATATTGAATTAATTAGAAGTGGTGCTAAACTTGTTCAAGATGGAAATAAATTATTTTCTGATGAAAAAATCATTGCTAAATATTTACCAAAAGATAAAAAACATATGGTAAATGTTGCATCTAATGCTTCTAAAAGAATTACTTTAGATATTAATATTTTAGAGCTAAATTTAGATGATAAAGCATATTTAAATGCTGCAAATGCATACTCAGATATCTTAAATGCATGTTCAAGATGTCACTCTATAGTTAGAAGTTGGTAAGGGTAAAAAGATAAACTATCTTAAGTTTATCTTTTTATTAAATTAATATTTTTGCAGCAACAGCTGTAATAGCTGTTTGAGACTTTAAAATTAAATTTGTATTAAATCCTACAATTTTATTCTTATTAAAACTTTCAACCTCTTTACTTGAAAATCCACCTTCACATCCTATTATAATCGTTTTAATACTATTTTTATTATCCTCCACCAAGTTTTGAGAAAAATTAAGCATATAAGCATCAGGGTTGTCTTTTATAAACTCTTCTAAACTTAATGCTGTATCTAATCTAATAATATCACTTCTTCCACACTGTTGAGAAGAGTTTAAAAGTATTTTGTTCATCTTCTCAAAATTTAATTTAAAGTTGTTTTGTGAATATTCACAAGGTATAAAAGTTATTTTTGCAACTCCTAATTCATTTAAATATGAAAGCTCTTTTTCCACAGTTTTAGGGTCAACAATACACCAAGCAATATGTAAAATCTTATTAGCTCTTACTATATTGTGTTTTGAAGATTTAAGCTTTAACAAGGCGCTTCTTCTATCAATTGTTTCTATTTCATAAAAGTATAAAAACTCATCTTCTAAGTTCCTAAAAGCAATCTCTTGTCCTACCTTATGTCTTCTTGCTTTAATTAAGTGTTTAAAACTATCATTTTCCAATTTAATTATCTCATTTTTTGCTTCTGCATGATAAGTAAATTGCATTTAAAATACCTTTGAAATAATATAAACAGCTACTAATACACTTAGTTCTATTGTGTATATTTTTTTAGCATAAGGTATAAACTCTTCTTGTAGTTTAGTGTCTGTTGATTTTATTACTCTCATTTTTTTATATCTTTTTATTTCAATTACTAATAAAAAGATTGATGCTGCAATCATAAGAATTACGGTAAAGCTAAAATGATGAGCATAAGCAGAAACAATTGCTCCTGTGTACATTATCACTGCATTTGACAAGTGATATAAAGGAGTCATAATCTTTAATCTTTTCCCTAATTTTACAAAATTTTTAACTGTTACTAAACTGTAAAAATTAAAAAGTATAATTATTAAGAAAAAATATATCGCATAAACGTGAGTTGTAACTGCTTCTTGCATAATTTCCATTGTTTATCTCTCTTTTAAAAAATTTTGGTATTATAGCAAACTTGTCATAAGGTATTAGTAAAGGAATTAAATGGCTTTTAGCGTTAATGAAACATTAAATATTATTGAGAATTTGAAGGTTGATTTAAAATTTGAAATCATACCAATTGAAGAGAGTATTAATAGAGTTTGTGCAAAAGATATTTATGCAACTTCTGCTCTACCAAAATTTGATAACTCAGCAATGGATGGTTATGCTATTAGATTTGAAGATAGAAATAATCCATTAGAAGTTATAGATACAATTTTTGCAGGAGATAATAATACTATTGAACTTAAAGAAAATTGTTGCGTTAAAATAATGACTGGAGCTAGAGTTCCTAAAAATACAACAGCTATAATACCTAAAGAAGAGACAAAAAAACATAATAATAAAATATCAATAACAAAAGATGTAAAAGAGTTTCAACATATTAGATATATTGGTGAAGATATTAGTTTAAATGAACTTTTACTAAAAAAAGGTGATAGAATCAATTTCGCAAAAATCACCCTACTTTCATCTCAAGGTTTTTCACATATAAAAGTATATAAAAAACCAAAAATTGCTATTTTTGCATCAGGAGAAGAGTTAAAGCTTCATTATGAAAAAATTGAGGATTATCAAATTTATAATTCAAATACTCCTACATTTTTAGCAAGAGCAATTGAACTTGGCTGTGAAGTTACTTTTATGGGACAAGCAAAAGATAGTGTTGATTCTATTAAAGAGCTAATTGAAAACTCTTTAGATGCTGATTTAATTGTTACATCAGGTGGTGTAAGTGTAGGAGATGCTGATTTTACAAAAGAGGCATTTAATACTTTAGACTTTAAAACAATTATTGATGGAATCTATGTAAAACCAGGTAAACCAACAGTTTTTGGAAAAATTAAAGATACTTATATCTTAAACTTACCAGGTAATCCATTAGCTTCAGCACTTATTTTTGAACTTTTTGGAAAAGTTATTTTACAAAAATTAAGAGGTTCAAGAAATATTTTTCATAATTTTATATTAGGAAAAATATCAGAAGAGTTAAAAAATAAAAAAAGAACAACAATTATTCCAGGTGATTTTGATGGAGAATATTTTACTCCTTCACAAAAAAGAGCACCAGGTATGGTAAATGTCCTTTCAAATGCAAATAGTATGATTGTAGTAGATGAAAAAAAAGATGAACTATTAAAAGATGAACAAATTAAAATCTTACCAATAAATTGGAAATTTTTTACAGATGTAAAAAAGGATTTTTTAACAAAATGAAAAAAAGAGCAGTTTGTATATTAAGTGGAGGAATGGACTCTACATTGGCATCATACATGGCAAAAGATGAAGGTTATGATATTATTGCCGTTCACTTTAATTATGGACAAAGAACAGAGAAAAGAGAGCTTAAAGCATTTAGAGATATTTGTGAAGATTTGCAAATTAAAGAAAAATATGAAATTGATATTCCATTTTTTACTCAAATTGGAGCAAGTGCATTAACAGATAAATCTATTGATGTTCCAGTAGATGGACTTGAATCTGGTGTACCAATTACATATGTACCTTTTAGAAATGGTATTTTTTTATCAATTGCAACTGCAATTGCTGAAAAAGAGAGTGCTAATGCACTTTTTATTGGAGTGGTTGAAGAAGATAGTTCAGGTTATCCAGACTGTACAGATGATTTTATAAAATCAATTACAAATACAATTAATGTAGGTACAAAAGAAAGTACTGTACTTGAAATTAAAACACCTTTAGTTCATCTAATGAAAGATGAAATTGTTTTAAAAGCACTTGAATTAAATGTTCCATTAAACCTTACTTGGTCTTGTTATAAAGAAGAAGAAGAGGCATGTGGAGTTTGTGATAGTTGTAGATTAAGACTTAATGGATTTAAAAAAGCAAATAGTGAAGATAAAATTCCTTATAAGGTAAAATAATGCACTGGAAAATATCAAAAGAGTTTGATTTTTGTTATGGTCATAGGGTTTGGTCTCAAACATTAAATACTGATTTTTCATTGGATGGGTGCTTAAAATGTAGACATTTACATGGACATCAAGGAAAAATCTTAGTATATTTAGAATCTAAAGAGCTAAAAGATGGTATGGTAACTGATTTTAAGCATCTTAATTGGTTTAAATCTTTTATTGATAATGTACTTGACCATAAATTTATTTTAGATATAAATGACCCACTATTTGATACTTTATTGCCAAAAGTAAAAAAGAGTGAATTAATAAAGTTTGAACAAGGTTATTACTTAGTTGATTTAACAAAATTCTCAAATGACGAACACTATATTAAAGAGCTTTATGAAGGTTATGTGTTGGTTGATTTTGTTCCAACTAGTGAAAATCTTTCAGCATGGTTTTTACAAATTGTTCAAAATAAGATGCATAATTTAGGAATAAAAGTATCCCATATAGAGTTTTTGGAAACACCAAAAAGCAAAAGTACTTTTTATGCTTGAAGTAAATGAAATTTTTGGACCTACAATTCAAGGAGAAGGTAAAAGAGTAGGAACTTCATCTGTATTTATACGTTTTGGTAAATGCAATTTTAGATGTGAAGGCTTTGCCGTTGAATATGAGACTCCAAGTGGTATAAAAAAGTGTGCATGTGATTCTTATTATGCAGTTGATTTAGCATTTAAAGACCAATGGCATACTTTTTCTACTTCTAAAGAGCTAATAGAAGAAGTGAATAATTTTCTTCCTTCTTATAAATGTGATATTGTTATCACAGGAGGTGAACCTCTTTTATATTGGAAAAATGAAGAGTTTCAAAAAACTTTAGAATACTATATTTCAAATAATTATCATGTAACAATAGAAACAAATGCATCATTAAATATAGATATAACAAAAGATTATCAAAAAAAGATACTTTTTTCTATGAGTGTAAAACTAAGTAACTCTTTAGAGCCTTTAAAAAAGAGAGTAAATATAAAAACTTTAAGCAACATAATAAATAAATGTGAAGATAAATATCTTAAATTTGTAGTAAATAAAGACTTCTTATCACAAGCAAATAGTGAAATAGAAGAGATACTTAAACAACTTCCTAAAGTAGAAGTCTATCTTATGCCAATGGGAGATAATGCACAACAAATGAATGAAAATAGTGAATCTGTAATTAACCTAGCTTTAGAGAAAGGGTTTAAATATTGTGATAGATTACATATTCGCGTTTGGGACAATAAAAGAGGTGTTTAAAGTTGGACTCTATTCAAAAAAATGAAACCTTTGAATTAGATAGTTTAAAATGCTTAAGAACTGAATACTTTTTAAATGAGTGTGATTTATGTTTTTCAAGGTGCAATTTTGATGCTTTAGGTTTACTAAATGAAAAAATTAAACTTTTTGATAAAAGATGTACACAGTGTGCAGATTGTGTAGGAGTTTGTCCTACACATGCACTAAAAATTAATAGTTTTGATATAAATAATTTTATTTATAACTTTATAAATTCAAATAAAAATATTATAAAAGAAAGAGATGATATACCATCTTTTGGAATGTTAAATTGTACTTATCTAATAATTTTAGTAATAAATAAACCTAAACTAATTTTAGAGTATGATAAAGAAAAAAATAATTTTTTCTATTTACAAAATATATATAAACAAACAAAAAATATTTTAAAATATTTTAATTATAACTTTTATATAGAATTTAAAAAAATAGATAGAAAAAAAGATTTTAAAAATTTTGTAAATAAAAATCTATTTAAATCTATTTTAAAAAATAAACAAAAGAGTTTTATTTTAAATCAAATAAAACCTCAAATAAAAGATTTATTGATAAAGAACTTAAAAAAAGTATCTAAAGGTTATGAAAAAACAAAATTAAATATTGAAAACTCTACACTATTTTTTAACAAAACAATAGATAAAAATAGATGTACAAACTGTTTAGATTGTGTAAATTTATGTCCTACAAATGCTATTTTTCAAAATAGCAATAAAAATGAAATTGTTTTTAATAGTTTTAATTGTGTAGGATGCCATATATGCAATGATATTTGTAAAGAGAAAGCTTTACATAATAGTGATTATATTCAAATAGAAGATTATATAAATAAGAAAAACAAAACTTTAATTAAATTTTTTTATAAGTAATAGCTAACTGCTTTTTTCTTTCTTTATAAAAATGGTGTTATAATTGCGCCTTAATGTAAAAAAGGATAATAAACCATCTAGTTTTACTTGGAATATATTTAATTACGTGAAAGGAATAAAATGAAATTTAGTGGTAAAAATGTATTAGTTACTGGTGCTAGTAGAGGTATTGGTGCACAAATAGCTAAAACATTAGCAACACACGGATTGAAAGTGTGGATTAATTATAGAAGTGGAGCTGATGCTGCAGAAAAAATAAAAGAAGAGATTGAAGCAGAAGGTGGGAATGCTGCTATTATCAAAGCTGATGTAACAATAGAAGATGAGTTTAATGCTGCTATAAAAACTATTATTGATGCAGATAATGAATTATCATATTTAGTAAACAATGCTGGTATTACTAAAGATAAACTAGCATTAAGAATGTCTGTTGATGATTTTAATGATGTTATTAATGCAAATTTAACTTCTGCATTTATTGGTTGTAAAGGTGCATTAAAAGCAATGGGTAAAAAAAGATTTGGTTCTGTTGTTAATATCTCTTCAATTGTTGGAGAGATGGGAAATGCTGGGCAAACAAACTATTCTGCTTCAAAAGGTGGATTAAATGCAATGACTAAATCTTTTGCAAAAGAAGCTGCTGCAAGAGGGATAAGATATAATGCAGTAACTCCTGGATTTATTCAAACTGACATGACTGATGAGTTAAAAGATGAAATAAAAGCAGAATATGAAAAAAATATTCCTTTAAGTAGATTTGGTCAAGCAAGTGAAATAGCTGATGCAGTAGCATTTTTATTAAGTGACCATTCAAGCTATATCACAGGAGAAATCCTAAAAGTAAATGGTGGTTTATACGTTTAATTTTCGCTAAAAAAATGTTTAAAAGAATTTTTAAAATCTTTTTGGCTATAATACGATGATAATTTTATAAAAGGAAAAAATATGGCATTATTAGATGATGTAAAAGAAGTAGTAGTAGAGCAACTTGATTGTGATATTGCAGAGATCAAAGAAGATTCTAAATTTATCGAGGATTTAGGAGCAGACTCTTTAGACGTAGTTGAATTAGTTATGGCTTTAGAAGAGAAGTTTGATATCGAAATCCCTGATGAAGATGCAGAAGGTATCCAAACTGTTGCTGATGCTATTAAATACATCGAAGAGCACGCGTAATTTTAACTTTTGGAATAAAAAGCTAGCTTTCTAGCTTTTTATTTTGCTTTTATATTTAAAATCTTGAGTTTTTATTGAAAATTGAATATTTTAAATAAGATATAAATACAAGAAACGGAGCATAATTAATGAGAAGAGTTGTTGTAACTGGTTTAGGTACTATTAATTCTGTAGGAAACAACGTTGAGGAGTCTTTTAAAGCTGTAGTTGAAGGTAAGTGTGGTATTGAAAAAATTACACTTTTTGATGCTTCAGAGTATCCTGTACAAATTGCTGGTGAAGTAAAAGATTTTGATCCAACAGAAGTAATGGACAAAAAAGAGGTTAAAAAGGCTGATAGATTTATTCAATTGGGTATAAAAGCTGCTAAAGAAGCTATGAAAGATGCAAATTTCATTACAGATGAAAATAAAAAAGTAGATGAATCAATTGCTCATAGATTTGGGATTATTTCAGCATCTGGTATAGGTGGACTTGGAACTATTGAAAAAAATTCGGTAGTTTGTCAATCAAGAGGTCCTAGAAGAATTTCACCATTTTTCATACCTTCATCACTAGTAAATATGCTTGGTGGTTTTATCTCTATTGAGCATGGATTAAAAGGTCCTAGTTTATCACATGTTACTGCTTGTGCAGCTTCAACACATGCACTATCTGATGCAGTTAAAACAATTGCAACAAACGGTGCAGATAGAGTTTTAGTTGTTGGTGCTGAAAGTGCAATTTGTGGTGCTGGGGTTGGTGGATTCGCATCAATGAAAGCATTAAGTGCTAGAAATGATGACCCACAAACAGCTTCAAGACCATTTGACAAAGACAGAGATGGATTTGTAATGGGTGAAGGAGCTGGTGCATTAGTTCTTGAAACATTAGAATCTGCACAGCAAAGAGGTGCAAAAATCTATGCTGAAGTTATTGGTTTTGGAGAAAGCGCTGATGCAAATCATATTACTGCTCCTGTAATTGATGGTCCATTAAGAGCTATGAAAGCAGCTCTTGAAATGGCAAAGGCAAATCTTGGTGAAGATATAAAAGTTGACTATATCAATGCTCATGGTACATCAACTCCTGTTGGAGATGCAAATGAATCTAAAGCAATTGTAGAACTTTTTGATGGTATTGAAAATTGCCCTCCTGTTACGTCAACAAAAGGACAAGTTGGTCACTGTTTAGGTGCAGCTGGTGCAATAGAAGCTATTTTTACATTAAAAGCATTAACAGAAGGAGTTATTCCTCCAACTATTAATCTTATAAATCCTGATGAGGAATGTAAACTTGATTTTGTTCCAAATAAGTCAAGAGAAGCCCAATTAACTACAGTAATGAGTAATAACTTTGGATTTGGTGGAACAAACGGTTCTATTATTTTCAAGAAATTTATAGACTAATAAACACTCTTAAGAAGGATTTTCCTTCTTAAAAAAAGGAATATATTTGGCAACTTATCTAGATTTTGAAAACAAAATACAACAGATTGAAGAAGACATTTTAGTTGCAAAAAGCCGTGCAGATGAACATGCCGTTGAGATCTTAGACAAAAAACTAAAAAAAGAAGTAGAAAAAACTTTTAAAAATTTAAATGATTATCAAAAACTACAACTTGCAAGACATCCAGACAGACCTTATGCTCTTGATTATATAAGAGGTTTACTTACTGATGCTTATGAACTACATGGAGATAGACATTATAATGATGATAATGCTATTATTTGTTATTTAGGATATATTGGTGAGCAAAAAGTAATGGTTATTGGTGAGCAAAAAGGTAGAGGAACTAAAAACAAACTAAAAAGAAACTTTGGTATGCCAAGCCCTGAAGGATATAGAAAAGCCTTAAGATGTGCAAGAATGGCTGAAAAATTCAATATTCCAATTCTTATGTTAGTTGACACTCCAGGTGCATATCCAGGAATTGGAGCAGAAGAGAGAAACCAAAGTGAAGCAATTGCAAAAAACTTATATGAATTCTCAAACCTTAAAACACCTACTATTTCAGTAGTAATTGGTGAAGGTGGTTCAGGTGGTGCCCTTGCTATTTCAGTAGCCGATAAACTTGCAATGATGAGATATTCAGTTTATGCAGTTATTTCTCCTGAAGGTTGTGCTGCTATTTTATGGAATGACCCAGCACAAGCAGAAACTGCAGCAAATTCACTTAAGATTACAGCAGAAGCATTAAAAGATTTAGATTTAATTGATGATGTAATAAATGAGCCATTAATTGGTGCCCATAGACAAAAAGAAGAAGCAATTCAAGCTTTAGGTGATTATTTTTTAAATACTCTTGAAGAGTTAAAAAATCAAACAACTGCACAAAGACTTGAAAAAAGATATGAAAAACTTATGAATTTAGGAAAATTCGAAGATAGCAAAAAGTAGTAAAAACTACTTTTTAGCTCCTACAAGTCGTCCTACATACTCTCCTGCTAATAAATGCATATGTAAATGATGAACTTCTTGACCACCATGGTCTTTAATATTTGTAATTAATCTGTATCCATCTTCTCTTACACCTAGTTTATCAGCAACTTTATGAATAAATTCTGTCATATTTGCCATTAATTGTGCAGGAATTACATCAAATGAATCATAATGTTTTTTTGGAATAATTAGCACATGAATTTTAGCTGCTGGATTAATATCATGAAAACATAAAAACTCATCATTTTCAAGAACTGTATTATTTGGTATTTCACCATCTATAATTTTACAAAATAGACACATATTACTTCCTTTTTATTTTATCAAAATATTATAACCAAACTCTAATAAATTATTAAGTATAATCCCTACACTTTAGAAAGAACGATTGAACAGGAGAAAGTTAAGTGAAAGTATGGATTGAAAAAATTAATAATGCTAATTCACTTGAAGAGTTAGAATCTTTAAGGGTTGATACACTAGGGAAAAAAGGTGTTTTAACTAAAGAGTTTGCAAAACTAAAAACTATACCAAATGAAGAGAAAAAAGCTTTTGCTCAAAACTTAAATGAGCAAAAAATTGCATTAAATGAAGCAATAGACACAAAAAAAGAAGTACTTGAAAAAGAGGCTTTAAACAAAAAACTTGAAAGCGAAATAATAGATGTAACTAGATTTAACAATGAGTTATCATGTGCTTCAGTTCATCCAGTAATTGATACAATGGATAGAATCATAACTTATTTTCAAAATCTAAACTTTGCAGTTGAAGAGGGACCTTTAGTAGAAGATGATTTTCACAATTTTGAGGCTTTAAACCTTCCTAAATACCACCCTGCAAGAGATATGCAAGATACTTTTTACAATAAAGATTTTACAGTATTAAGAACACACACTTCTCCTGTGCAAATTAGAACAATGTTATCACAAAAGCCACCAATTAGAATGATAGCACCTGGTACTGTATTTAGAAGAGATTTTGATTTAACTCATACACCAATGTTCCACCAAGTAGAAGGATTAGTAGTAGATAGTGCAGATAAAATTTCATTTGCTAACTTAAAGCATGTGTTAGTTGAGTTCTTACAACATATGTTTGGTGAAGTAGAAGTTAGATTTAGGCCATCATTCTTCCCTTTTACAGAACCAAGTACAGAAGTTGATATATCTTGTGTATTTTGTAAAGGTGATGGATGTAGAGTATGTTCACACACAGGATGGCTTGAAGTTCTTGGATGTGGTGTAGTTGACCCTAATGTATTTAAAGCAGTTGGATATGAAAATGTTTCTGGTTATGCCTTTGGTTTAGGTGTTGAAAGATTTGCAATGCTTATACATAATATTGGAGATTTAAGATCTCTATTTGAAAGTGATTTAAAATTATTAGGACAGTTTAAATGATAGTTACAAGAAAATGGTTAGAAGAGTTTATTGATATTTCAAAGATTTCTACTGACGACATCTGTAAAACACTTAACTCAATTGGACTTGAAGTTGATAGTTTACAGAAAGTAAGAATTGCTTCTAAAGTTGTAGTAGGAAAAGTTTTAGAAAAAAAGAAACATCCAGATGCAGATAAATTGAATATTTGCCAAGTTGATATTGGAGAAGAAACTGTACAAATAGTTTGTGGTGCAAAAAATGTAGCAGAAGGTCAGTATGTTCCAGTTGCAACAGTAGGCTGTAAATTAAGTGATGATTTTAAAATAAAAAAAGCAAAACTAAGAGGTGTAGAATCAATTGGAATGATTTGTTCATCTACTGAATTAGGTTTACCAAAACTAAATGATGGGATTTTAGAGCTTGATAACTCTATTGGAAAATTACAAATTGGTAAAGAACTAAAAGAGTATCCTTTAATCAATGATGATATTATTGAAATTGAGCTTACTGCAAATAGAGGTGATTGTCTAAGTATAAATGGTGTTGCAAGAGAATTAAGCGCTTATTATAATATCAATATTATTGAAAAAGAGAAAAAAATTGACAATAACGATTTGGGAATTGGACAATTCTTAGAAGTTGAATGTGAAAGTGCTGTTAACAGTTCATTACTATTTAAAGCTATTGATTTTAGTGATTTTAAACTGCCTGTATTGCATAAATTAAGAGTTGGAACAATAGAAAAATATCAAGAAAATGATATAAAAGATGCGATTTCATACTCTACACACTCATATGGAGTAGTTTTAAATGCATACGCAAATGAAGATACAGATAAACAAAATTCTTTATCAGTACTTCATGTAAAAAAAGACAAAGATGGTTTTGATAATGTATTTGGAAAAGAGCTTTTAAGTACAGTTGGTGTTGAACATAAAAATTCAGATACAAATGATGATATTTTTATAGTTGAAGCTTCTTATATTAATCCAGAAAAATTAGCTAAAAAAGTATTTGAGACTAAAAGAAAAACTGGAGATATTTATTATAGAACATCAAGAGGAAGTGAGCCAAATATAAAACAAGGAATTGATTGTTTTACAACTTTTGTATCAAAACATGGAGCAAAGATTTATAATGGTTCTGAAGCTTTTGTTGAAGATATAGAAAGAAAATACTTAGATATAAATATAGATAAGATAAACTCAATTATTGGTCAAGATATACCAAAAGCAGAGATTGAGAATATTTTAAACGCTTTAGGTTTTGAAGTAAAAGAAGGATTAAATAATGTATTTTCAATTCAAATTCCTTTACATAGACACGATATAAAAAATATTGCAGATGTAACTGAAGAAATAGTAAGAATAGTTGGAATTGACAATATTCAAGCTAAACCTTTAGCAATTGAAGAGGTTAATAGATTTAATCAAACATCAGCAAACTTAATTAAAAGAAACAAAATAAGAAGAAAAGCAATAGAAAATGGTTTTTATGAAACATTAACTTATTTATTCTCAAATAAACAGAACCTACAAAAATATGGTTTTGCTGTTGTAAAAGATGAGTTAGATATTTTAAATCCAATTGTAAATGAGTTAAATACTTTAAGAACAACAATTTTATTAAATTTAGTGGAAGCTTGTTCAAATAACTTTAAACAAAATGTAAAAAGTGCATCATTTTATGAAATTGGTAAGGTTATAGATGAGAATAGGCAAGAAAGCTATAAAATCTCTTTTATACATAGTGGAGCAAAAGAGCAAGAGAGCTTTACAAACGCTGGAAAACCTGAAAATATTGATTTCTTTGAGTTTGCAAAAAGAGTTTTAAACTCAATTGGTAAATTTGATTTAGAACCTATGCAAAAAATTACAAATAGTTTTATTCATCCTTACCAAAATGCAAATGTAATAATTGATGGTCAAGAAGTAGGATTCATCTGTAAACTTCATCCAAGTATTGCCCAAGAGTATGATTTACCTGATACTTTTATTGCAGAAATTGATTTTGATAAAATCAAAGATGAATTAGTAAAAGTTCATGCAACATCAAAATTTCAAGTATCAAGAAAAGATTTAAGTATAATTGCACCAAAAGATATGCCTTATGCAAAAATTAAAAAAGTTATAAACTCAATAGAAGATAAAAATATAAAACAGTTTAATTTAATTGATATTTATAGTGATGAAAAACTTGAAAACAATGAAAGTTTAACTATTAGATTTGTTTTACAAAATGACGAAAAAACATTAGAAGAAGATGATATAACTTCTACAATGAATACTATTTTAGAAAAACTTAATCAAGAGCTAAATATTGGACTAAGAGACTAAAGGAACAAAGTGGAAACATTAAACATAAATAGAATTGGTAAACCTTTTGATATTACAATTGATACAATAAGTAGTGACAAATCAATCTCACATAGATGTGCAATGTTTTCACTATTTTCAGACAAAACATCATATATAAAAAACTATCTTACAGCTGAGGATACTTTAAATACTTTAAGTATTGTAGAACAACTTGGAGCAAAGATTATAAAAGATGGTTCAAATATACAAATTACTCCAACAAAACAGTTAACAGAACCAAGTGATGTATTAGATTGTGGAAACTCAGGTACTGCAATGAGACTTTTTTGTGGTTTACTAGCAAGTGTAGATGGAGCTTTTACTTTAACAGGGGACAAATATCTAAGAGCTAGACCTATGAAAAGAGTAGCAGAACCTTTAAGAAGTATTGGAGCAAAAATTGATGGTAGAGAAGATGGAAATAAAGCTCCTTTATTTATAAGAGGAGATAAACTTAAAGCATTTAAGTACCAATCACCCGTAAACTCTGCACAAGTAAAATCTGCTATGATTTTAGCTGCTTTAAAAGCAGAAGATACATGTAAATATAAAGAAGAAGAGTTAACAAGAGACCATACAGAAAGAATGTTAAAAGGTATGGGAGCAGATATAACTTTAGATAAACAAGGATATATTAATATTAAGCCATTAAATGGATACTTAAAACCTCTTAATATTACCGTACCAACGGATCCTTCATCAGCATTCTTTTTTGCAGTTGCTGCAGCAATAAATCCAAACTCAAAAGTTACAATAAAAAATGTAACTTTAAATCCTACAAGAATTGAAGCTTATAAAATTCTTGAAAAGATGGGAGCACAGGTTGAGTATATTGAAAAAGAGAATATTTATGAACCAATTGGAGATATTATTGTTAAACACAAAGAACTAAAAGGTGTAGAAGTAAAAGATAATATCTCATGGCTAATAGATGAATTGCCTGCTTTATCAATTGCAATGAGTTTAGCAAAAGGTAAATCTAAAGTTATAAATGCAAAAGAGCTTAGAGTTAAAGAGAGTGATAGAATATCTTCTGTAGTAGAAAATTTAAAACTTTGTGGTGTTGAATATACAGAGTTTGAAGATGGTTATGAAATAGTTGGTGGAACAATCAAAAAAGCCACAATTAATTCTTATGGTGACCATAGAATTGCAATGAGTTTTGCAATTGCAGGAACTATATGTGATATGGATATAAAAGATACTCAATGTATTCAGACATCATTTCCAAACTTTAAAAAGATACTTGACACCCTATACTAAGGAAAATTATGCAAGTTAAATTAGCTTCAAGTTATGGTTTTTGTTTTGGAGTAAAAAGAGCTATAAAAATCGCAGAGTCATATGAAAACTCTGCAACAATGGGTCCTTTAATACATAATCAAAATGAGATTGATAGATTAAAAAACAACTTTAATGTAGGTTTATATAATAATCTTGAAGAAGTAAAAAAAGATGATACAGTAATTATTAGAACACATGGTATTCCAAAAGATGATTTAAAAAACCTAAAGAAAAATAAAGCTGCAAAAGTCATAAATGCCACTTGTCCTTTTGTTACAACTCCCCAACAAATTGTAAAAAAAATGTCAAAAGAGAACTACTCAATTTTAATCTTTGGAGATAGCACTCATCCTGAAGTAAAAGGAGTAAAATCTTATGGTGAAGACCAAGAAGATGTACATGTTGTAATGAGTGTAAAAGACTTAAATAATATAAAATTCAAACATGATAAAATTGCAACTGTTGCTCAAACTACAAAGAAAAAAGAGGTTTATTTAGAAATAGTAAATGCACTTATTTTAAAGAATAAAGAAGTAAGAGTATTTAATACTATTTGTGATGCTACATTTGAGAACCAAGATGCAGCAAGAGACCTATCTAAGGAGGTTGATGTAATGATTGTAATTGGAGGAAAAAACTCTTCAAATACAAAACAACTTCAAGCTATATGCCTAGAAAACTGTCCTGATTCTTACTTAATTGAAAACTCAAAAGAGTTAAACTCTAATTGGTTTAAAAATAAAAAAATCTGTGGAATAACAGCTGGTGCTTCAACACCGGATTGGATTATACAAGAAGTAGTAAATCAAGTAGAAAAAATCTAACTTAAAATTTTTAGTTTAAGCCAGTTTTAGATATAATCTTCCCATTTAATAAATAACGGTTAATACGAAGGAATAATATGGGTATCGAAGATATTGAAATTGGTGAAGACTTTGATTTTGAGCAAATGCTTAATGAGTCTTTTGAGAATGCTGAAAATAACTCTGTAGTAAATGGTGTAATTGTAGAAATTACTGATGATAGCGCACTTGTTGACGTTGGTCAAAAAATTGAAGGGAAACTTAATATCTCTGAAATCACTGTAAATGGTGAGATGAATTATAAAGAGGGAGATTCTATTCCTGTTATGTTAATGGGAAATAGAGGAGAAAGACCTGCAATTTCATATAGAAAAGTTCTACAAAAAGAGAAATTTGATGCGTTTGTAGAGAAACATAAAGAAGACCTTGAAGATGTTGTAGTTGAGGGTAAAATTGTTTCTGTAAAAAATAAAGGTGGTTTTATAGTTGAAGATGAGGATGGATGTGAATACTTCATGCCAATGGCTCAATCTTACTTAAAAGTTCACGGTGCAATTGGTAAAAAAGTTAAAGCAAAAGTTTTAAAAGTTAATGAAAACCAAAACTCAATTATTATTTCAAGAAAGAAATTAATTGAAGAAGCTAAAGCACAAAAAGATACTAAAATAGCTGAAATTTTAGAATCTGGTGAACCTGTAAATGGTACAATCAAAAAAATCACTTCATATGGTATGTTTGTTGATTTAGGTGGAATTGATGGTTTAGTTAACTATAACGAAATCTCTTATAAAGGGCCTGTTAATCCAGCTAATTATTATGAAGAAGGTGATGAAGTTACTGTTGCAATTTTATCTTATGATAAAGCTAAACAACATCTTTCTTTATCAATTAAAGCTGCATTACCAAATCCATGGGAAGAGATTAAAGACCAATTAGAAGTTGGAGATACTATTACAGTTACAGTTTCTAACTTTGAATCTTATGGTGCATTTGTTGATTTAGGAAATGATATTGAAGGATTACTTCATATATCTGAAATTACTTGGAATAAAAACATTAAAAACCCTAAAGAGATTTTAACTTTAGGAGAAGAGATTAATGTTGAAGTAATTGAGCTTGATATTGATAAGAAAAGATTAAGAGTTTCTTTAAAAAATCTTCAAGAAAAACCATTTACTAAATTCTTAAAAGAGAATAATGTTGGTGATGTAATCAAAGGTAAAGTTGCTACTTTAACTGACTTTGGTGCTTTTGTTACTATTGGTGAAATTGATGGTTTATTACATAACGAAGAGGCTTCATGGGAAACTAATGCAAAATGTAAGTCAATGTTCAAAAAAGGTGATGAACTAGAAGTTAAAATCATTAAAATTGACAAAGACAAAGAGAATATCTCTTTAAGTATAAAAGAGATTACTGACTCTCCTGCTAAAAAATTCCAAGATGCACATAAAGTTGGTGATATTGTTAAAGGACCAATTAAAGATGTTAAAGACTTTGGATTATTTATCAAACTAGATGATAATTTAGATGGCTTAGTAAGAAGTGAAGACTTTGGACCATTAAAAGCTGATGAGATTAAAATTGGTGATGAAATTGAAGCAGTTGTTGTAAATATTGATACAAAAAGAAATAGAGTTAGATTATCTATTAAAAGATTAGAATTACAACAAGAAAGAGAAGTTCTTAAAGCCGTAAATGATGATGCAAATATGACTTTAGGTGATTTATTAAAAGATCAAATTAAATAATTTTTAAATAAGAGGGATTTTAAAAATGAGTAAACATACTATCGTAGTTTGTGACCATATTCATGAGGATGGATTAAACATCCTTAAGAATACAGAGGACGTAAACTACGTTTATGCCGCTGATATAGATAAAACTGCACTTTTAGATGTAATAAAAGATGCTGATGTAGCAATAACAAGAAGTTCTACAGATGTAGATGAGAAATTTTTAAATGCAGCTGTAAACTTAAAAGCTGTAGTTAGAGCTGGTGTTGGATACGACAATGTTGATATGGAAGGTTGTAGCAAAAGAGGAATCATTGCTATGAATGTTCCAACAGCAAACACTTTAGCAGCAGTTGAACTTACAATGGCTCACATGTTATCTTGTATGAGAAAATTCCCTTATGCACACAATCAATTAAAACAAGATAGAATCTGGAAAAGAGAAGATTGGTATGGAAATGAGTTATTTGGTAAAAAATTAGGTGTTATTGGTTTTGGTAATATTGGACATAGAGTTGCGTTAAGAGCTAAATCTTTTGAGATGGACGTAGTAACTTATGACCCATATATTCCTTCAACAAAAGCAACTGATTTGGGTGTTGAATATACTAAAAACTTTGATGATATTTTAGCTTGTGATATTATTACTATACATACACCAAAAAATCAAGAAACACTTGATATTATTGGTGAAGAAGAGATAGCAAAAATGAAAGATGGTGTTATTCTTATAAACTGCGCAAGAGGTGGTTTATATAATGAAGAGGCACTATATAATAATTTAAAATCTGGAAAAATTGCAATGGCAGGTATTGATGTATTTAAAAAAGAACCTGCAAACAACCACCCTCTTTTAGATTTAGATAATATTACTGTAACTGCACACTTAGGTGCAAATACAAGAGAATCACAAAAGAAAATTGCTGTTCAAGCTGCACAAAATGCTATTGAATCTGCAAGAGGAAGTGCATATCCAAATGCTCTAAATCTTCCAATTGATGAAAGTAAAATTCCTTCTTTTGTAAAACCATATATCGAATTAACACAGAAAATGGCATTCTTATTAGCTCAAAGTGATAAAAGTGCTATTAGATCAATAAACGTTTCAGCAGAAGGGGAAATATCAGAATATTTAGACTCTTTATCAACATTTGCAGGAGTTGGTGCACTTTCTGTATCTGGTGGAGAAGAAGTTAATTATGTTAATGCAAAATTCTGGGCAGAAGAAAAAGGTATTACTTTTGATACTACTCAACTTACTCACAATAGTGGATATAGTAATAAAGTTACTGTTAAAATCACTACTGAAAAAGGTGTAAGCACTATTTCTGGAACTGTATTTAATGAAAATATGCAAAGAATCATAGGTATTAATAACTTTGCATTTGATATTGAGCCAAAAGGCAATATGATACTTCTTAGAAACTCTGATGTACCAGGTGTAATTGGAGAAGTAGGAAAAGTACTAGGCAATGAAGGTATTAATATTGCAGATTTTAGACTTTCTAGAGGTAAAGATTGTGCATTAGCAGTTATTTTAGTTGATGGAACTGTTAATCATGAAATTTTAAATAAACTTGCTAATTTAGAAGCAGCTATTTCTGTTTCTTATGCTGAAATTTAAGGAGAACTATGGCAATTTCAATGAGTGAATTAAAAAAGGGATTAAAAATCGAAATGGAAGGTATCCCTTATAAAATTACTGAATACCAACACGTAAAACCTGGAAAAGGCGCTGCATTTGTAAGATGTAAAATCAAATCATTTTTAAATGGTAAAGTAATTGAAAAAACTTTCCATGCTGGTGATAAATGTGAAACTCCAGATTTACAACAAAAAACTATGCAATATCTATATGATGATGGTGAAATGCTACAATTTATGGATACAGAAAGCTATGAGCAAATTGGTTTAACTTATGACCAAGTTGGAGATGCTGAAAAATGGATAATTGATGGTATGAATGTTGAAATGATGTTCTACAATGGTAAGGCTATTACAGTTGAGCCTCCTATGACAGTTGAACTAAAAATTGTAGATACTCCACCAAACTTTAAAGGTGACTCACAAGGTGGTAAAAAACCTGCTACTTTAGAAAGTGGTGCTGTGGTACAAGTGCCTTTTCACTTAGTTGAAGATGATATTATCAAATGTGATACTAGAACTGGTGAGTATTTAGAAAAAGTTAAATAGCGTTAAAAAAGAGTGAAGATATTCACTCTTTTTTATTTTCTTTTCAAATATACTATCTTCTCTTTACCAATATAATTTTCATGTACAATTTTAAAATCTAAATCAATTTGGTTTATTGCATTTAAGCCATTTCTAATTTTTGGACTTATTAATAAAACTAAATAATCTATTTTTTCATTTAATTTTTCTAAAAGAGTGTATGCTCCTTCAATCATCACAAACTTATAATCTAAAATCTTAAATAAATCATCACTTATAAATACTTTTCTATTTGGTACTTTAAAAAGTGGTATTTGATTATCAAAAATCTTGTTCTTTGAATATATCATAACTTCGGGTGCACGTCCTACTACATATCTTGCATCAAGTGTTGGTCTATCAGTTCTTACAGTATTTCCACCAATTACCATTAAATCAATTCTATCTCTTAGTGTATGAACATATGCAAGTGTTTGATTTGAAGAGATTTTTCCTCCATCAACTGTACCATTTAATGTTTGTGCCATTTTATAAAAAACAAAGCTACTACTATTCCACTTCAAAAATGGATATAATAGCTCATATGCTTCTTTTTTCATACACCCTAGTTCACATACTATTGATGCTTCTTCTAATGTTTTTTGGCCGCCTTTTGCTTCTTTATTTATATCTTCATGGGCAATTACAACTTTTTTGGGGTTTAAATGTTTTATTAAATTTGCACATGAAGGAGTTTTGCCTATATGATTACAAGGCTCTAATGTTACAAATATAGTACAATCATTAAAAAAGCCATTATGATTTCTAATTAAATAGTCATGAATTTCAAAACTATCACTTAAAGTTTTAATAACATCATTTGGATGGTACTTTAAAAAAGCCTGTTTAAGTGCATTAACTTCTGCATGTGGCATTCCAGCCTCTTTATGTGCTTCAATACTTAAAATCTCACTGTTACCTTTAACTACTACACATCCAACAGCAGGATTTGGATATGTCAAAAACTGATATTTCCAAGCTTCATCAATAGCTAGTTTCATAAAAAATTTATTATCTATTTTCATTATAATTTCCGAAAAGTTTTTGTTAAGTATATATTAAATGTAGTAAAGAGTTAGTTAAAAGTAATAGAGAAGATTTCTCTATTACCATTCAAAATATGTAGAAGCTGCTAATATTGAGTCATATGAAATTTCTTCTTGTGTAAACTCAGTCTTAACAATAATTTTTTCATCATCTGCTTTTAAAAGTTCACCTTTATAAACTTCAGAAGTAGTATCTTTAATTTTTACTTTTTCTCCAACAGAGGCTTTAAAGTGTTCTATCTTTTTTAATTTTCTTTCAATTCCTGGAGAACTAACTTCTAAGTTATAGTTTCCACTCATTGGTTCCTCAACATCTAAAATAGGAGATATAAGTCTTGAAATCTCGGCACACTTATCAAGTGAAACTCCACCTTTAGTTGTAATATATACTCTATATATATTTTTATCATTCTCTTTTGTAGTAACAATATCATAAAGTTGTGCACCACAACCTTCTACTGTCATCTTTATAGATTCTTCTAAACTCATGTAAGTTTAATCCTCTTTTTTTGATTTAATTTGTTCAAATAAAGCTTCCATTTTCATACTATGTTCTAAAGTATCATCAGCTTTAAATTTGAAGTTTGGACATTTGTACCACCCTGTTGCATTTAAGCAGTAAGATTTTATATGCCCATTTGCTTTATTTAAAAGTGAATTTAAAACTTTGTGTTCTTCTTTTGTATAGTCAGTTCCATCATAATAAACAGTCGCATCATACTTTCCATTTTTACAATCCACATCAGTAATAGAAAGTGAGTTTATTCTGCTATCTTTTAAAGTTGACAGAGCCTCTGGAACTAACTCCATTAATAAAGACTCTGTTCTTTGTAAGTTTACGCTTTTCATAATTATTTATCGTCTATGTGTACTTTTTCTTCAATTTGGATAAATGTCTCAATAAAATCTCCAACTTTTATATCATTGAATTTTTCAAACATTACACCACACTCATATCCGTTTGTAACTTCTTTAACATCATCTTTAAATCTTTTTAGACTTGAGATTTTTCCAGTATAAGTTACAACTCCATCTCTAATAATTCTTGCATGACCACCTCTAATAACTTTACCATCAGTTACTAAACATCCAGCAACTGTTCCAACTTTTGGAACAACAAAAGTATCTCTAACTTCTGCTTGACCTGTATTCTCTTCTCTTACAATAGCACTCATCATACCTGAAAGCGTATCTTTTACATCATCGATTAAATCATAAATGATTGAATAAGTATTTATTGTAATTCCATCAGCTTTTGCTTTATTTTTAACACTTCCTGTTGGTCTTACATTAAATCCTAAAATAATACATCCCTCACTAGCACTTGCTAAAATAAGGTCAGATTCAGTGATTCCACCAACACCTGCATGAACTACTTTTACTTTTACTTCATCATTTTGAATTTGTTCTAAACTTCCTTTAATTGCCTCAAGAGAACCACCAACATCAGTTTTAATAATAACTGGAAGTTGTTTGATTTTTCCTTCTGCGATTAGACCACTCATCTCTTCAAGTGAAACTTTTGTTGATTTAGACAACTCTTTAGCTCTAGCATGCTCTGCTCTTTTTGTTGCAATATCTTTTGCTTCTTTATCAGAGTCTTGTGTTACCATTATTGCACCTGATTCAGGAACTTCATTTAAACCTAACACTCTTCCTGTTTCAGAAAGACCTAACTCTTTAACTTGTTTACCTAAATCATTAGTAATAGCTTTAACTCTACCATATGTAGTATCACAAACAATATTATCACCAACTTTTAATGTACCATTTTGAACAATAACAGTTGCAACAGGTCCTCTACCTTTTTCTAAAGAAGATTCAACAACAGTCGCTTTTGCTTTTGCTTCAGGGTCAGCTTGTAGCTCTAAAATCTCAGATTGTAATAAAATATTTTCTAATAAATCATCAATTCCATCACCAGTTTTAGCTGAAACAGGGATAAACTCTATTTCTCCACCCCAATCAACAGGAGTAAGCTCTCTTTCTGCCATTTGTGCTTTTACCATATCGATATTTGCACCCTCTTTATCCATTTTATTAACAGCAACAATTATTGGACAATCAGAAGCCTTAGCATGAGAAATTACCTCTTCTGTTTGTTGTTTTACACCATCATCTGCTGCAACAACAATAATAATTACATCTGTAACACTAGCACCTCTAGCTCTCATTGATGAAAAGGCTGCGTGACCTGGAGTATCTACAAAAGTAATTTTTTGATTATTCTGTTTGATTGTATAAGCTGCAATATGTTGAGTAATACCACCAGCTTCTGCTGAAGCTGTTTTAGAACTTCTAATCTTATCTAATAAAGAAGTTTTACCATGGTCAACATGTCCCATAATTGTTACAACAGGAGGTCTTGTAGTAAAATTCGACTCATCAACTTCTTCTTCATAATAATCATCTACATAGTTTGCATCTTCTAAAGCATCTTTTACAGTAACTTCAATTCCAAACTCTTCACCAAGTATTTCTAACTCATCTTGTTTTAAGAAGTCATTTTTAGTAACCATCATACCAAGACCAAAAAGTACAGTAATTACTTCAGCAGGAGATTTTCCACAAGCTTCTGCAAACTCATATACTCTAATATCTTCAGGTATAGTAACTTCAGTTATCTCTTTTGTCTCTTCAACTCTTTTAATTCTTTTCTTTCTTTTCTTTCTTCTTAAACCTTGAGGTCTATTTCCAAAAGCAGCAGGTTTAGAACTTCTTGTTTGTTTTGTATTTTTATTATTATTGTTATTATTTTTTTGTTCTTCAAATAGTTTTGAACTATCAGATATACCCATATCTAATAAAACTACTTCTTCACCTAATAAAGAATCATCACTATTTGTAAAATCTTTTGATGTATCAATTTCTAATTTTTTACCATGTGTATGAGCTTTTGGTGGAACTTTTTTCTTCTCTTTTTTAATTTTTGTTTTTGGTGCAGTTGTAGCTGTTTTAGGAGCTACTTTCTCTTCTTCATTTCCTCCACCTAAAATTTCACTAAGTGATTTCATTTTTTGTTTTGGTGTATCTTCACCATTTAATGAAGCAGTTTGTTGTTCTTGAGGTTTTGAAGCAGCTGGCTTCTTCTTTTTAACTATTTTTAGACCTCTTCTTTTAGGTATAATTCTATTTGTTTTTTCGTCACGTTGAGTATTAACAGGCTGTTTTTTTTCTTCTGCAGATGTTTTTTCTTCTTTTTTCTCTTCTTTTTTTGATTCTGGCTTGTCTGTTTTATTTATTTCAGCGTTTTGTTTTTTAGTGCTAGTTGAAGTTTCAGCTTTCTTCAGTTCATTATCTTGCTTTTTAGGCTCTTCTTTTTTCTCTTTTTTTGCAACTGGCTTTTTTGCTTTTGCAGGTGCTTTTGCTTTTACTTTTGCACTAGCTCCGGTCATTATGTAGTTTACAATCTCTTCTGCTTGTTCTAATGATACTGCACTTTGAGGTGATTTTAATTCTATTCCTAAGTCATTTGCTTTACTAATAACTTCATTACTACTAGCTCCAGCCTCATCTGCAATCTCATATACTCTTACTTTATCTGACATCTGTTAATATCTCCTTAAGTTGTACTAAGTACTCGTCTTTATTTTTGCACTCTCTATTTAGAGCGTTTTCTATTTTTTTATTCTTTTTGCTATTAAGTTCTTGGTTTAAAAACTCATCAATACATGAGTTACAAATATAAAAACTTCTTCCAAAACCATTATACTTTATAAGATTTTTAGATTCACACTTTAGTCTTAATAGCTCTTTTTTTTCTAATCTTGCCCTACAAATTATACACATTCGTAAAGGTCTTTTTAAATCAGCCAATTATTATATCCAACTTTTTCTTAATTTTGAAATTTTACTTATCAACTCTTGCGCCGTAGTTATCAAAATCAGTTATAAATACTCTAAAATGTGGAAATTTTACTCTTAACTCTTTTTCAATTCTTTTTGCATCATCAGCATGAGCAATTGAAAAGAAAGTCGAACCTGAACCTGATAAAGTACTCATTAATGAACCTGCTTTTAATGATGCTTTTTGAACTTCAAATAACTCTGGCATCTGTTTCATTCTATATTTTTGATGAAATTTATCTAAAGATGCTACTCTTAACATCTCCCAATTTTCTGTCATAAAAGCAGCTGTTAATAAAGATGAATGTGAAAGATTATATACAGCATCATCTTTTGAATATTTATATGGTAAAGTTTTTCTTGACATATGTGTTGATATTGGTCTGTTAGGAATAACAACAATAGCTTTTAAATACTTTGGCATATCTTTTTTAATAAACTTTACTTCATTATCTTGTACAGTAGCAACATTAAAACCACCCATTACTGCTGGAGTAATATTATCAGGATGATTTTCATAAGCTAATGCAAGATTTAATAGTTTCTTTTTTGGTAAATCTATTCCTTCAATTGCATAAGCAGAAGCAATTGCACTTACAATCACAGCAGATGAACTACCTAATCCTCTTGACATGGGCACTTCATTGAAAAACTCAAATCTAAAGTTTCTTCTTTTTGTTGATAAATTATGATAAAAATCATTAAATATAGAGATAAACATATTGTTATCTTTTAATGCAGGGTTATTTGAACCCTCACCTTTAAGTGATACACTATGAAACTTAGAAGGTTTTATAACCACTTGATTTTTCATCTTTAAAGCAATCCCTAAAGTATCAAAACCTGGTCCCATATTGGCACTTGTAGCTGGTACGCTTACTCTCAATCTTTTTCCTTTGTTATACCGCTGGTAAATTATATATTGGTAATGTATTTTCACTAAATAGTTTTTTTTCTAAACTATTTGGCAATTTAAAGTCGTGTATTTTAGTATCATTATCTAAAAAATCTACTTTAATAGTATCATCTTTTTTAATAAAATACTTTTTACCCAAAGCTTTTATAGGTGAGTTTTTATTAAAATTAAAGCCATTACTTGCGTAAAGTGGGAGATTTTTAGTAATACTTATAGTTTTTAAAAAAACATAAGTTACTTTAATAGACATATAAGAACCTGGGGAATTTACAAAATATAAACCCGATATATTTTCATATTTTTTTAATATTTCATCTATTACAATTGGTAATATATCAGAGGTTTTACCCTCTTTTTCTATTTGCTTTACTAATCTATTATTCTCATAAATTCCAATTAATATAGGATTAGCAATACTAATTACAAAAATATCAATCAAACTCTTTCCTTAAGCTCTTGCATAAGCTGTTTGGAATACTTTTGATTCTTCATCAGCCTCTTCTAAATCTATTATTTCATAATTCTCTTCATTTTCATAAAGTTTTTTTGTTAGAAGATGATTTAAGTAATGACTTCCAGCATGTGCATCATATTCACCTACTAAAGTATATCCAAGAAGTGCCATATCACCTACTGCATCAAGTATTTTGTGTCTTACAAACTCATCATCATATCTTAAGCCTTCTGGGTTTAAAACCTTTGTATTATCTAATACAATAGCATTTTCCATACTTCCACCTAAGGCTAGTCCAATACTTCTTAAATATTGTACTTCATGCAAAAAACCAAAAGTTCTAGCTTTACTAATACTCTCTTTATACTCATCAATTGAATAATCAAAATGAAATTTTTGTTCACCAATTACAGGATGGTCAAAGTCAATAGAGAAATCATAAATTATATGATTTGATGGTTTTAAAGCAACTCTTTTCCCTTCACTTGTAGTAACTTCAACCTCTTTTTTTATCTTTATAGCTTTTTTTGATGCTTCTAGTTCTTTTATTCCAGCTTCATCTATTAACATACAATACCCTGATGAGCTTCCATCAAGAACTGGAACCTCATCATTATCTAAAACTACTCTAATATTATCAATACCATAAGCATAAAGTGCAGATAATAGATGCTCAATTGTAGATACTACTACACCATCTTTACCAATTACAGTTGCCATTTTTGTATCAACTACATTTTCAATTGCCAAAGGAATAGTAATACCCTCATCACTTCTATAAAAGATTATTCCCATATTAGAATCAAGTGGTTCTAATCTCATTTTTACAGGAACACCTTTATGAAGTCCTATTCCTACTATTTCTACACTTTTTGCTATTGTTCTTTGTCTCATTTGCTATTGATTACCTTTTTAGCTTCTTTAATTACATTTGTTACTCTTGTTCTAATCCAGTTTCTATCCATCCATTCTAAAGGATTTACTTCAACTCCTTGAACTAATACACCAAAATGTAAATGATCTCCAAATACAGCTCCTGTACTTCCTGTATTTCCAATTATACTATTTGCTTCTACCATTTGTCCAACTGAAACGTTAGATTTACTTGTATGAGCATATAGTGATTGTAAACCTAGTTTATGGTCAATAATTATAGTATTTCCATATATTCCTAAATAGTCATTAAATATAACTTTTCCTCTATTTGTTGTCTTAATCGTAGCATTTTTAATACTTGCCCAATCCATTCCTAAATGCCAAGCTTCATCTATTTTTTCATTATTATAATAGTAGTGTCTTCTATCTGCAAAGCCTGCAACTGTTTTAGAACCACTTAATCTTTGAAAAGGTCTAATAGAAAAATCTTCAATTGTATCTTTATTCATAAATTTTCTAGTAATCTCTTTTACAATATCAGTATTCATTTGTCTTAATACTCTATTCTCTTTTACAAAAATCTCTTTTGTATTATTTGGTACATCTAAACCACTTTTTTGTAAAACATTTGAGCTAATATCTCTTACAAAAGTATCAGAAATCTTTATATTGTCATTTTTAACTCTTAATTTTCTAATATATAAAGGAACTTTTGTAAGTGATTTATTGTTTGCTTTATCAATAGCAACTAAATTAACTCTTTGAAAATCTTTTATTGTTACAGGCCAAGCTATAAGTGAAATATAGAAATTATCTTTATAAAATGGTATTAATTCAAATCTCTCTTCATTATTAAAAGAGATATACGCATCTTTTAAATTTTCATCTTTTACTTCAACAACTACTACAGCACTCCCACCTCTTCTAATTGCAAAAGAGTTTGAGATTACATTTGCAACAGGTGATTTTTTGTCAATTTTAATTTTGAACTCTTTTACTATTTTGTTACCTTCAAAAAAGTTCCATTTACTTTTATCTACTGCTTCAACTATAATTGATACATCTTTACCTTTAAAGAAAATATCAAGCTTTGGAGATTTTATCTCTACATCTATACTATTTTTTGGTTCAGTTAATACTTTTTTCTCTAATACAGTTTCGTTTTTATCATCTTTATATATTACTTTATAATACTTAATTCCACTCTCATCACTTATATTTACATTTAGTGAATCTTTTAAATTCCAATACTCTTTTTTCTCATCAAATTTGATTAGGGGTTTGTTTTGTTCAAACTGTGGTGATAAATATATAAATCCCCCAACACCTATAACAACTAATAAAACTACAATTACTATAATATTTATTGAATTACTTCTACCTCGTCTCAAGAATTTCCTTTAAAACCATATTTTTTGCTTCTTCTAAATTAGTAGTTTCTAAAGTACATCCAGCGGCATTGGTATGCCCGCCTCCTCCAAATTTTGAAATAGGTTTTGATACATCTATTTCACCCTTTGAACGAGCAGATACTCTAATTTCATTATTTACTACTCTTAAAAATACAGCAATTTTTACTATTGCCATACTCATTATCATATCAAGTGCATCTTCACAATCTCTTACATGTGCACCTGTTTGTTTAAGCCATAAAGGCTCTGCTTTAATAAAAGCTATTTTTCCTTCATCAAATAGTTCTAAACTATTTAAAACCTTAGGAATTACTCTATACTTTGCTAAAGAGTCCCTTCTTAAAAGCTTATTTGCTATAAATGATGGATTTGCTCCGCATTTAACTAAAAAATTGGCTTTTTCAAAGGTCATTTCATCACACCTTGCAATACTAAATCTAAGACTATCATCATAAATTCCAGTATAAAGTGCTGTTGCTGAGTGTTTTGTAATATATAAACCATTAAATTTAAAAAAATCATAGACTATTTCAGCTGTTGAACTTCTATTTGAATCAACAATATTTATAGTTCCAAAATCATCATTTGATTTATGATGGTCTATATTTATCAATGGAATATCACTAGGTAACTCAAATCCTAATCTTTTAATTGTTCCACAATCTACACTAATTGCTAAATCATAAAATTTTGGTAACTGGTCAGTGATTTTATCAAACCTATTAATAAAATCTAAATTTTGAGGTAAATCACTACTTACATTAAAAACTTTATGCTTAATTCTATTTTCAAAAAATAGATTTGAAAGAGCAAGAGCTGAAGAGATAGAGTCGGCATCTGGATTAACATGAGTTATTATAAGTATATATCTACTCTTTTCTATTAGATCCAATGCCTCCTTATAGTTGGCAAAATCTAATTTATTATCCAGTATAAAATCTTTTTTCATCTACTTTCTTACTCCTTTGCAATTTTAACAAGCAATTACTAACAAAAAGTTAATCACTAATCAAACTTCATAGAAAAATCTAGCCAAGTAGCTTGATGAATAATACTTCCACTACTTACAGCATCAACACCAGTTTTAGCATAACTTTGAATTGTATCTAGGTTTATATTTCCACTTGCTTCTAATAATATATGAGGATAATTCTCATCTCTAAACTTTACAACTTCTTCAATTTGAACTGGTTGCATATTGTCACACATAATAATATCTGCACCTGATTTCATTGCATGTTCTACTTGTTCAAAAGTTTCACACTCTATTTCTATTTTTGTAACCCATGAGATTCTTTTTCTTGCTTTTTTTATAAATTCACTTAAATCATCTATTGTTTTTAAGTGTGTATCTTTTAACATTAAACAATCATCAAGACCAAGTCTGTGGTTTATTGCTCCACCTACTCTACTAGCATATTTTTCAAAATCTCTTAATTGAGGTCTTGTTTTTCTAGTATCAAGTAAAGCTACATCATATCCTTCAATTAAAGTTGCATATTTACTTGCTTGTGTTGCTATTCCACTTGCATGTTGTAAAATATTTAAAAAAGTTCTTTCACTAGATAATAAAATAGAGGCTTTTCCTTCAAGCTTTGCAATTACATCGCCTTTTTTTACTATCTCTCCATCTCTTTTTAAAAATTTACATTCAAACTTTTCAGTTCTTGCTAAAACTTTGGCATATTTTACCCCTGCAATTACACCATCATCTTTAGATATAACTCTTGCTGTAAATCTTCCTTTTGGAGCTACATCAAAAAATAAATCTCCCCTACCATTATCTTCAATAATAGCATTTTTAACAAACTTTTTTATATTAATCATATTTCAAACATCCTTTGAAGTGCAACTCTTGCCCATTTTGATTCTTCTTCATCTATTAAAATCTCACCTTCATATGGCTCTTCTTGCTCTTTTTCCATAAGTTTTAAAGTTTTATATAAATCTTCTAAAGTAGTCTCATTCATTGTTGGGCACTCAGGTTTTGTTGAGCTTAAGATAAAAGTATTCTTTTCTCTTAATCTATTTACCATATTAAACTCTGTTCCAACTGCAACTTTTTGTTCAACTGGTAACTCTTTTATAAATTTTATAAGTTGAGAAGTAGAACCTACAAAATCTGCTGCATCACAAACACTTGGGTCACACTCAGGATGCACAGCAATCAAAATATCATCATATTTCTCTTTATAAAACTCCACATCTTCTACGGTGAACTGTTGGTGAACAGAACAAAAACCATTATAGCAAATAATATCAGCTTTCTTTAAATCTGTTCCATCTCCTATAACAGCTGATTTTAGATTCATCTGTTTTGCAAAATTTTGTCCTAGACATCTATCTGGTACAAAAAGTATCTTTTTACCAGATTCTAAACCTTTTTGTATAATTTTATAAGCATTTGATGAAGTACAAACAAGTCCACCCATTTTTCCAACTCTAGCTTTTACTGCTGCACTTGAGTTTATATATGTGATTGGTAAAATATCTTCACTTTTAATTCCAGCTTCATTTAGTTTTAAAATACTATCATCATAATAATCACCATCAATCATTCTTGCCATTGCACAACAGGCAATTTTTGGCATTAAAACTCTTTTTTTAGGATTTAAGATTTTTACACCTTCTCCCATAAAACCAACACCACAAAAAAGTACAAACTTACTATTTGTTTCCATTGATTTTTTTGCTAATTCTAAAGAGTCTCCTACAATATCAGCTAATTCAAAAACTTCATCTCTTTGATAAAAGTGTGCAACTACTGTTACATCTAAATTCTTTTTTAGTTTTAATATCTCTTCTTTTAAGTTCAAAGTTTTAACCTTTGTGGTTTTTATTTTAGTTTTTTAACTATAAATAGATAATGGGAATATAACAAAATTTTTGTTATAATCTTTTTAATTAAAAAAGAATAAAATTTTTATAAAGGTACTGTATGGATTTTTTAACAAATTCAAACGTGATATTTTACTTAGCAGCTTATTTGGTTGGTTCTATTCCTTTTGGTCTAATTTTAGCCAAACTTTTTGCAAATGTTAATATCAAAAACGAAGGAAGTAAATCTATTGGAGCAACAAATGTTCTAAGAGTAGTAAAACAAACAAATCCAAGCTTAGCAAAAAAACTTGGAGTTGCAACAGTAATATTAGATGCTTTAAAAGGTACAGCCGTTTTAATAGTTGCTATGCTTTTAAATATGCCTCAAGAAACACTTTGGGCAATAGCTGTTTTATCAGTTCTTGGTCACTGTTACTCTATATATTTGGGATTAGAAGGTGGTAAAGGAGTTGCTACTGGACTTGGAGTTTTTCTAATTTTAATTCCTATTCCTACACTAATTGGTGCAATAGCTTGGATATTTTGTGCAAAAGTTTTAAAAGTTTCGTCTTTATCTTCACTTTTAGGATTAACTACTGTGGTTTTAAGTGCTATTTTACTTAATAACCAACTAGAAGTTGGAAGCAATGCACCTATGTATATAATTGCTTTTATAATCTATTATAAACATATTCCAAATATCATTAGACTTATCAAAGGAGAAGAAGGAAAAGTTATATAATTAACTTTTCTTTTAGATAAAATGAAAATAAAAATAGAAGATTTAACTTTTAAGTGTATTATTGGAATACTTCCTTTTGAAAGAGAAAAAAAACAAACTGTAATTGTTACTTGCAAAATAAAATATAAATATAAAAATAAATACTTTGTAAACTATGCTGATGTGGCACAAGATATAGAGTATATTATGAAAAAAAAGAGATTTAAACTTATAGAAGACGCTATAAAGTACCTTAAAAGACATATTCATGACAAATACAATGTAACAAAAGTGAAACTAACAATTTGTAAGCCCCATATTATGCCTAACTGTAAAGTAATGGTTTCAAAGTAAAAATAAACTTAAATTTATGTCTAAAACTGCCTAAAAAACTTATTTTAAGAAAACTTTAAAATTTACTTATGTACAATTTGCATAACGGTGTATCGGGAAAGGTTTCTAAATCTTTTAGAATGGTTCGCGCGCTCCGGTAAACTGATTATTAAATTTCGAAATTTTAGGAGAACAAATGAAAAAATTCGCAAAAATGAGTTTAGTAGCTGCTGTAGCGGTTGCTGGTCTTTCAACTACTTCTTCAGCTAAAGCATTAGAAGAAGCAATCAAAAACGTAGACGTATCTGGTACAGTTGTATATAGATATGATGATAGAAGCTTTGATGAAAACACAAAAGATAAAGACACAAACAATTATAAAATTGGTTTAACTTTAAAATCACAAGTTAATGATGATGTTACTGCTGTTACTAGATTTTTAGTAGCTGGTGCTGATGGTGGTTTTGCAAGCTTAAATCACACAAATGGTGGAGATGCAAATGTTGATGTAGAATTATCAAATGTTTATTTCTCATATACAGGTATTGCTAATACTACAGTAAATGTTGGTAAACAAGGTTTAACAACTCCATGGACTGTAGCTATTGATTCAGATGGAAATGAGCAAACTGGTACTGGTATCTTAGCTCTTACAAATGTAGGACCTGTTACTTTAGCTGGTGCATATTTCAACCAAACAAACTTAGGAACTTCTGGTGATATTCTTCCTGGTTTAAATTCTGAAACAACTGTAACTTTAACTGATTCAAATGGAGACACAATTGATTTAGGGTCAACTTTAAATGATGACTTTGGAGATAAAAACATAGCTACTTTAGGTCTTATGGGTAACATTGGACCAGTTGCATTAGATGCATGGTATTTAGATATGCAAGATGTATTTGATACTTATACTTTAGGTGCATTAGCAAAATTTAATATAAGTGATGTTAAATTATCAATTGGTGCAAGACACACTGAATTAGATTTAGATGATGTTTCTGCAGATCATTCATTAACAAAAGTTGAATTAGGTGCAAAAATGGGAATTTTTGGTGCTAATGTTGGATATGGTTGGACTGATTCAGAAGGTGGAATTGGTGGTTTAGATAATGACGCTAAAACTGCTTTCCAAGGTTGGACTATGAACTTAAATGGTGTTAATGATGCTTCATTATTAAAATTAAATGTTAATGCTCAAGTTTTACCTTCATTAAACTTAGCTCTTAACTACAATGTTTTAGATAGAGATGATGAAAGTACAAAAAGACCTGACACAACAGATAAAGAGTACTACTTACAAGCTACTTACCAAATGTCTAAAAACTTCGGTGGATACATCAGATTTGGTGAAGCAGACTTAGAAGACCAACAAACAAATGGTCACGACAACGATGGAACAATCGGAAGATTACAAGTACAATACTCTTTCTAATAAGAAAGTTTAAACTACTAAACTCAAAATTAAGCTAGAGACTTTTGTCTCTAGCTTTTTTTTATAAGAATAATTTCACATCTACACTCTTAAAATTACTATTTATATTAACTTTGATATAATATACCAATTTAAAAAAAGGGATGTAAATGAAATTTCTACCAAGTATAGCACTTGCTTCTATATTGACAGCTACAATAGCAACAGCACAAACAACAATGTGCTTTAAAGAAAATCATAAAGATATGAGTACTATTGAAAATACAGCACTACATGGAGGAGAGTGTAAAGGCTTTAAATCTGCAAAACAGATGAACAATGAAGGTTGGAAAACAGATGATATAAAAATCACTTCAACAAAAAATGGGAACAACTACATATATATCTTCAAAAAAGAAGAAAAAGGATTAAGTAGTGTTGACCAAGCTGCACTTGAAACAAAAATACTTCAAAGATTAGAGCAAAGAAAAAAAGAGGAAATTGCTCTTAAAAAACAACAAATCTATGTAAGAAAAAGTAAATCAGGAGAGAAACTATATAAAAACAAATGTGTTTCATGTCATGGAGAAAAAGGTGAATTAAAAGCTAGAAATGTATCAAGACCTATAAAAGATTTAAATTTACAAGATTTTGCTATCTCAATTAGAGATTATAACTTAGGTACATATGATAGAGGAATGGCTTTCGTTATGAAACCATATGCACTATTGATGAACGATAAAGATGTTAAAAATGTATATATTTATTTAAAAAGTATAAATCAAAAAAAAGAAGAAGAAAAAACTAAATAATGGACGCTTATGAATATAGTGAGCTTTTAAAGCTACTAAATAAAAAATTAGAAAATATTACAAGTATTTTAAAACCAGATGAGCTAAAACAAAGATTAGAACAAATCCAAAAGCAAGAAGAGAATCCAGATTTTTGGAATGATGTATCTCTTGCTACAAAAGTTGGTATTGAAAAAAATAGAATTCTAAGCAGACTTTCGAAGTTTGATAAAGCAAATAGTGCCTTTGAAGATACTAATGATATTTATCAACTAGCACTTGAAGATAAAGATGAAGATACTTTATCTATGCTTTATGAAGAAGCTTCTGAAATTGAAGAGCTTGTAAGAAAAACTGAAATTGAAGTTATGTTAAGTGATGAAAACGACTCTTTAAATGCAATTGTTTCAATTCATCCAGGAGCTGGTGGAACTGAGTCACAAGATTGGGCAAGTATGCTTTATAGAATGTATCTAAGATGGGCAGAAAGATATGATTATAAGATTGAAATTTTAGATTATCAAGATGGGGAAGAAGCTGGTATTAAAGATGTATCTTTTATCATAAAAGGTGAAAATGCATATGGGTATTTAAAGGCTGAAAATGGTATTCATAGACTTGTAAGAATTTCACCTTTTGATTCAAATGCCAAAAGGCATACCTCTTTTGCTTCAGTTATGGTAAGTCCAGAAATTGATGATGATATTGACATTCAAATTGAAGATAAAGATATTAGAATTGATACATACAGAGCAAGTGGTGCTGGTGGACAGCATGTAAATAAAACAGAAAGTGCTATTAGAATCACTCATATTCCTACAAATATTGTAGTTCAGTGTCAAAACGATAGAAGCCAACACAAAAATAAAGCAAGTGCTATGAAGATGCTAAAGTCTAGACTTTATGAATTAGAATTGGAACAACAAAAATCTCAAGCAAATGAAACGGATAAAAGTGAAATTGGATGGGGACATCAAATACGTTCTTATGTACTTCAACCCTATCAGCAAGTAAAAGATACAAGAAGTAATATAGGATACTCAAATGTTAATGCAATCTTAGATGGAGATATTACAAAAATCATTGAAGATGTACTAATTGCAACTTCAAAAAAATAGTTTCAAATAGTAATATTTGAAATTATTTTTTATTTACTTATAAAACCTAACTCTTTTTAATAAAACTTAAATATAATTTTTATATAATAATTGCAACTTAAACAACACAAAGGAAACAAAATGAAGAAATTCGCAAAACTTAGTTTAGCAACTTCAATTGCACTAGCTTCTTTTTCATGTGCAAACGCGCAAGATTTAGAGCAAGCAATTAAAAATGTAGATGTATCAGGAACTGTAGCATACAGATATAATGATTATGAAGAGAATACAGGTGGATTAGATGATAGTTCAACATCTAATAACTATAAAATTGCTGTAAATGTAAAATCTCAAGTAAATGAAGATATCACTGCAAATACAAGATTTATTATTGGTTCAGATACAGCTCCTGTATCTTTAAGCACTCATGATGATGGAGATGCAAATGTTGACATGACTCTATCTGAAGTAAACTTTACTTACACTGGAATTGCAAATACTTCAATTACACTTGGTAAGCAAGGTTTAGCAACTCCATTTACTTTACATAGAGATGCAATGGGTGATGAACAAACTGGTACTGGTATCTTAGCAGTTACAAATGTAGGTCCTGTTACTCTAGCAGGTGCATATTTTAACCAAACAAATTTAGGTACTTCTGGAGATTATCTACCTAAAGAGAATTCTTCTAGTACTATTTCATTAACTGACTCAAATGGGGATACAATTAATTTACCATCAACTTCAAATGATGATTTTGGAGATAAAAATATTATAACTGCAGGTGCAATGTTAAATATTGCTGGTATTAATGCAGATGCTTGGTATATTGATATGCAAGATATATTTGATGCATTTACTATAGGTTTATCTGCTAAATATAACATTGGTGATGTAAAATTAGCTCCGTATGCTAGATATACTTCTTTAGATTTAGATAACTCATCAGATGACAATAAACTATGGAAACTTGGTATGAGAGCAAACATGGGAATCTTTGGAGCTCACTTAGGATATGGTGAAACTGATGAAGAAGGTGGAGTTACTGCACTAGATTATAGTGCTGCTACTGGTTATGATGAGCACTGGAATATTGCATTATCAGGGATTTCGGATGCTTCAATTGTGTTTGCATCAGTTGACGCACAAGTTATGCCAAAATTAAATGTAGCTTTAAAATATACTAACTTAGATACAGATTCTAAATCTAACTCAACAGACCAAGAAGAGATTTATACTCAATTAACTTATAATATGAGTAAAAACTTATCAACATATGTAAGATTTGGTCAATATGAGAAAAAAGATGATAACAATGGTGATGATATTGATTCTACAAGAGGAAGATTGCAAGTACAATACTCTTTCTAATTTGAAAGTTTAAATGTAACTTCTTAAAAAGGAAAGCTTAAAAGCTTTCCTTTTTTTATGCTTATAAAACTTTAAATATTTGTAAAACTTGAACTAAAATAATACATAGACCAAATAAAGCAACTAATACTAAAGCAAAATTTCCTCCAGCAACTTTATAACCTTCATTTGTAGATTGTCTTTGTTTATATACCATAGCAGCTGGTAAAAATAGCGCTAAAATAACCAAAGCAAATGCAGCAAAACCTAAAGCTTTAATAAATCCTTGAGGATAAAATAGTGCAAAACCTAATGGCGGTAAAAATGTAACTAATGAAGCTATTACTCTTGAAGCTCTTTTTTCTTTACTTGATAATACATCTTGAATAAAATCAAAAAGTCCTAGACTAACCCCTAAAAATGAAGTAGCTAAAGCTAAGTTTGCAAATATTGAAATCATTGCAGAGATATAAGAGCTATTTACTACTACACTTAAAGCATTTATAAATGAGCTTAAAGACTCATTTTCTAATAGTTGTGTTTGTGAGATACTACCATGAGATACCAATTGCCATAAAATATATACTATTAAAGGTAAAGCTGAACCAGTCAACATAATAATTTTTAAAGATTTTATATCTTTTCCTACATATTTTACAATTGAAGGAATTGAACCATGAAAACCAAAAGATGTAAAAACAACTGGTAAACTAGCTAAAACTAAAGCATTACTTGTTGGCATATTTACTAACTTTTCTATTGAAGTAAAAGGGAATAAAAAAGCCAACATAACTGCTAAAACAACAAATTTAACTACAAATAAAAATCTATTTAATAAATCTACACTTCTTGTACTAATTGTTACTACACTTGAAATAATTAATGTAAATATTATTGCTCCACTTTGAATAGGAAAATCTTCTGAAATTAATTTTAATTTCTCATATACTTGCTCTCCCCCACCTGCAATATATGCAGCACACAAAGCATAAAATAGAAACATCATAGAAAAACTTGCAACTACTTGTCCTTTACGTCCAAGCAATTTGTATGCTAAGGTATGTAAAGTAGCGTCTTTTGAAGCAAATTGGTGCACCTCTATCATAAGTAAAGCAGTATAAGCCATAAATGCCCAAATAACTATCATAACAATTGAAGAGACTGTAAAGCCTAAACCAGCACTAGCAATTGGCAATGCTAACATTCCTGCACCTATTGTAGTACCAGCAATAATTAGCATACTCCCAAATAATTTATTCTTATTCACACTATATCCTTTTTATAAAGGAGATATTTTACAAAAGATGCCCTTAGTAAGGTGTTATGTGATGTTTATCTATTACAAATAGTTTTATAAAAACAGAAATTACAAGTAGCTTTATCTTCACATTTTTCAAAATCTACACTTTTAGTTTTTAAATCTTGAAAAATCTCTCTTAACAAATCAAGTTTTTCATTTAAAGCTACCTCTTTTAAAAGTTTTGCACTATTTAAATCATAATAGTAACTTTGTATATCTGAGGTTTTATATATATTTTGTAAAGCAATATAGTAAAATTCAAGCTGAAAATCACTACTTTTTACATAATTTTTTAAAGTATCTACTTTTAAACTTGAAGAGGTTTTATAATCAATTACTAAAAAGTTTTCATTATCTTTATCAACCCTATCTATTACGCCTTTTATTTTAATATCTTGATAAGTTAGATTAAAAGGCATCTCTTTGTGTAAAATCTGAATTTTACTTACCCTTTGTTGCTCATTAATATAAAAATCTTTAATTCTTTTTTTCCAAACCTCTAATTCCAAAGTTAAAAAAGGATTTTTATTTGCATATTTAGTAAATAGTGCTTCTAATCGTTCAAAACTATCAAAAGATGATTCATAGTATTCATAAAGTATTTTATGGATTATATCGCCTAATTCATACCCTTTTGGTTTTAAAGTTATTTCATGTTCTTTTAATCTTAAAATATATTGTAAATAGAATTTTCTTTTACATTGTAAATATGTCTTTAAAGAAGTTGCAGACCATGTTAATTTTGATAAATCTATTTGTTTAACAATCTGTTTATCAAAATGTTTTAAACTATTTTTATTATATAAAATATGTTTATAAGAGTTATCTTGTAAACTTTGTTCAGCTTTTAACTCAAATAACTCACTTGCAAATCTACTAATTGTTGAACTATCATTTGATACATAACTTACATATAAATTCTTACAGTTTTGTATCAATCTTTTATAGTAATATTTTTGTAAATTTTCTCTATCTTTTAAAGTAGGAAGTTTTGCAAACTCTTTTACTTTTGTTGATAAAAACTTATCTTTTAGTGATGCTTTAGGAATATATGTTTCATTAAAATCACAAATAATCACAGTATCAAAATTTATTGCTCTACTTTCAAGTAGTCCCATAACAGTAATTTTTCCTGAATTAACATCATCTAAACTTATGCTACTTACTCTTTGAAGTAAAACTCTTATTAACTCTTTATAAAGTATTTCACTTTTATATGTAAAAAAAAGATTATTTAATTTATAAAAAAGTTCATTTAATTTTTCTTTTAGTTCTTTATTATTTTCCCATAAAATAAGGCATTCGCATATATACTCAAATCCTTCTTTTGTAATTTTTTTATTATAGTTATTATTAATAAACTCCATAAACTCTTTATTTATATCAAAAAAATTAATTGCATCACTATTTTTAAGATTTTTTTCACTAATATAACTACTAATTGTATACAATATTTTATACGTATAGCTATTTTTAACATCCAATCCCATAGCATAGTTAAAATAGCCTTCATCATCAAAAAGTCTTAATCTATTTGCAAAATTTTCGTCAGGAAGTATAAGTACAATATTCGAAGGTTCTATAGCTTTTTTTATTGACTCTGCAATTGCAGTTTTTATATATGCTATTTGTGTTACTCTTGATGCAAAACCTTTTATAGTAAAACTATCTAATTTTTTATCAAGTTTTTGTTTTTTTAGAATTTTTTTATTTGAAATATCTAAAGAGTAAAAAAAATCTTCTTCTAGTTTAAGATTAATATTTTCAAATATTTCATAAGATTTTTTATTATACTCATTTGTATAAAGATTTATTATAAGATTTGTATTTTTAGAAATTTGTCTAATTTTATCAAACTCTACTTTTGTAAAATAACCTTCAAAATTAAACTGTATATGTGAGAATTTATCTAAAAACTCTTTATTTAACTTACTATATTTATGTTCATTTACCCTATCAATATAGCCATTATTCTCTAATATTTGTTCATAATTATATTTTACCTTTTTTAAAACTTCCAAATGCTCTTCATAAAACTCATAAGTATCTACGTTTTTAATATCATTAATAGATACTTTTTCACTAGTAATCTCTGTGAAAAATCGAAAAATATAATCACTTTGCTTTAAAAATTGTGTAAAGTTAGACGAAATACCAAGATTTTTAAATTCATCAAATTTAATTGCCTCTTTTAAAAAAAGAAACTTTTGCTCTTCATCTATTAATTTTCTATTGTCAAAATAGAACGATTTTTTAAAAAACTCATCTGCAGTTAAAAAAAAAGGCAATAAGGAGTTATTTTGTTTATTGATTAAAATATACTCTCTTATTGCCCTTGAAGTAGGAAATACAATCAGTTCTTGTTTAGTTTGCATTTGTCTTTAAAAAGAAATAACCTTCTGTATTACCTTTTGTAAAAGTACCAATAACATTCCATTTCCCTTCTTTTGGAACCGTTACATTTGAAGTATAAGTACCATTTTCATAAGAAAAAGAGTCTGTTGTCAAATCAATTATTGTATTATTGTTTGTTGATTCAGTTACTCTAAGTTTTATTTTAAAATCTTTTAAACTGTTTTTATTTTTATCAGTAATTTTAATTTCTATATTATTAAGACCTTTTTTTAAAATATCTTTATGAATATTACTTTTTTCAATAACTCTTTGTGATAAAAATATATCTTTTGTTTCTAAATCAAACTCTTTATTATTGATTTTTATTTTAAAATTATATTTTGATAAAAATATATCATTTGACCTCATAATATCATTATAGTGCATATCAACATCTTGATACTTTTTAAAAAAAGTATCATCTTCATGTACAGGAACTTTTACAGCTGAGTATATTGTCCAAACAATCATTGATAAAGTAAAGCCAAATATTCCTACAAAAAACAGTGGCCAATAATTTCTTTTCATTACAATTCCTATTTTCTACTTTTTAATACAGCATAAATATATGCTAATAAACCAAGTACTATTAGCGTGTACATAAATACTCGCCAAATTGTTCCAGTAACTTTTCCAGAATTTCCTATACTTGACTGTAATTCTACACCCTTTTTTTCTGATATTGTATCTGCAATAGCTGCATATCCATTTAATACAGCTGCACTAACTTTTGCAAAAAGAGTGTTTTTATCTTTTGAAGCTAATAATGGTATTACATATTCATTTAATATCTCATTTTTATCTACAACTTCTTTTAATTGTGAAGATACAATTAAATTTACATGAGTATCTTCAACTGCCATTGTTAATACGACATATGGTTTTTTTAAAGCAGTTACTAACTCTTGTTCTTGATTTTTAATAAACTCAATTTTATCTTTTGTAGATGTTCCTTCTTTTAAACCTAAACTTTTTTTAGTGTATACATAAATATTTACACCAAGTTTTTGTCTAGACTCTTGACCTATTTCATTGATTTTATTGATTACTCTGCTATCAATTAATCCGTCATTACTAAGAATAAATTGTGAACTTGCGAAAAGATTTGATGATAATAGAAATGACAGTGCAAAAAGCACTGCCATTTTCATAAGTTTTAAAGTTTTCATCTATCCAACAAACACTCTAGTAGAATCAAAGAAAGATAAATACACAGAGTAAAATGCTGAAGCTAATAATAAAATTCCAATAATTTTGTCCATTGCTGTCCCCTTATTTCCCAACTAACTCATATTGTTTGTGATTCTCTTTACTATTAGCCTTAATAGCATTTAAATCTTGATTAATCTTGTAGAAGTTAGTTGCTTCATTTTGTTGTACTTTAATTGCACCATACGTTAATACACCTAAGATAGTAAGTAATAACACTGTAGCAATTAACATACCTGTAATTCCATGAAGAAGAGAAAACAGTCCTCTTTCATTTTCATTCATTTGAGAATTTCCAGCCATATTACTCTCCTAAACTTCTAATATAAGTTGCTAATGCTTTTTCTTGAGTAGGGTTTAATCTACCTTTAAAGCTTGGCATCATACCAATAGCGCCTTTTTTACCATTGTTAAGTACTGATGTAACTAAAGCATCAGTATATTCAACAATACTTGGACCAACATAAGCTATACCTTTTCCGTCAGCCCCATGACATCCAGCACAAACACCGTAAGCTGCTGGTTGTTCACCTTTAAATCCACCTGCAACATAAGAAGCTACTGCTTGTATATCAGCCTCTTCAGTTAACATCATAGGAGGCATACCACCTGGGTAATCAGATTTTAAGTTATTTGCACCATTTTTGATTACATACTCAACTGATTCTTTTGACATTCTATGAGTTAAGTTTTGAGCTTTACCACCAATACCCTCAGCATCTACACCGTGACAAGGTGCACATTGAACTAAGTATATTGACTCACCCATTGCTGTTAAAGTTTCTTCACTTGGATTTTCCCATTTTGAAGCAAACTTTTTATTGTACTCTAATGTCTCTTCATTCCATTGCCCAATTTGAGAGAATCCATTTGTAGGATACCCAACTGACCAATACCAAAACATCCAAACAATTGTACCTATAAAAGCAAGTCCCCATCCAGTAGGAATAGGGTTTTTATACTCACCAATACCATCCCAATTCTCTTCTGCTAATTCACCACTAGCAGTATCATTTTTAATTTGATTAATATACTTAAGTGCAACAAATACAGTAATTGTAATAATTGCTATTGCACCAAGCATCGTTAAACTATTGATATAATCATCACTATTAAAAGCATCACCCGCAACAATGTAAGTCCCTGCTATTAGAGCGATGATAAGAACAATTCCACCTATTACCATAGATTTCATTTGATACTCTCCTTCTCGTTTTTCTCTTTTTCTTTATTTCTTTCTTCAAGAGGATCAGACTTTATAGAATCATCATGAACAAGATCAGAGTATTTTTCAAAATTTCTTTCACCCTTTTTATCTCTTCTATATAAAGAAAAAGCATATGAGTAAAAAATAATAAATACAACAAGTATCAAAAAAAACTTCAAATAACCTTGAAGATTCACTAAAGTCTCGTAATCCATACTACCCTCTTATTTTAAAGAATTTAAATATGCAATTAATGCAACAATCTCAGGAACTTGACCGTTTGCTACGGCATCTTTTACTTTTTGGTTTTTCATATCAGCAGCAATAGCTTTTGCTTCTTCTTTAGCAGCAGCAATTGCACTTTCATAATCACCAAGTTTAACATCAACTTTTCCATCACCATCTAAATCTTGATCATATGGAGTGTTGAATACATTTTTAACAGTTAACGCTTCAGCATAAGCTGTATCTAAATCAGCAATATTCTCAAATTGATGAGTATAAGCTGGCATAATTGAACCAGGAACTACTGATTCTGGATCTAACATGTGGTTTTCATGCCAATCTGTTGTTCTATAGTTTCCAACTCTCATTAAGTCTGGCCCAGTTCTTTTTGAACCCCATAAGAATGGTCTATCATAAGCATACTCACCAGATAATGAATACATACCATATCTATCAGTTTCTGATTTAAATGGTCTAATTAATTGTGAGTGACAAGCATTACATGAATCTTTAATATAAACATGTCTACCTGCTAACTCTAACACTGTGTATGGTTTTGTACCAACAGTAGGTCTACTTTGTTTTGCAAAATCAGGAATCGCTTCAACAATACCTGCAAATGCAACAAAAATAAATACGAATACCGCGAAGAAAAACGGTCTTTGTTCTAACCAATGAAACATAATTTACCCCTTTTCCTAAGCTGCAACTGGTGAAGCATTTACTGGTTCTTTATCAAGTATTCTACCTGCAGTTGCAGTTTTATACATGTTATATGAGAACATAAAGAAACCAATTAGGTATAATAACCCACCAACAGCTCTAATTGTATAGTATGGTTGTAATACAGTTACTGTATCAATAAATGAGTAAACTAATGAACCGTACTCATCATAAGCTCTCCACATCATACCTTGAGTAATACCTGCAATCCACATAGAAGTAAAGTATAATACAATACCAGTAGTTTGTAACCAGAATTGAGTATCCATTAATGATTTAGAGTAGATTTCTCTTCCATACATTCTTGGTGCCATATGAAATAATGCTGCCATTACCATAAATACAACCCATCCTAATACACCATCATGAACGTGTCCAGGAATCCAATCTGTAAAGTGTGCAATTGCATTAACAGATTTAATTGACTGAATTGGTCCTTCAATAGTAGATAACATATAGAATGTTGAAGCTAAAATCATGAACTTAATTAATGTATTTGTTTGTAATTGTTGCCATTGTCCCTTCATAGTTAAAAGCATATTAATAGCAGAACCCCATGATGGTAAAATTAATACAACTGACATAATAGAACCCATTGTTTGCATCCAATCTGGAACAGTTGAATAAATCAAGTGGTGTCCACCAGCCCATAAGTATACAAATAATAGACCCCAGAATGCTAAAATAGATAACTTATAAGAGTAAACATTTTGTCCAGACTCTTTTGGTAAGAAATAATAAATCATAGCAATAATAGGAACTGTAAATACAAATGCAACAGCGTTGTGTCCATACCACCATTGTACAATAGCATCATTAGAACCAGAATACATAGAAACAGAGTGTAACCATGAACCATATCCACCAGAAGCTAAGTAAGTAGGTACTTCCATATTATTAAATAAGTATAACATTGCAATTGCAATAAATGAAGCAATAAAATACCAAATTGAGATATATAATGTTCTTTCTCTTCTAATTCCAATCAATCCGAAAATAGAGATTCCCCATAATACCCACCAAACAACCACTAAAATATCAAGTGGCCATTCTAACTCAGCATACTCTTTAGATGTTGTATAACCCATAAATAAAGTTACAACTGCTAAAAGAATAGTAATGAAATATAACACAAAGTGTAGCTTTGCAATTGCCATTAAAAATGGCGACTCTTTTAAAGATACCTTTAGAACTCTTTGTCCTATGTAGTACCACGTAGCAAAAATACCACTTAGTGTGAAACCAAATGCAACACCATTAGTATGTAATGGTCTTAATCTACTGAATGTACCATATTCCCCAGCTAAATGATTTAACTCAGGAAACGCTAATTGAAATGCTAAAACAACACCAATTACCATACCAATGATACCAAACAAAATTGTTGCAAATGTAAAGGCTTTTGCAACTGAGTAATCATACTCAATTCTTGCACCGTTTTGCATCAATCTCCTCCTACTAATTTTTTATATATCAAGTCACAGGTTTGTCACTTAAAAAAAATCTTAGCTAAAACTGAATAAAGTTAAGCTTAATAATTGATATATTTTTTTAAGGTTTCTTTAATTTATACAAAAAGAAATATTTTTGTAACTATTTAAAGTTTTTTAAAGCCTGTTGAGACTCTCTTTGCATAGTTTTTCTTTTTAAATCTTCTCTTTTATCATGAAGTTTCTTACCTTTAGCTGTAGCAATTAAAACTTTTACTATATTTTTAGAATTAAAATACATTTTTAGTGGCACTAATGTTACACCATCTTTTGTTACTTTTGTGTACATTTTGTCAATCTCTTTTTTATGTAATAAAAGTTTTCTGCTTCTTCTTTCATCTGGTCTATATGTGCTATGGGCTGTACTTAGATGTGAAATATGCATATTCAAAATAAAAACTTCGCCTTTTATTACTCTTACAAAGCTATCTTTTAAATTTGCTCTTCCTTCTCTTAAAGCTTTAACTTCACTACCTTCAAGCACAATTCCTGCTTCAAACTGTTCTAAAATAAAATAGTCATGAAAAGCTTTTTTATTTTTAAACTCTTGATTTTTACTCTTCTGTTTTGCCATTATTTAACCTTAAAAAATGAACTTCCACTACCACTAAAAAACCAATTTGTTTTTGCATACTCTTTTAGTTGTGGATATTGTGTTATTGCAGGAAGATATAAATCATTTGCTTCTTCAATTGTAAGCTTATTTAGAATATCTTTGCTACTCATAGATAATAATTCTTTACTTTTTTCTTTTGATATTTCATTATAAAAATCATCTCTAAAACAAGTAAAAATTTTACCTGTGTGACATTTTATATCTTTTGGTGTAACTACTTCAATATCTAAAGGCTCTTCTTTAAACTCATGAACAACTTCGCCAATACCTGTAACATTTGCACTATCATACTCATATACAAAAAAAGGTACGTCTGCTCCAATTTTTGCTGCAATTCTTGCAAGCTTATCTTTTTTATAATATAAATTAAAATGTTTATTTGCCAAAATTAGAAAAGCTGCTGCATTTGAACTACCTCCACCAAGTCCTGCGAACTCTGGAATATTTTTTTCAACTTTAATACTATAAACTCTAAAAAAAGCATCAATTTTTGGGCAATATTTTCTTAATTGTAAAAATGCTTTATATATAGAGTTATCTTCTAATTTACACCCAAAATCCCCTATAAGGTTAAACTCATTTGTTTCATTTTTAGGAATAAAACTAATAGTATCATATAAAGATTTGACTCTTACGAATCGTGATACTATCTCATGATAATCTTCCCTTTTTCCTGCAATTTTTAGAAAAATATTTACCTTTGCATAAGATTTAATACTTACTTGCATTTATCTTCTTACCTTATTTAATATATATGATACTTCCATATTTGAAATTTCGATTATACTAAAAAACTCTTCAAATAAAATGAGATATTTCCCATCATCTTTTTTTTCTAAATACTCTATTGATATTTTTTTACCATCATCTAAACACTTTTTTGTTCCAGTGTATGTATTAACTTCCAAATCCAAATATTCAATTGGGTCTAACTCTTTTTGATTATCAAAAAAGAATTTTCCTTCATTTAATCTTTGAAGATAAGATAAAGTGCCTTTAACACCAAGTTCTTTAGCAATTATTTGTCCTAAACTTCTAATATATGAACCTTCACTAACACTTGCTTCAAATGTAATAAAAGGATGCATATAAGAGATAAGTTTAATATTACTTATTTTCATTGTTTGTTTTTTTAAACTTACTTCTTCACCTGCTCTTGCAAGTTCATAAGCTCTTTTACCATTTATCTTTTTTGCACAATATTTAGGAGGAAGATACTCTATTTCTTTTTTTAAACTTTGTATTACTTTTTCTATTTGCTCATACTTCAAAACTTTTTCATCTTTAATATCAATAATATTTTCTATATCTTCAGAATAAGAAGTAGCACCAAGCCATAATACAGCTTTATAAGTTTTAGGTGTTTTTTTAAAGTACTTAAAAAGTTTTGTATATTGACCAAAAGCAACAATCAAACATCCACAAGCAAAAGGGTCAAGTGTACCACTAAAACCTGCTTTTTTATTTCTATATGCTCTTTTGATTCTATTTAAGTATGAATTTGAGCTAACATACATAGGTTTATTTACAACCAATAATTTATTTAATGGTTCTTTTTCATAAAATCTTTTCTGCATTTATTTTCCACTTATTAATTTTTCATTTTATTTAAACTAATTAATAGTCTAAATTTTTTCTACAAAAGAGGATAATATATCTCGTCTTTGTCCACTAAAATTAATAGTTAGTTTATAATCTTTTCCAGCTTTTACAGCTTTTTGAACTCTTCCCATGCCAAAGATTTTATGTTTTACTAAATCTCCTTTTTTATACGCAGAGTTTTTCTCAATAGTTAAACACCCTTTTATTAGTCCACTTTCACTTAAAAATCTACTTTTTGTAAGACTTGTTCTTTTCCCTTTATAAAACCTTGAATGAACAAAAGATAAAGTCAAGTTATCCATAGCTCTTGTAATAGCTACATAACCAAGTCTTCTCTCTTCTTCTATATCACTTCCATCTCCTGTAATAGGGAAAAATCCTTCTTCAAGCCCAATAATAAACAGATGTTTATACTCCAAACCTTTTGAAGCATGAATACTCATCATAGAAACCATCTCTTCACTAAACTCACTATTTTCAGACTCTAAAGCAATCTCATTTAAAAAATCTTCTAATCCTAAATGTGGATTTTGAATAAAATAGTCCCTAATATATCCATAAAATTCATCAATATTTGCTTGTCTATCAAAACCATCAGGAGCATTATCATAAGAGCTTCTATAATCAAAAGTATCTTCAAATGAGTCTAAAAATCTCATCTTTGACTCTTCTAATGTATCTTTCAAATCCATAACTGAGGCCATAAACACTTTTAGTGTTCTTGAGTTCTTTTTTCCTACTACTTTTGCTAACTCTTCTGGTTCTAGCTCCTCTAAAAGTTGAAAAATTGGCTTTTTACTCTGAGCTGATTTTGCATCAAGTTTTTCAATTGTTGTCTTTCCAATTCCTCTTTTAGGTTTATTTATAATTCTTTTTAAAGAGAAGTTATCATTGTTGTTTGTAAGTATTCTAAAATAAGCAATTAAGTCTTTAATTTCTGCTCTTTCATAGAACTTCATTCCACCAACTAATTTATATGCAATTCCAGCTTTATTAAAACCTTCTTCCAATGACCTTGATAAAGCATTAACTCTAAATAGTATTGCAATATCACTTGCTTTTTCACCGCTTAAAACAAGTTTTTTAATGTCATCAACTAATTTTCTAGTCTCTTCATTTTCATCGTGTGATTCATAAACTTTTACACTATTTCCCTTTGCTCTTGTTCCTACTAATTTTTTACCAAGCCTATCACGATTATGCTCAATTAATTGGTTTGCATGGTCTAATATTGTGTTTGTTGACCTATAATTTTCTTCTAGCTTTACTACTGTTGTATTTTCAAAATGTTCTGTAAAATTTAATATATTTTTTATTGTTGCACCACGCCAACCATAAATAGACTGGTCATCATCACCAACTACACAAAGATTGTTGTGTGTACAACAAAGTTTTCTTAATAGTTTATATTGCAACTCATTTGTATCTTGGTACTCATCTACCATAATATAATTATATTTTTGACTCAGCTCTTTTGCAAGTTTTTCATTATTACATAAAATTTTATAAGGTAATAAAAGTAAATCGTCAAAATCAACAAGATTATTTTTTTCTAAATAGTTCTCATACTTTTCATATACATCTGCTACTTCTTGATAGAGTTTTAATTGCGCAGCTGCTTTTGCTTCACTAGGAGTTAAAATTGAGTTTTTATATTTTGAAATCTCACTTGTAACTAGTGGAAGAGGCAACTCTTTATCAATTGATTTTAATATTCTTTTTTTGTCATCAGTATCAATAATTATAAAGTTGTTTTTCCTGCCTAACTCATTCATATAAAACTTTAATAAAAGCAATCCAAATTTATGAAAAGTACAAAGCAAAGGTGGTGTTTGTACCATTGATGGATCAATAAGCGAATAAGCCCTTTCTCTCATCTCTGTTGCTGCTTTATTTGTAAAAGTCAGTGTTAATATTGAAGCTGGGTCTATTCCTATTGAAATAAGATATGCTAATCTTGTGGTAATAGTTTTTGTTTTACCAGAACCAGCACCTGCTAAAATAAGTAATGCACCATCTATATGCTGGGCTGCATTTTTTTGTGAATCATTTAATGATAATAAAAAGTTGTCCGACATTTCTTCTCCAATAATCAAAGATTATACCATAAATTATTTAAATTAACTTTTTACTTAATTTATTTATTTATAAACAAATGTTATTATTATCATAAAGAATAATAAAGGTAGAAAATAATGCTAACAGATTTTGCAAAAATAGAAACATTTTTAACTGTTGTAAGGGAAAAATCTTTCTCAAAAGCTTCAGCAAAACTTGGTATTTCTCAACCTGCAGTTACACAGCAAATGAAGTATATTGAAGACTATCTTGATGTACAAATCGTAGATAGAAAGAAAAATGGTATTAGACTTACAAAAGAGGGTCAAATGCTTTACTCAATTGGTCAAAAAATAGAAAGGTGTGTAAACAATGCAGAAAAAGAGTTACTAAAGATTATGAATAAAGATGTAACTTTTGTATTTGGTGCTTCATTTATAATTGGAAACTATATATTACCAAGATTTTTAAATAATCTAAAAGAGAATATCAATAATGATGTTTCAATCAATGTTTCTGTATCTCATAAAGCAATTGAAGATTTACTTGATAAAAAGATTGATATGGCTTTAGTTGAAAACTATATTCCAGATGACAATATAATTTATAGAGAGTGGATGGAAGATGAGATAGTAATATTCTCAAATCAACCATTACCTGCAAAAGCAAAAGCAAAAGATTTGTTATCGTATAGATGGGTATGTAGAAATCCAGACTCTCATACAAGATTAATTTTTAAAGAGTCTTTAGATAAAGCAAATTATCCAGATTGTGATACATTTAATGTAACAAGTGAAGTAACAAGTGCAACAACTATTGTACAAACAGTTTTACACTCAAATAAAGATGATGTACCAACAGTTTCAGTTGTGTCAAGAAATGCTATTGAATCACTTCTTAAAGCAGGTGCTTTATATGAATCAAGAATTGGTAATCAAAAAATGGTTAGAAAACTATATATTGCCCATAGAAAAGATAGAAAACATGATGCTTTTATTGAAAATGTAGTTGACTATCTACTTAAGATAAAATAAGCTTAGGAAACTTTTCCTAGCTTAATATACAAAACCTTCTTTTAACAAAGCTTCTCTTATTTTAAACATTTGTTGATGTTTGTTTTTACACCATGAAGGAGATAATAGTGTATTATCATCAATTCCTGCAGTTACTCTTTGAATTGAGATATTTTCTGGTAATTTTTTTATTGATTTTACAACAGTATCAATATACAAATCTTCACTTATTGGCGTAAATTTTCCATTTCTAAACTTTGCAGTTAATAAAGTATTTTTAACTACATAAAGAGGATGGAATTTAATAGAATCAACATCTAATTTAACAGTTTGCTCTAAAGTATCAAGCATCATCTCTTGTGTTTCTCCAGGAAGGCCATAGATTAGATGACCACAAACATTTAAACCTCTTGATTTTGTTTTTTTTATCCAATATCTCATATTTTCACTTGAGTCACCTCTATTTATCTCTTCTAAAGTTTCATCATAAAAAGATTGAATTCCATACTCAATCCAAATCTCTTTTTTCTTTGATAACTCTACTAAATAGTCTAAAATCTCATCGGTCATACAATCTGTTCTAGTACCTATTGAAAGCCCAACAACATTCTCATAACTTAAAGCTTTAGAGTATAAAGCTTTTAAAGTATCTAATGGTGCATAAGTATTTGTAAAAGATTGGAAATAAACAATAAATTTCTTGGCATTAAACTTATTTTCCAATCTTTGCTTTGTAGCATTAAACTGCATATCAAGTTGTTTTAATTGATTATTTAAATATGGGTTTTTTTCAACTTTTGGATTTAATTTGAACTTTGGTTTATTCTCTTGTAAATTTGGAGAAAAAGAGTCATTCTCACAAAAAGAACAACCCCCTCTTGCTACTGTTCCATCAATATTTGGACATGTAAATCCAGATATTGAAATTGGCACTTTATAAATTGTTTCTCCAAACTTTTGTCTAAAATATCTTCCTATTGTTAATACTTCTTTTAAATTACTCATTATTTTGTTACGAAATAGTCTCCATCAAAACTTTCAAGTGCATAGTTTCTATCAGCTCCTATAGAGTTTTTTAAGTCCTCAATTGAAAGATATTCTAATGAATCTGCTTGAATATATTCACAAATTTCATCTTTTGTCATCTTATGAGAGATTAACTCTTCTTGGTTTGGTGTATCAATTCCATAATAACAAGGAAATTTAATCTCTGGACTTGCAACTCTAAAGTGAACCTCTTTTGCTCCTGCATCTTTTAGCATTTTTACAATTCTTTTAGATGTAGTTCCTCTTACTATTGAATCATCAATTACTAATAGTGATTTACCTTTAATTAATGAATTCATAGGAGAAAGCTTCATTCTAACCTTTAAATTTCTCATCTCTTGAGTTGGTTCAATAAATGTTCTACCAACATAATGATTTCTAATAATTCCATATTTAAATGGAATTTTGCTCTCTTCTGCATAACCTAATGCAGCTGGAACACCAGAGTCTGGTACAGGAACAACCATATCAACTTTAAAATCTCTATTTAAATCATTTTTAGCAAGTGTTCTTCCCATATTTTCTCTAGTTTTATACACATTTTTACCATCTATTTCTGAATCTGGCCTTGCAAAATAAACATACTCAAAAGCACAAGGTCTAAACTCAGGTTCAAAAAGTTGAATTGATTCTGGTTCATCATGACCTTCTGCAAAAACTAACATCTCTCCTGGTCTAACATCCCTAATAAATTCAGCATCTACTAAATCAAAAGCACAAGTTTCACTTGCAATAATATATCCACCAGATTTTATCTTACCTAAAGATAAAGGTCTAATTCCATATCTATCTCTAATTACAAACTGTTTTGACCTTGATTGAACAATAAAACAGTATGCACCAATAGTTTTATTTAATGCCTCTTTTATTCTATCTCTTAATCTGTCTTTACTACTTTTTGCAATTAAGTGAATTAAATTCTCTGTATCCATTCCAGTTTGAAAAATTGCACCATTATTTGTCAACTCTTCTCTTACTTCATCTTTATTGATTAAGTTACCATTATGAACAATTGACATCTCACCTAATTTGTATTTTGCAAATACAGGTTGAGCATCTAAAATAGAATCACCTCCAGCAGTTGAGTACCTGTTGTGTCCTATTGCCATATTCCCTTTTAATACTCTTAAAGCATCATCATCAAATACTTCAGATACTAAACCTCTATTTTTAATTGTATGAATTTTTCCATTATTTGAAGAAGATATTCCTGTTGCTTCTTGACCTCTATGTTGCATTGCAAAAAGAGCTATTGAAGCAAGTCTTGCAGCATTATCATTACCGTAAATTCCAACTATTGCACACATTTATTTAACCTTATATAGAAGAGAAAAGTGAACTTGATGCGCTATAAAATTTCTTTTCTCTTCTTGTTTTGAATTTTAATTTTTTGATTTTATAGACCTAAAGCGTCATTGATTGAGTATAAACTTGGCTCTTTATTTACAAGCCATTTTGCAACTTTTATTGCCCCTTTTGAAAAAGTATTTCTTGCAGTTGCAGTATGATGTAATTCGATAAATTCACCATCATTATAAAGTCCTACAGTATGTCGTCCAACTATATCTCCACCTCTTAAACTCATAACTCCAATTTCATCTTTTGTTCTAGCTCCAATATCTCCATCTCTTCCTGAAACTCTAACACTATCTAAATCTAAATCTCTTGCACGTGCAGCATGCTCTGCTAAAGTTAATGCTGTCCCAGATGGAGAATCCACTTTATACCTATGGTGTTGTTCAACAATCTCTATATCAAAATCACTTAATGTTTTTGAAGCTAAAGAAACCAATTTATTTAAAACAGCAACACCTAAACTCATATTTGTAGAGTATAAAATTGGAACTAATTTACTAGCTTCAACCAATAGGTTTTGTTGATGTTTAGAAAAACCTGTTGTTGCAATAACTAAAGGTTTTCTAACACCATTTTCTACTACTTGAGTTAATAACTCTTCAGTTGCCACTGGTGCAGAAAAATCAATTATTACATCAACACTTTCCATTAAAGTTTTCATATCATTTGTTACAACTACATCACTTGGAACATCTTTTTCTAATTTATCAAATACATGAACACCTGCAAGTTTTGCTTCACTATCATTTTTCAAATCATCAATTAATAGTGTTCCAACTCTTCCCGTACTTCCAACAATACCTACTTTTAACATTTTTCCCCTCTTATCCTAAAAACTCAATAATATCAACAGCAGCAGTAGCACCATCACCAGCAGCACAAACCACCTGTTTAGCAGCATCAATTCTAACATCACCAGCAGCATAAAGACCAGGTAAAGAAGTTCTCATTTTTAAATCAACA
>NZ_NXIF01000019.1 GCF_002837275.1 Malaciobacter halophilus | reverse complement strand
TTAAAGATGCTTATAATTTTACCAATTTACAGTCTTTCTTAGATATTTATTACAATGGAGCAAAAGTTTTAATTGAAGAAGAAGATTTTTATGATTTAACATATGAATACCTAAAAAAATGTAAAGAAAATAGTATCATCCATACAGAAATCTTTTTTGATCCACAAACACATACAAGTAGAAATATAGATTTTTCAACAGTTTTAAAAGGAATTACAAGAGCTTTAGAGGATGGAAAAAATAAATTAAAAATAAGTTCAAATTTAATAATGTGCTTCTTAAGACACTTAAGTCAAGAAGATGCTTTTAAAACATTAGAACAAGCATGTAAATTTAAATCAAAAATAATTGGAATTGGGCTTGATTCTTCTGAATTAGGCAATCCACCAAAAAAATTTAAAGAGGTATATAATAAAGCAAAAAAAGAAGGTTTCAAACTTGTTGCTCATGCAGGAGAAGAAGCATCATATAAATATATAAATGATGCTTTAGATATTTTAAATGTTAATAGAGTTGATCATGGTGTGCAAGCAATTCAAAATGAAGACTTAATGAAAAGATTGAAAAAAGATCAAACTGCACTTACAGTTTGTCCTTTATCAAATACAAAATTAAAAGTTTTTAAAAATATGAGTGAGCATACTATAAAAAAGATGTTAGATTATGGTTTAAATGTTACAGTAAACTCTGATGACCCCGCATATTTTGGTGGATATATCAATGATAATTTCCATGCAATTACACAAAGTCTTGATTTAACTAAAGAGGATATTATAAGACTTGTAAAAAACTCTTTTAACTCTTCTTTTATTTCAAAAGAACAAAAACAACAATATTTAAATCAAGTCGATGAGTTTATATCAAACTACAAAAGTTAAGAGTAATCTCTTAACTTCCAGTTAATTTTCTATACTCATCTAAAGCAAAATCATCTGTCATTCCAGAAATATAATCAATAATTAATCTTGCTCTATAATACCACTCCAAAAGATTAAATTTCTCCATATCATCTTTATTAAGCTCACCAATAGCTTTTGAATAAGCAACTATATGCTTTGAAGATAATCTACCAATTAGTCTTGCAGATACAAAACAATCAATTCTTTGTTTTGAAATTAATTTTGTAAAATCCTCTTGACTTAGCTCTAGCAATGGTTTATAACAATTAAGTAAGCCATGTAGTATTGCATGACCTTTTAACTCTAATGCTTGTTTCTCTTTATTATTATAAATATATTTTACAGAGATATTTTGTAAAACTTCAATTGCTAATGAGTATTTATTTGTTTTATCAAAATCTAATAAAGCTTTATTAAAAGTACCATCAAAAATCTGTTGATGATTTTGTAAATATACATCTGCAACATACTTAACTAAATGATTAATTAAATTCGCTCTTGTAAGAGTTAAAAATAGGTTAAATTGATAAGGTTCATCTTCTTGTTCTTTTGCCTTCTTATAATATTTATTTATTAACTCTAATAAAAAGTTTTCTTCATTTTTATATTTTTTATTTACTAAATTGCACTCTTCTTTTATATATCTATATAAGTCATCTAAAGTAAAAACTCCTTTATCAACAGCATCTTCGATATCTGCTGTTAAATAAGATATATCATCAGCTGCTTCCATAATATATGTTAAAGGGAACCTACACCCTTTTTTTATATTCAATGCTTTACAAACTTTTTTAACGAACTCTTTTTCTGAGTAGTAAAATCCAGGTTTTTTCTTTAAGTAGTTTAATTTATCTTCACTACTTGGTTTTGGTTCAAAAGCACCTCGTGTATATTTTAATACAGATGCTGTTTGAGAATATGAAAGATTTAATCTTTGCAAATATTTTATTATTCTAATTGCTTGTGCATTACCATCAAAATTTATAATATCTTCAACTAACATCTGTTTTAATTCTCTATTTTTAGAAGAGATATTAGGGTATAAACTATTTAAACACTTTATTGCATGATTTTTCATCCAATCATTTATTGATAACTCTGCAAAATGTCCAAAAGGAGGATTGCCTATATCATGGACTAAACTAGACATTTCAGATATAGAAATAAAAGCATTTTTTAATCCTTCTAATTTATACTCTTTTATTTTTCCCTCTTTTTTTATCTTTTGTAAAATTGTTCTTGCTATATATCTAGAGTTTTGTTGTACCTCTATTGAGTGAGTCAATCTACTTCTAACAGCTGCATTTAACTCTAAAGGAAAAACTTGTGTTCTTTTTTGAAGTCTTCTAAAAGCAGGAGTTGAAATAATTCTTCCTCTATCACTTTCAACAGAGATTTCAATATCATCTATTGGATAAATTTCTCTACTTGTATTTAACTTCTTTGTATAATCAATCATTTTAAAACTCTTTTTCTTTTTTAAAACAGATTATAACTTATTTGCAGTTATAATTGCATTTTGGTAAAAGGAAATAGAAAATGGAAATGCTTTTAAATGAATATGATATGGTTGTTGGTGCACGATTTGAAAAAGGTACTATTCAAGACTATATCGATGATAAAAACAGCTTTGGGCTTATTAGAATTGAAAATAGCACAGCAAACTGGTTTTTATATAATGACTTAGATTGTGATGAACAAAGCAAAGAACTATATGAAAGTGTAATAAAAAAAAATCATTTTATTCATGATGAATATGGAGAAAAGATTGTATTATTTAATAAAACAGGAAAAATTCCATATGAAGAGTTTATAAAAATAATCAATCAGTACATCGATGATGGTTTAGGTCAAATAATATAAAAGCTTAGAAAACTCTAAGCTTTTTGTTTTTTTCTTATATTAGTAATAGTTTCTCCTGCAATTGCATAATTATCAGTATTTAATTCTTCAATTATAACAACAGCACTATTAGCTCCCCTTTTAAAAACATCTTGAAAACTTTGAGTTAATTTTTTTACTAATAGTTCCTTTTGTTCTTTTGTAGCTCCTTCATCTTCATGTGTCATTTTTACACTAATTATTGGCATATTTTTTCTCCTTATTTTTATTTAAATATAATACTACAACTCCTAATAGCATAATAAAAGCCGTAAGATATAAAGTTGTTTCATAACTATTATATTTATTTATCAATGCAATTGAGTATAAAGGTGCAGTAATTTGACCTATTCCATATGAACTTGTTAAAGCTCCCATTAAAAAAGCTGGATTAGAACTAGCAATTTTTCCACCTAAATTTAAAAAGAGTCCTACAAGTGCAATAAATGTAGCACCATATAAAAATGCACTTAATAGATTTAAAAATAGATTTGAAGTAAGTGTAGGAATTAATATACTAATAATTAAAAAACACATACATATAAGTATTATGTTTACACTTCCATAATTAGAAGCAAGTCTCATCCAAATTATACAAGAAGGAATTCCAGCAAATCCTGCAAGTAACCATGAGTTTGAACCAAAACCAGCTAATCCCTCAATACTATTTATAATATCAGGTAAAAAAGTTCCTTGAACAACAAAACCAACTCCAACTGTAAAATAACTAAATATTAATACTATTACAAAAGAGTCCATTTTAAAAGGTTTACCTTTTACTTTTAAAAAACTTTGATTCTCTTGTTCATCTAAAATATAAAATGAGTATGCACCTAAAACAATAGTTAAAATACTTAATGCTATCCAAGAGTCATCCCAAGATGAATAAGATAAAACTGTCCTACTTAAAATATCAGTTACAACCATAGAAAAACCAATTCCTGAAAAATGTATTCCCATAGCTTTTGTTTTATCTTCAATATCTAAGCGACTCATTACTAAAGATGAACCAACTACCATAAGCATTGCAGAACCAAACCCTGCAATAAATCTTGAAACTATCCAAACAAAATCATTTGTTTGTAAACCTAATACAAGTGTTGTGAAAAAAGATATAAAAAGACCTACTCTAAAAAATTTAACTTTTAAAGAGTTGCTTTTTATAAATATTGCAAAGATTGCTCCTAATAAGTAACCAAAATAGTTAATAGAAGCTAATAATCCAGCAAAACTAATATCAAGTCTATTATTTAACATTGATGGCAAAAGGGAAGTAAAAGCAAATCTTGCTACTCCCATACCAATAATAAGTGCAAATATTCCCGCAATAATAATATTTGCATTTTTTCTTTTATTTAATAAAACACTCATTGCCTAGCCTATTTTTTTATGTTATAATATCACTTAAAGTGATATATTGTCAAATAATCAATAACTATATATGATATAAGGATTAGTGATGGACTCAAATTTATTAAAAGTTTTTTTAAGTGTAGCTAACAATCGTAGCTTTTCCAAAGCATCAATTGAATTAAACTGTGCACAATCTAATGTAACTGCAAGAATAAAACAACTTGAAAAGAGTATTGAACATACACTTTTTCATAGAGTATCAAAAGGTGTAATACTTACAGAAGTAGGAGAAAAACTCTATCCTTATGCAGAACAAATAGTTCAAAAAGTTTATGAAGCCCAACAGTTTTTAAAGCATTTAAGTCATAGTGAAACCATAAAAATTGCTTCAACAGAATCAAGTGCAGCCACAAGAATAGTAACTCTTCTTTCTAAAATAAATAAAAAATATCCACAAATGAATTTAGAATTACATACAGGACCAACTCAAGAGCTAATACAAATGCTAATAGATTATAAAGTAGATATAGCATTTGTTAGTGGAAAACCAACAAATAAAGAGTTTATTATTTTAAAAGAGTTTGAAGAAGAGTTAGTAATATTAGAGCCACTAAATAAAACTGCAGCAAATAATATATTAACTTTTAAAAAAGGTTGTACATATAAAAAATATTTAGATGAATATATAAAAAATAAAAAATTAAACTATAAAAATATTGAGTTTGGAAGTTTAGAGACTATAATTGGATGTGTAAAAATGGGTATGGGAATTACTATGCTTCCTCTTACAGTAGTAAAGCATTTTAATTTAGAAAATAGTTTAAAAATAAAAAAACTTCCTGAAGAAATAAAAACAATTCATACTTACATGATTTGTAGAAAAGATAATCAACCTTTAATAGCTTCATACTTAAAAAAGTTAAAATTATAAAAAAATTATGTTATAATTGCGTCAAAAAAATGAGTGTTAAAAGGAATTATTATCGAAAAATTTGGCTCAATTCAACTATCAAAAGAGTTAATAAAAGCATTAAAAGAAGAAGGTTATGAAAACCCCACTTCTATTCAAAAAAAAGCAATCCCTGTTTTATTAAATAAAAAAGATTTAATAGCCGCTGCTAAAAGTGGTACAGGGAAAACTGCTGCTTTTTTACTACCTATGTTAGAGCAGTTAAAACAAGAGATTGATTATAATAAAAAAAGAGTTCCAAGAGTTCTTATTATTGTACCAACAAGAGAGTTAGTAAAGCAAATACATAGAAATATCTCAAATTATTCAAGACATTTGGATATAAAACATGCTACGGCATTTGGTGGAGTTAGTAATAAACTTCAAGCAGATAAAATAAAAAAAGGTGTAGATATTATTGTAGCAACACCTGGAAGGCTACTTGATCATATTGAAAATAATGTATTTAGTATTTCTAGTGTAAATAGAGTTGTTTTAGATGAAGCTGATACTATTTTAGAGATGGGTTTTATTGAAGAAGTAGAAAAAATACTAACTCAAATAAGTACATATAGACAAATTTCAATGTTTTCTGCAACTATTTCACAAAATGTAAAAAAACTTGCAAAAGAGTTTTTAGACAATCCAACAGTAATAGAGTTAACAGATGTAAGACAAAGAGTTGATTTAATTGAACATTCTGCTTATAAAGTAGATAGCTTTAGAAAAATTGAAATGCTCTCTTTTTTAATTGGTTCACAAAACTATCATAAAGTTTTAGTCTTTGTAAACACTAAAAAAACAGCTGATGAAATAACACAACATTTTAATCTTGATGGATTGCCAACACTTTGTATTCATGGAGATATAAAACAAAGTGCAAGAGGTAAAGCTCTTAGAGATTTTAAAAGTGGGAAAATAAGAGTACTTGTAGCAACAGATATTGCAGCAAGAGGAATAGATATTGAAGAGTTACCTTATGTTGTAAATTTTGAATTACCACAATCAACAGATGATTTTACTCATAGAGTAGGAAGAACAGGAAGAGCAGGTAATAAAGGAAATGCCATAACATTGGTTTGTGCAAAAGAGTACAAGCAGTTAGAAACAATCGAAAAAGATCTTATGATAACTATTAAAAGATTAGTTTTAGATGGTTTTGAATTAACAGAAAAACAACCAAAAATATTTAAAAAGAAAAAGAAAAAGCTAACACAAAAGAAAAAAGAGACAACAAAGCCAATAAAAAAAGTAGCTTCTAAAAAAACAACAAAAAGAGATGCAAATAGAAATTTTAGGAGAAAATAGATGAATACAATAAATATAGCGATTACTACTCCTGCATTACTATTTCCAGCAATCTCCTTACTTCTATTAGCTTATACTAATAGATTTTTAACAACGGGACAATTAATTAGAGGCTTAAGTGCAAATGCAAGAGATGGAATGGTACCAAAAGCTTCTAAACAAATAAAAAGTTTAAAAAAAAGAGTTTCACTAATTAGGCAAATGCAAATTTATGGAGTATTATCTTTAATACTTTGTACACTATCTATGTTTTTACTCTTTTTAGAATTAAACTTTTTAGGAGAAATACTTTTTGGACTTAGTTTAATTGCTATGACTATATCACTATTTATTGCACTTTTTGAAATCTCTATTTCGGTAAATGCGATTAATTATGAACTTGAAGGTATTAAAAGATTTTCAAAGTCACATAAAAAAGAGAAAAGAAAAGAAGAACATGAACAAGAAGAAGAGCTAGAACTATAGAATAAATAGTTCTATACTCTTTTACCAAAGTAATTCATACATTTTAAAATCTCGTAAGTTTTTGTTACATCATATGTAGCAGTATGATGTTTTTTTTCATCAAACTCTATTCCATAAAAATAACAAGTTTCATCTAGTTTTGGATTTTTTATATTTCCATTTTTATTTCTAGCATTTACTATATATCTATTCTCTTTCATTGTACAAATCTGATTTGAAAAATAGATTTTTTTATTTAAATGCCTTAATTCAAAAGAGATATTATGAGCAATTAAAGTATCACTATTTTTACAAAACTCGTAAAAATCTTCATCTTCTGTAAAATATGAAGCATAATTTTTATCTTTTCTATAACTTTTTATCATCTCAGGAGTTAACCTATGTATTGCAAAAGAGTAAGGATTAAGAGGGTATCTTGATAAATAGTATCTATGAAACTTATCAAGAATATTAAAATCAGTGTCGATTTTAACTGCTGCAACTTCTATAACATCTCCAATACTTTTACTATTTGTTTCAAAATCAAGTATTATCATAATCTCTCTTTTTAAGTAATAGTTGCTTTAACTCTTCAACTTGTTTTTTTAACTCTTCAATCTCTTTTAACTCTTTTGATTTTTCTTCTTGTTGTTCACCTTTTATTGTAAAAATAGCATCTACAATAAGTCCAATAAATAGATTTACCATTATAAAAGTAACTATTAAAATATAAATAACAAAAAATATCCAAGCATATGGATGAATTTCCATAATTGGTCGCGCTATTCCCATTGACCAACTCTCTAAAGTCATTACTTGAAAAAGAGTATACATACTTTGACCTAATGTTCCAAACCATTGAGGAAAAGTTTGTGCATAAAGATTAGTAGCCATAATTGCAAAAACATAGAAAAATAGCATTAAAACCATAGAAACAGAAGCAATACCAGGGATAACACCAAGCAATGCTCCTATAATTGTTCTCATTTGAGGAATTACAGTTAGAAGTCTAAATAATCTTAATACTCTAAGAACTCTAAGTATTGATAATCCTTCATTTGCAGGAACTAAAGATATAGCAACAACAAAAAAATCAAATAAGCTCCAAGGGTCTTTAAAAAAACTTAACCTATGCACATAAATACGAAGAATAATCTCTATTGTAAAAATTGCTATGATTATATTATCAATTAGTGTTAATACAAAAGAGTACTCTTGTACAACTGTCTTTGAAGTAGCTAATCCTAAAATAATACCATTAAATACAATTAATGTAGCAATAAAGTTTTGAAACTTTTTTGATGTAATAAATGATTTAATCAAAATTTCCTCTTAATATAAATTTTTAGGAATTTTATATTATTTATATTAATAGTTTGCTAACACATATTAAAAACTTAAAATTTTTTCACAATCTTTTGTAAAAATATAATTCTCTATATACTTTGAAGCTAAAGCTTTAAGTTTAAAATTTATTTCACTTTTTAACTCATAATCATCAGATAACTCTAAGATACAGTAGTTTTTAGTAGAATTATAAAAAATCATCTCTACATATTTTGCTAATTTCTTTTTCTCAACCTCCACTATAAAATTTTGCATTTGATTAATCTCTTTTCTAGATTTATCTTTACTTTCATATAAAATAGTACTATTTTCTAAATATACTTTATCATTAATACTATTTAAATTTTCATAAGAATAAGAAATTTTCTCTTCATCTAAAAGCTTTTTAGTTATAAAAAAAGTTCCTTTTAAGTCGTGAGTTTTTGCATACTTTAGTAAATCACATGTATCAATAATTAAAATATCATTTAAAAAAGTCAATCCACATGAAGATTCATAAACTCTAGCAAGACAAAGTTTTCTAGGTAATACACAAGGTATTGCTTGTAAAATCAACTCATATGAACTTAGAAGTTTAGATAAATTATTGCTATCAACTGCAAAAACAATTAATTCATCATTTATTTCATCACTATTTACTTGCAATACTTTACAGTATGCAATAAAACTATTATCCCTTTCATCTTTATATGAAATACTTAAACTATCTTCTCCTAAAACAGCACATTGATAGTTTTGTTCCTTTTGTACATTTGTTATAACAGCACCTAAAGCATTTTCTAATCTATTTTTAATAGTGAAATTAAAAAAAGATAGACTATTTTCTAAAGCTTCATTAATACTCATACTCTCTCCTACACACATATATAATTCAATTGTGTATATTTATGGATAGTTAATCTTACTACCCTAGTACTTCCAGTACTAATTATTTATCTCAAATAATAAAAAGATGTAAATCATCCTACACAAACAATACAATTATAACTGTTTTGTGTCACAGTTTACGTCACAATTTTAAATTTCAGTTCAAAATTGAATAATTTACTTTAGAGTATAATATAACTAAAATATTATAGGTTATTATGTGCGACTATTTTTACTAACATTTTTTTTACTGTTAAACACAATCTTATCAGCTAATACTATTGAATTAGATGGGGAAAAACAGTTATATGAAGTACTTTCTAAATCAAAAGTTTTTATTGATAAAACTCAAAAACTTACAATAAATGATATAAAGAATAAAAGGTTCGAAAAAAATAGTAAAAAACTTTTGGGATTTGGATACTCACCTAATTTTTCAGTATGGATAAAATTTACCCTAAAAAATAATACAAATAGAACTCTTCACAAAATATTAGAGTATGATAATGCCTTAGCAACAGATATTTTGCTTTTTGAAAATTCTAAACTTTTGAAAATAGAAGGACTTTCTCATTTAAGCAATAATAGAAAAAGTATAAACCCAATTTTTCATATACAAATAAAACCACATGAAACAAAAACATACTATTTAAAAAGCTCTTCGTATATTACGACTTTAATTATAAAGCTTAATTTATGGAATAATTCTAAATTTTATGAAGAAGAGATAAAACATCAGGTTATTTTAGCCCTATTTTTTGGAGCAATGTCTATACTTGCTTTTTATAATCTTTTTATCTTCTTTTTTACAAAAGATAGAAGTTATTTATATTATGTACTTTATATTTTTGGAATTATGATTCATCACTTGATGTATGCAGGAGTAACTAATGTATATATTTTACCTCATACTTGGGTAATGCCTTTTATTCAATATGCAACATTTATTGTAGGTGTACCAGCTTTAGCACTTGCACTTTTTACTAAAAGTTTTTTAAGAACAAAACAATATCCTATTATTAATAATATATTAAACATCTATTTAGTTCTATTTCCTTTTTTATTAACTATTTTTATTTTAACAGATGAATTTAATAAATATAGAAATATCTTTTCTGTTATTTTACTAATTTATTTAGTATTTATTACTATATATGCAGCTATAAAAAAGAATAGGCAAGCATATTTTGTACTATTTGGATGGTTTATATTTCTTACAGCTGGAATGTTTATGTATCTATCTAGTGTAGGAATATTCAATATATTTATAAACTTTCCTTATTACATTGAAATATCATTAGTAGTAGAAGCTATAATCTTTTCTATTGCACTAGCAGATAGAATAAGAAAACTTCAAAAAGAGAAACAAGAAGCAAATAAAAAACTAATCTTACAACAAAAAAATGAACAAAAAAGATTAAAAGAGAAAGTTAATGAGAAAACTTATGATTTAAAAAAAGCTCTTGATGAAAAAGGTTTATTATTAAAAGAGTTAAACCATAGAGTAAAAAACAATATGCAAACAATAGTATCTTTAATTAGACTACAAAGTGATGAAATAGAAGATAAAAGGCTCAAAGATGTACTAACAACTATTCAAAATCGTATTAATGCAATGGGACATTTGCATGAATTACTATATAAACAAGACAATATATCAAATATAGATACAAAAAAATATTTTACTTTACTTATTGATGAGGTTAAACAAAGTTATAGTAATCAAATTATTATTAACTTAGTTGTAAAAGCGAATTTAAATACCAATCAAGCAATTTATTGTGGGTTGATTTTAAATGAACTTATTACAAACTCATTTAAGCATGCTTTTGAAAAAAATTTTGGGAAGATAAATATTGTATTAACAAAGAAAAAAGATATTTTTAATCTATTAGTTGAAGATAATGGAAAAGGGTATGATACAAAAAAAACCCATAATTCACTTGGGTTAATGTTAGTTGATACATTAGTACATAATCAATTAAAGGGTCAATTAAAAATAGATTCAACAAATAAAGTTTTAGTAGATATAAAATGGAGAGATGATGCATAATATAAAAGTTCTTGTATTAGAAGATAATGCCATAGTTGGATTTGAGATAAAAAAAAGAGTTGAAGAGTTAGGATATGAAGTAACTTCAAGTGTCACAAATTATGAAGAAGCTATTAAAAGTCTAAAAAATAATCCAGCTGATATTGCAATAATGGATATAGATTTAGGTAAAAATAGTAAAGATGGCATACAAACTGCGCAAGATGCCCAGAAAATAAAATTTTTACCTATTATATTTCTAACTGCATTTTCAGATGAAAAAACAATGGAAAAAGCAATAATGGGCAATTTTATTGCAAGCTATATTACAAAACCTTTTACAAAAGAGTCCCTTGCCCCTGCATTAATCTTAGCAAAAACAAAACTAAAAAATAATATTGAAAATAAATTTATTCCTATTGCAGATGGATACTTCTTTGATTATGAAAATTGTCATTTATACTATAAAAATAATCCAATAAAATTAAGTAAACAGGAAAAAAGACTTTTTACACTCTTAATTGAAGCAAAAGGTAATATTGTATCTTTTGAAACAATTGAATATGAAATTTGGCCAGATGCACCTGTATCAAATAGTTCAATAAGAACTTTACTTTATAGATTAAGAAACAAACTAAACTCAGAACTTATAGAAACAATACAATCTTTTGGTTGTAAACTAAAAATCTCTTAGTTTACAACTTTCAAATTATTTATCCCCTTAAAAAATTATATTTAAAACTTAATTAATAAAGTTACTCATATGTGACAGATTCTTTGACACATATTATTTATGATATTTCTATCTCAATTTTATAAGGATAGAAAATGTTTAACATAAATAAAAATAGCTCATTAGAGCAACTACAAGTACTTCTAACACAAAATGTATCAAGAGGTTTAGAATATTTACCACAAGAGTTTAAAAAAGAGCAATTAAAAGCTTTTGAAACATTTAAAAAAAGAGTATTCTTAGAAACAATAATAGATAAAACTATTAGTTTTAATAAGTCACTAAATTTTGAAACAGAACAAAACAGCTTACACTTAGCATTAAGTGCAGAAGAGTTATTAAATATATTTAAATTAAGAAGTGATATTTATACTAAGTTAAATTATAATAGTGAATTTCCAGAGATAATAGAAGGTCTTAATTTTGATAAATATGACCAAAACTCAGCTATTATATATACAAAAACAGATAATTTTATCTCTGGTACTTGCAGACTTATTTTTGATTCAAAAAAAAAGCTTCCAATTGAAGAAAAACTAAACCTTAATTACTTAAAACACAAACATAAAAATATTGCAGAAGTTTCAAGATTGATTATAAATAATAATAGTGGATTAAATTTAGATTTTAAAAAATTGACTCTTGGAATATATTTAGTACTAATACAAAATGATTTAAAAGCAACAATATCTGTTATTAGTAAAGATCATTTTAAATTATACTCTAAATTTGGAGGATTTAAAATAGAAAAAGATTTAAGCTCATATGGAAAATTAAACTCAAACTTTGTAATAACATCTTGGGATATATCAAATGTCTCAAAATTTTTTAAAAAAGCATTCTTAAAATAGAAGTAGTTTTAAACTACTTCTATAATTCAATTAAGCGTTCAAACATCTCTTTTATTTCGGTTTCATGACTAATTAAAAATATCTGCCTATATTGCTCTTTAATTGTATGGAAAGCTTCTAAAATCTCAAGCCTTCTACTCTCATCTTGACTTCCAAAAACTTCATCAAATGCTAAAAAACCAACTTGAGAACTTCCATTTAATTCAGTTAAAGTTTTAGAAATAGCAATTCTTAATACTAAGTTTGCTAAATCTACTTCTCCTCCACTAAATCTTTGAATAGGATACTTCTTTCCATCATCATAAATATAAAAATCAAAATCATTAGATACTTCAATAAATTGATATTTCCCTTTAGTTATTTTTGAATACATATCAGATGCAATTGAAGAGATTTTTGGAGCAATCTTAGAGTTTATATTTGTTTTAAACTCTGCCATTGAGAGCTTTAATTTAGTATAATCATTTAAATCTTCTATTTTTGTTTGAAGTTTTATTTTCTGTTGTTCATTCTCTTTTAACCTATTTTTAATACTATTTATTTCTCCATTTATCTTAGACTCTTGAAGCTTCTTATTATGAAGTAATTCTGTTAAATCATCTTTTTTTCTAACTATCTCTTCTAACTCTTTTTTTAATAGCATATGTGTATTTTCATCATAAACTATTTTAAGCTCTTCGTTTTTTAATTGTTCTAATTGCAAAGACAACACACTTTTATTATCTTTTGCTTCTTGTAAAGAGTCAATTACTTTATTAAATGATTTAAGCTGTGTTTCTAAAGCAATTAAATATTCATACTCAGTTTTTAGATTTTGAAATTTTATAATCAACTCTTGATGAAGTTTTTCATCATAAATATAATTTTGTAGTTTTTCAATTGCATCATTATTACTTTTGCCTCTTGTTTCAATATCACTTAAATAATTTTTACATTTTAATAAATCTTTTTTTCGTTCATTTAAAATATTGAGTTTTGAGTGTATTTTTTTCTCTTCTATTATAACTTTATCATACTCTTCTTGCTTTTTATCAACTCTTTTCATTAAATCTTCTAACTTACTTTCATAAGTTAAAATATTTTTTTCATAATTATTATGTATTAATTTATATAAAGATTCTAAAACTTTATCATAGTCATCCAAAAGTTCTCTTGTACAAGTAGGGCATTTTGAATTTTTACCCAGACTTTGTATCATTTCAATTTTAGATTTTGTATCATTAATAAGATTTTTCTCTCCTGCTATTTTATCTCTTAACTCTCTTTCTTCAATCTTTTTATCTTGTAATTGCTTTTGATATAACTCTAAAGTAGATTTAAGCTCTTTTTGTTTTTTCTCAATAAAATCAATATCTTTTATCTCTTCTTCTAAAGCTTTAATATCATTTTTTTGTTTCTTATAAGCAAGTCGCAACTCATCTCTTTCTTTTATCAAACCTACCTTTTTTAAATACTTCTCTTTTAAATTATCTTGTTGCTTTATACTATTTTGTAATTTTTCATATTCAATTTTTAAATGTTTTTTTGATTCATACTCTACTTTTTTTGTTTCTAAATGTTTTTTTTCATAACTTAGCTCATTGATATTTTTTAAAACTGTTTCTAATTTTGATTCTTGAAGTTTAATTCTATTTTTAAAATCAAATTTTTGCTCTCTAATTTTCTCAAAACTGCTTAATTTTTCTTTACTAATACCCTCTTGTACAACTAACTGTTCTTTTTGTTTTTGTCTTAATTCTATTTTCTCTTTTAAAATTTCTAAAGATTCAAGATGTTTATTAATGTTTGTTTCAAACTCATCAACCTGTTCAATACTTAATAAAAAAGATGAGAAACTTTTTATATCTCTATTTAAGTCTGTAATACTTTGCTTTAAATACTTTTCAATTTGATCAATTTTTTCTAAACCTAAAAGTCTTCTAATCATCATCTTTCTGTGTTCATTATCCAAACTACTTAAGCTTGTTAACTCTTTTTGAGAAGCAAATAGTGTATTTAAAAAAGCATCTTTTGTCATTTTTGTTAAATTAATAATATGCCTTGTAACATCTTTAACACCTGTTACTAATAACTTCTCATTTTTATAAAGTTTTGCAGTTGCTGTTAAATTTTTTCCTCTAAACTCTCTAAGTATTTTATAATTTAAATCCTCAAATTCAAACTCTAATAATACACTTAATTCATCCTTACTATTTGCAGTAACATTTTTTATTATATCTTTAGAACCTTTTTCTTTTAACTCACCATATAAAGCAAATAATATAGCTTCAAAAATTGTAGATTTTCCACTACCATTTTTACCTATTATTCCAGTAAGTCCATCATAAAACTCAATATCAAACTCTTTATACTTTTTAAAATTTTTCAAGCTAAGCTTAGATAATATCATTATAATTCTCCTCATACTTAGCAAAAAGTTCATCGGATTTAGATTTTAACCTCTCATACTCATCTTTTTGACAATACTCTTCTAAAAACTCTGTAAAATACTCTTTTAAAGATATTGCCTGAATATCATCGACTTTAAAGCTCTCCTCTTTAATAAACTCTCTTTTTACTACTACTTGTAAAGATTCATTAAAATACTCTTTTATTTGAAGATTAGAAATATCTATAGATTTTAATGCAGTTAACTCTTTTATTATAATTTCTACAATAGCTTTATAAAGATTTGATTTATCAATTTTATGTAAATCCTCTTCAAAGTTATTTGCATTAATCTCAAAACTATAAAAAGCTCTTATATCAATTTTAAAAAACTCTACTTTTAGCTCTTCATCTAAAGTTGCTAAAATAAATCCTTTGTTATTTCTTTTATCATTTAAAGATGTTCTTTCACTACTTCCACTATAAAAAACATTATTATGATTTGATACATTAGAAAACCCATGCCAATGACCAAGAGCAACATAGTCCATTTTATTAAATATATACTCTTTTTCTTTAGGATAAACAAATTCACCAAATTCGCTCATTAAATATGTAGCTCCTACACTACAATGCATCATCAATACATTTTTCTTGCTACTATTTATTGATTTTTCAATTCTTTCAATCTCTTCATAAATTAAATTTTCATCATTTAAGTGAGGTAATGCATGAAAAATAATATCTTCAAATTCAAAAGCTTCATATTTACAAGAATATGCACAATAGATATTTTTAAAATTATCAAATATCGATAAAATTGGTTTAGAAGTAATTGTTCTTGGAGTCGAGTGATTACCAGCAATCATAATAATAGGAATACCTAAATTATCTAAATAAGAAAACTTATTTAGTGCATATGATATTGCCCTATTACTAGGACTACTTCTATGAAATAAATCTCCTGTATGAACAATATAATCAGGCTTTATTTCAGTAATCATTTGAACTATATCATCAAAAGCTTTATAAAAATCAGCTTCTCTTTGATTTATACCACTTTCATTGACAATATCTAAATCATTAAATCCTAAGTGAGTATCACTAAAATGTACTATTTTCAAAATTTATCCATTCTTTATAATTTTTTAATAAAAAGTCACAATTATTTTATATCTAAAAAGTATAATACACCTTTAATTAAAAGGTGTATTATGTTAAGTTTTCCAACAATGTTAATAGTAGTAATTGGATTGTATCTAGCTTTAATAGCAACACTTCTTGCCTAAATATCTATTTTAATAAGTAAGGTAAATCTCTTTTTAAACTATTTAATAAATCTTCATTTAAAAAGAATTTTGCATACTCTCTATTTGGATGTCTATATACATGTGCGCATACATATCTATTTTTTTGAATAATAGAAACAGCATGTTCTAAATTTACTTTGTTTTCTTCATTCAAATTATAATATTTATACATCTGCTCTAAAGGTTTTTCAAAATTAGTATCTTTTAAAAAAACTACACTTTCATCTAAAAACTCAATAACATTCTCTTTTCCTGAATTAATATTACAAAAAGCCTCTTTTACATCATCCATTCTCATATCAAATTTATATCCAGCTAATAATAGTTTTTTAACATTTTTTAAATCATTTTGTTGAAAATAGTATTGTAATAAAAGTTTACAATAATGGTCTAATAAGTCTTCTTGTTCATTAGCTAACTCATCTAAAATTATATCTACATCTTCGATTTTTCCATTTTTTAAAAACTCATTATGAAGTACACCTATTTGTGCAATAATTTCATGTAGTCTATCACTCATTATATTTTTCCTTTTAAGATATAATATATTATATCTATTATTGTTTAATCTGATGTTAACAATAAAGCTAAGAAGAATAAAGGATAAAAGGTATTATAAAAAGAAAATAAAAGGTGAAAAAGTTGAGAAAAAAAAAGAGCCCATAACTAAGATAACTGTAAAAAGTTAAAATAGATAAGGGCTTAAAAAGACTCAAGAGCTGGCAGAGGCCTACGTTTCCACAAGTGAAACCTGCAGTATTATCAGCGCAGAAG
>NZ_NXIF01000001.1 GCF_002837275.1 Malaciobacter halophilus | reverse complement strand
AAAAAAATTCTTCGTCTATAACACGAGTAATTAAGAGATTAATTAGTCAGAGAATTAAACATTCAAAGATAAACATTTGGAGAGTTTGATCCTGGCTCAGAGTGAACGCTGGCGGCGTGCTTAACACATGCAAGTCGAACGAGAACGGATTATAGCTTGCTATAATTGTCAGCTAAGTGGCGCACGGGTGAGTAATATATAGGTAACGTGCCTCTAAGAAAGGGATAACAGATGGAAACGTCTGCTAATACCTTATATGCCTTTAATACGAAAGTATGCAAGGGAAACGCTTTAGTGCTTAGAGATCGGCCTGTACAGTATCAGCTAGTTGGTGAGGTAAGAGCTCACCAAGGCAATGACGCTTAACTGGTTTGAGAGGATGATCAGTCACACTGGAACTGAGACACGGTCCAGACTCCTACGGGAGGCAGCAGTGGGGAATATTGCACAATGGGGGAAACCCTGATGCAGCAACGCCGCGTGGAGGATGACACATTTCGGTGCGTAAACTCCTTTTATATAGGAAGAAAATGACGGTACTATATGAATAAGCGCCGGCTAACTCCGTGCCAGCAGCCGCGGTAATACGGAGGGCGCAAGCGTTACTCGGAATCACTGGGCGTAAAGAGCGTGTAGGCGGATAGATAAGTTAGGAGTGAAATCCTATGGCTCAACCATAGAACTGCTTCTAAAACTGTCTATCTAGAGTATGGGAGAGGTAGATGGAATTTCTGGTGTAGGGGTAAAATCCGTAGAGATCAGAAGGAATACCGATTGCGAAGGCGATCTACTGGAACATAACTGACGCTGAGACGCGAAAGCGTGGGGAGCAAACAGGATTAGATACCCTGGTAGTCCACGCCCTAAACGATGTACACTAGTTGTTGCCATGCTCGACATGGCAGTAATGCAGTTAACACATTAAGTGTACCGCCTGGGGAGTACGGTCGCAAGATTAAAACTCAAAGGAATAGACGGGGACCCGCACAAGCGGTGGAGCATGTGGTTTAATTCGACGATACGCGAAGAACCTTACCTGGTCTTGACATAGTAAGAACCATTTAGAGATAGATGGGTGTCTGCTTGCAGAAGCTTATATACAGGTGCTGCACGGCTGTCGTCAGCTCGTGTCGTGAGATGTTGGGTTAAGTCCCGCAACGAGCGCAACCCTCGTCGTTAGTTGCTAACAGTACGGCTGAGAACTCTAACGAGACTGCCTGGGCAACCAGGAGGAAGGTGAGGACGACGTCAAGTCATCATGGCCCTTACGACCAGGGCTACACACGTGCTACAATGGGGTATACAAAGAGCAGCAATACAGTGATGTGGAGCAAATCTAAAAAATACCTCCCAGTTCGGATAGTAGTCTGCAACTCGACTACTTGAAGTTGGAATCGCTAGTAATCGTAGATCAGCAATGCTACGGTGAATACGTTCCCGGGTCTTGTACTCACCGCCCGTCACACCATGGGAGTTGATTTCACTCGAAGCGGGGATGCTAAGATAGCTACCCTCCACAGTGGAATTAGCGACTGGGGTGAAGTCGTAACAAGGTAACCGTAGGAGAACCTGCGGTTGGATCACCTCCTTTCAGAGAAGAGACGAAAGGGTCAAAGCTTTCGACTCGAAATATCAATATATTCAGTTTATAAAGGTTATTTAAGACATAGGTGAAGAATGGGCCTATAGCTCAGCTGGCTAGAGCGCTCGACTGATAATCGTGAGGTCCCAGGTTCAAGTCCTGGTAGGCCCACCATGAAAAGAGATAACTTTTATGGGGAATTAGCTCAGCTGGGAGAGCGCCTGCCTTGCACGCAGGAGGTCAGCGGTTCGATCCCGCTATTCTCCACCAAGAAGTCAAATATAAGTTCAAAAAA
>NZ_NXIF01000018.1 GCF_002837275.1 Malaciobacter halophilus | reverse complement strand
TTTAATAGTCCTGATATCTCTCCTGTTAAGAAGTTTACATTCTCTATAAACTCTTTCATATCTCCTTGTATTCCACTACTATCTACTTTGCTTGTAAATTTATAATTACTAAACTCTTTTAGCACTACTGAAATAGAATCAGTATTTCGTTTAATATTTCTAAGCATAGAGTTTAAGGCTTCACTTAATTGTAACAATTGAGGATTATTTGCTTGTGTTTGTAATTGAACATCTAAATAACCAAGTTTTGCTTTTTCTACAACTTTTAAAGCATCTTCAACTGCTTGATTATCTTTTTTAAGACCTTCATTAATTAAAGTAATATTTTCATTTACAACTTTTGCCATTTGTGCAAATTCATCACTTCCTTTTGCATTTAAAGCTTTTACATCACTTGTTTCTCTATTTAAAAATGAGAAGAATGATAATAACCCATGTTTAAAATCATTTAATGTATTTACAATTAATGAAGATAATGCCACAGAGAACAAAATAAATAAAATCGAAGATACAATTGCTAAGATTAATAATACAGTTGTTAAAGTACTACTTGCATCCTCTTTTAGGCTAATTGCTCTTTTGTTTATGTCATTTAGTGTCTTTTCTAGTTCAAGAGCAATTTTCCTCATTTCTAGTATAAGCCTCTTAGCTTCGGCACTTTCAGCTTGTGTTCCTTCATTATAAGTTCTAATTTTCTCTTTTGAAAACAAATCAAAATCTTTTACATATAAAGCAGAAAGTTCTAAAATTTTATCTGCAAGTTTAATATTCTCTTTTTCTGTAAGTGTTGCTTGTAATTGTTTTACTTCAGAATCAAGATTTGCAAAATCATCTCTTACTTTTTGAGCTCGTTGTTCATTTGATACTCTTAAGAATTGATAAACCGATATTCTACCTTTTAATAGGTCTTGAATAAACTCTTCTGTACTAATTTGTGCTTCTGTAGTATGTTTTACTTTAGCATTAAAATATGAATAAAGCATTCCAGCAATTATTATATTTAAAATAAAAAGTGCAGGAAAAAACATAAGCTTTTTTCTTGTTGATATATTGTTTAGCATGGATGTTCCTTTAAATAATATCTATAGGGGATTATATAGTGTTTATAATTATAACTATCTTTTATTATGCCACTTTTACATATTTTTATCTAAAATAATCAAATAAAACACTAAATTTTTCAATTAAATTGTAAAAAATTGATTTTTTAGTGTTATATTATTGTCACTTTTCTCTACACTCTTCTTTGATTTCTTTAAAAACATACTCATCTTCAATTAATTGAACAAAAACTTCATTTGCTTCACAAACATACTCTTTATTATCTTTTTTTGTAATATATACAAATTTATAATAGTACTCATTTGCACCCAAAGACTTACCTTTATCAATAATACTAGCACTCAACTTTGAAATTTTATGCCCATAAACCTCTTTATATTTTGATTTAAAAGCATCTTTAATTCCACCTTCATTTATATTAAAAACATAAATCAAACCTGTAAAAAAAATAGACACAAACACAGTTCCCATCAAAATTTGAAGTGGACTGTACTTTTTTCTTAATTTTTGATATACAACTGCACCAAGAATAATAAGTATTAAAACAAAAAGTATTATTTGCATTTAGACTTTCCTTTGTAAATAACTTTTTTATATGTTAACTTTTTATTAACTATTTGTTTTTGTTTAGTTAATTTGTATAAGTTATAATTTTACTATAAGTAGATGAAGAAGCGCGAACTTTATCTATGATATACATTCATTGTTCTTCCTAAAAAAAGCAGATTAAAAAATCTGCTTTTTTAATCACAACTAAACTTTATAATAAACTTCATTTATGTATAATAACAAATATTTCTAAAAAGGATTTAATATCAAAACAAAATTTGTAAGAATAATACTATTGTGTGTATTAAGTATCAATCTTTTTGCAAATACTGCTCTTATTAAAGCTGCCACTCAGCCTAGTATAAATAATACTACTACTGAAGAACAAAGCACTTCTTTATCAAATGATGCACAACAATTAGATGAAGACTCTTTTTCTAGTAAAGATAAAAGGTCAATGCATTATTATGATTTAGGCATTATTATTAAAATAGTTCAAAGTAAAGAGTTTAAAAAGCAAGCTGTACAGCAAATTGAAAAAGTTGAAAGTGAAATAAAAAAAATTACAAAAAATATTAATGACGAAATATTTTATCCATTCAATGTAAATCAATACCAAAAAGAGTTAAGATTTTTAAATAGTAAAATAAATATAAATTCAAAATATGATAATGCCCTTGCTGTATCAAGGGATATGCTTAAAATTTCTATTTTAAATAATAGAAAATTTTTTGCAGATACAATTAACTCTATCATAGATGGTAAAAACTCTTTTAAAGATAAAAAGTTTTTTGTTTCACTTTTAAATACTCAAATACAAAGATTAAAAAAAATAGACATAAAACCTTTTCAAGATACATATAATGAAGTGTCAATTCAAAATGACCCAGTATCAAACGCTTTTAAAGAGTCTTTTTTAACACTAAAAAATCAAATTAAAGCTCATCTTTTAGTCTATAACTATTTAAAAACAAATATGAATGAGTACAGACCAAGTAATTTTATTCTTGATGATTTAAGTTTAAAATATGTAATCAAAAAAATTGATTCAAATGAACATATTAAACATTTTTCAGAAACTTTAGATTACTACTTTCATGTTTCTATTGGAAAAATTGTAATCTTACTAATAATTCTATTTTTATTTATGATTATAAATAAAAAAGTTCTCCCTTTTTTAGCCAAACTATTTACAAAAAAACTATCAGTAAAAATCAAAACTTTAGATATTTCTATTCTTGATATTATTCCAGGAAGTTTTAGATTTACTATGTCTATTATTGTATATTTATTTGCTGTACAAGTCTCACTTCTTTTATTAATAGATGATGCACAACTAATAAATAAACTAATACCATGGTTTAATACAACATATTTAGCACTATTTAGTTTTATGTTTTACAGAATATTAACAAACTACATAAATGAATCTTCTGATAAGATATTTAGTCAATACCCAAATATGAGAAAAGAGATGGTAGATTTTATATTAAGAATTATTAAAATTCTTATTCTTATATTTGTTGCTCTTTTTTTACTTGTACAACTAGGTTTTGATATTAAAGCAATTATTGCTTCACTAGGTATTGGTGGTATTGCTGTTGCACTTGCTGCTAAAGATACTCTTTCAAACTTTTTTGGTTCTTTAAATATTATTACAGATAACTCTTTTTCTCAAGGGGATTGGATTCAAGCAGGAAATGTAGAAGGTACAGTAGTTGATATTAGAATGAGAACTACAAGAATTAGAACTTTTGCAAATGGTATGATTACTATACCAAATGCAGAACTAGCAAATATGGCTATTTTGAACTGGTCTAAAAGAGTTATTGGAAGAAGAATAAAAATGACTTTAAATATCACATACGATAGTAAAATGAGTGATATTGAAAACTTAGTAAATGATATTAGAGAGATGCTACAAGAGCATCCACAAATTGCCACATCAAGATTAAATATTGATAAAAAACCATACTTATTAAAAAAAGAAGATTTAATGGGAATAAAAAATAATTTATTAGTTTATATTGATGAGTATGATAGTAGTTCTGTAAATATTTTAGTATATTGCTTTAGTAGAAGTCCAAACTGGGAAGATTGGTTAGAAACAAAACAAGATGTAATTGTACAAATCTCACAACTTGTTGAAAAAAATCATTGTAAATTTGCATTCCCTACACAAACAATATTTTTAGAAAAAGAAGAGAATTAACTCTTCTTTTATAACTTACATAAAAACAAAAGAGTTTTTATTTTTATGCGAATGAGAATGTCCATGTCCATGATTATGGTTATGTTCATGGGCATTATGATGAGTTCCATTGTGATTTTCAATAATCTCTTGAAGCTTTTGCTCACTTAATTTCTCAAGTTTTGAAGTTTTGATTTTATCTAAAATCTCAAAAGTTTCTACTCTTTCATCTCCTGCATAATAAAACTCAAAATTGTTTTTTTGTGCAAGTTTATATGGATTTCTTCCAATATCTTTAATAATCAATTTTTTTACATTATTTTGTAAAAGCCATTCCATAACACTTCTACCACAAGTATTTTCATTTCTTTTAATACTTAAATTTTCTCCATCATAAAAAGCAAAATATTTTGCTTTACAAAATGATGGTGCAACTGCGCTGTTCTCTTTTGCTGTTTTTACTGGAAATGCGTACATTTAAAACTCCTCGTCAAATTTTTGTGCGTTTTTAAAACAAAATCTATATGCTGTGTATATTACAAATGGCCATACACTAAGCCAAATCAGTGAACTTGTATAATCCAATTTTACCTCCTAGTAATTATGTGCGTCTTTAGACGTAATCTCTTCTTTTGTAATTTTTACTTTATCCATTTGATACCAAGCGTATGTAATATAAGCAAGAACAAATGGCACCATAAGTGAAACATAACTCATCACAAGTAAAGTATATTCACTTCCTGAACTATTTCTTATTGTTAAAGAACTTTGTAAATCAAAAACTGAAGGATAATAAGATGTTCCATTAAATCCTACATTTAAAAATAGTGCCATAACAGTTAAGACTATTCCTACTCCTCCTGTTTTTATACAACAACTTTTTTGCTTTTCAACAGTATTAAAAACTGAAATAATCACAAGTAAAATACCAATTATAAAAATAGCTCCAATAAAAGGCATCTCTAAAAAGTTATTTAAATACTTATATTTTTCTATAAAAACATGACCATTTTCATCATATGCAAAACCACTTCTTGTAAAAAGCATATATAAAAAGTTTAAGAAAAATACTAAAAATATTATCATGTCAATTTTTATAGAGTTGACACTTCTTTTTCTAATTAGATTATTGTCAATATTATTTATAAAATACATTGCTCCACTAATTCTTACTAAAAATAAAAGTGAAATTCCCAAAAGTACATTAAAAGGGTCTGTTAATGCTTCTAATCCTCTTGTACTCGTTTGCCAATAAGAGAAATTTCTTTCATCTATAAAAAACTCTGAGCCACTAAAAAATGTAGCAATTGCAACACCTAATAAAAAAACTCCTAAACTTCCATTTATATATAAAAAAGTTTCATATGTTTTTTGACCAAAGAAATTATTTGGTTTTGTTCTAAACTCATAGCTAACTGCTTGAATAATAAAACAAAATAATATTCCCATCCAAACCCAATAAGCTCCACCAAAACTAGTAGAATAAAACAGAGGAAAAGCAGCAAATAAAGCTCCTCCAAATAGAACTAATGTAGTAAATCCCAATTCCCATTTTCTACCTAGTGAATTAACTAACATTGTTTTTAAAGTTTCATCACCTTTAGAAATTTTACCAAGTAAAGTTTGTCCACCTTGAACAAACATCATAAATGCAAATAATCCTCCAAGAAGTGAAATTATTATCCACCAATATTGCTGAAGCTGTAAATATGTTAAATTTTCAAACATTAGTGACCTCCATTTGGACCAATTTTTATCTGTTTTGCCATAATTTTTAATTCAGCAATTAGTAAAGCTGTAAATAAAAAGGCAAAAAGCCAAAAAGTTATTTGTACATTTGTTGTTGCTATATTTGTTGCAGCAATTCCTACAGGCATCAAATCTTGAATCGCCCAAGGTTGTCTTCCAACTTCTGCTACAATCCATCCAGCTTCAGCTGCTATATAACCTAATGGAATAGAGTACATGCTTGCATATAACCAAAATCTTTGTTTTGTAATATCTTTTTTTAGAAGTAAAAATAAAACAACTGCAAAAAGTAAAATAAACCATCCACCAAGTGTAACCATTATATGAAATGAATAAAAAGTTAATGCAACAGGAGGAATAATATCTGTTGGCTTATCTAAGTAACCATAACCAAAATAGTTTACATAACTTTCTAAAACAAACTTTGCATCATCAGCTTTTTTAGTATTACCCTCTTTTTTATATTTTTTATACTGCTTAAAAGCTTCTAATGCAATCTTACCTTTAGCTATTTTTTCTTTTGCACTCTCAATATTATGTTTTTCATTTCCATGTACCAAATCTTTTAATCCAGGAACAAAAGCATTTGGATTATGGTAACCTAAAAGTGAAAGTGCATAAGGTATTTCTAATTCAAAATGAAACGTATTTTCATCATTATTTACTGTTTTTTTACTATTTAAAAGACCAATTGCAACAATTCCAGCATCTTCTTTACCTTCATAAAGTCCTTCCATAGCTGCCAATTTAACAGGTTGTTTTAGCGCAACTTGATGTGCTGATTCATCTCCACTTAAAGCTAGAAATAATGATACTATAAGTCCAAAAGTTGCACCTATAATCATAGAGTTTTTAGCAAAGGCAATCTCTCTTCTTTTTAATAAATACCATGCACTTATTCCAACAACAAATAGTGCTCCTATTACATATCCACTTCCAACCGTATGCAAAAATTTACTCATTGCAACAGGAGATAAAGCAACATCCCAAAAATTTACCATCTCATTTCTAACAGTATCGATGTTAAACTTCATTCCAACAGGATATTGCATCCATCCATTTGCAACTAAAATCCAAAAAGCACTTAAATTAGAACCAATTGCAACTAGCCATGTTGATAATAAGTGAAAACCTTTTGATACTTTATTCCACCCAAAAAACATTACAGCAAAAAATGTTGACTCCATAAAAAATGCTAAAATTCCTTCTACTGCCAATGGTGCGCCGAAAATATCTCCAACAAACCAACTATAATTTGCCCAATTTGTACCAAATTCAAACTCCATAATGATACCAGTAGCAACTCCAATTGCAAAATTGATTGCAAATAAAGTCATCCAAAATTTAGTCATCTTTTTATACTTCTCTTGCCCAGTTTTAACATAAATAGTTTCCATTATTGCAATAATAAAAGATAATCCTAAAGTTAAAGGAACAAATAAAAAGTGATAAATTGCAGTTAGTGCAAACTGAGCTCTTGACCAGTCGACTAAACTCTCTTCCATATTAATTTCCTTTCGTCATATTTTTAAAAACAAAATCTTGTTTTTCTTGTTCTGTTTTATACTCACTTTTAAAACTTTTGTCATAAACAAAAATATTTAATATAACTAAAATAGTAATTAATTTTATGATTACTATTTTCCATAAACTTTTTCCAACTGTTAAGTTTCTAAAACCCTCATAATATAGGTTAAAAACTGACTTTAAATAATTCATAATGCTCTCCATTTATTGAACATATGTTCAGAATTTTACAACTTTTTTGAACATATGTCAATAATTTACATGCAAAATTATGAAATTTATGATAAAATATCTTTTTATATAAGAAGGAATTAAATGGCTAGAGATAAAAATCAAAGAGAGTTAAACTTCAAACCCCTATTTAAAAAGTTTGGTCAAACTGAAATAGAAAACAATAATGAAATAGCTTTATTACATGAGGAGATTGAAGCAATATATCTTATGGATTTATTAGGACTTTATCAAGAAGATGCTGCAAAAAAAATGAATGTATCAAGACCTACATTCTCTAGAATCATTAGAAATGCTAGGCACAAAGTTGCAAATAGTTTAATTGGTGGTGCCAAATTGCACATTCATGACCAAAAAGACAGTTACTTGGTTGCAGTTTGCAGTGATGATGAAGATACACTTTCAAACTGTACTGCAAAAGGCAAATATATTTTAATCTTTGAAATTTTACACAAAGAGTACAAACTTTTAAAAAGTATTGAAAACCCTGTCTTTTTTCAAAAACAAAAACCTGGTATGATTTTACCAAAACTGTTAGTAGAACATAATGTTAACTTTTTTTTAGCATGTGAAGTAGGTGCAGGTTTAAAAAACTCTTTATTATCTAAAGGCATTTATACTATACTAAAAAAACGAATCAAATTTGATGATTTAGCAAATATACCAATTTAAGAGAAAAAATGATTAATAAAAACAATACAATTCAAACTCCTTTATTAGCAACAGATGGCATCATAAAACTATATGATAAAAATGAAAATTTTATTGGTATAGTTTTTATTACAAGAAAAAATCCTCCATTAGGTCTAGCTTTACCTGGAGGTTTTGTTGATATTGGTGAAAAAGTTGAAGATGCTTTAAAAAGAGAGATGAAAGAAGAAGTAAGTTTAGATGTAACTATTCAAAAACTTTTAGGAGTATACTCAGACCCTAAAAGAGATAATAGATTTCATTGTGTATCTTGTACATATATTTGCAAAGCTTATGGAAAACCAATTGCAGCAGATGATGCAAAAAGTATTGAAATTTATAATTTAGATGAAATTCCTTTTGATAAACTTGTATTTGACCATAAACAAATAATAAAAGATTTTCTAAAAAAAGAAGGCTGTATATAATGAAAAGTGAGAAACTAGAGCTTGAAACCTTACTAGAACTTTTTTACAATGCAAATGATATGATATTTGTAATTGATATAGATAATACAAAAATAGTATATGCAAATGAGATGTTTTTAGATAAATTTGAATATTCAAAAAAAGATTTAGAAACATTAGATATTAGTCAAATAAGAAAACCACTAGAAAATAAACCTTTTAAACAAATTTGTGAAGATATAAAAAAGAGTAAAAAAAGCTCTACATTTTCAAAATATTTTTCAAAATCTGGAAAAAAATATTATTTGGAATCACACAATAGCCTTCAAAGAATAAATAATAAAAACTATGTATTTAGTATCTCAAGAGATATAACAACAAAAATAGAAAAAGAGATTTTAATAGAAGAAGAGATAAATATCAAAATATCAGAGATTGAAAATCAAAAAATATTTTTAGATACATTATTACAAAGTAATCCTACTGCAATATTTTATAAAGATAAAGATGGCAAATATTTAGGTTGCAATAAAGCATGGGAAAAGTTAACAGGAATTGATAAAGATAGTGTTTTAAATAAATCTGTTTTTGATGTAGCTCCAAATGATATTGCAAAAATATATTTTGAGCAAGATAAAAAAGTATTAAGCCTTGAACAAAATCCACAAATTTATCAATCTGAAGTTTATAATAAAAGTCTGGATAAAAGATTTGATGTTGTTTTTTATAAATCTGCTTATTTTAATTCAAATGGCGAAGTAATAGGACTAATTGGAGTTGTTATAGATGTAACTGAAGTAATTGCCTTAGAAAAAGAGAAAGAAAAAAAAGAGAAAATCATATACCAACAATCAAAAATGGCTGCTATGGGAGAAATGATAGAAAGCATTGCACATCAATGGCGACAACCTTTATCTACAATGACAGTAAGTGCTAGTGGAATAAAAATGCAAAAAGAGTTTGGAATATTAGAAGATAAAAGTCTAAATGAGTTTTTAGATGCAATTTTAGACTCAGCTAATCATCTTTCACAAACAATTGATGATTTTAAAAACTTTTTTAAATCCAAAAAGATTGAAGAAGAGTTTGATATAAAAAATACAATAAAAAAAACACTAACACTTTTATCTTCAAAATTCAAAAATAGACATATTAAAATAATTAAAAATATACATAGTGTAAAAATATACTCTTTACAAAATGAATTAATTCATGTGATTTTAAATATTTTAAATAATGCAAATGATGCTTTAGAAGAGACAAATTTAAAACAAAAACTAATATTTGTTAATACAAAAAAAGATAAAAACAATCTAATTATTGAAATAATTGATAATGCAGGTGGTATAAAAGAAGAGTATATAAATAAAATATTTGATGCTTATTTTTCAACAAAAGATGAAAAAAAAGGCACAGGAATTGGTTTGTATATGAGTAAAGAGATTATAACAAATCATCTAAATGGTAATATAAAAGTTCAAAACTATAAACTACAATACAAAGAGAAAAACTACACAGGAGCAAAATTTACAATAACTCTTCCTTTATAAATAAGGTTCATTTAAGGCCTTAATACCTAAAATTAATTACTTTAATATAAGGAAAATCATGGGAAATTATGACCAAATCATAGTACTAATAATAGTATTTACTGCTTCATTTACAACATGGAAATTAGTAAAAGACTTTTATATTACTAAAATACATATGGTTTTTGCTCACTTAATTGCCATAGCAACTGCTTCATTTATGCTTTTATCAACAATGTTCCTATTTATGCCTAAAAACTATGTAAAAGGACAAAGTGCAGAAGTAGAACTATCTTTTACATCAGTAATTATTGTAATTATAATGGTAGGAATTTTATACCTATTTTTTAAATACCTCCCTTCTAAAGATAAATAATTTTATCTTTAGATAAAATCTTACTTTTATAACCTAAACTTATATTTATACTCTTTTAAAATATAATTATATTTTTATTGATTTATATCAATGATAATTAAAATCATTTTTGTTATACTTCTTTAAATTTTATTTTTTAGGGATAAAAATGCATTTTAAATTATTAGTTTTACTTATTATTTTATTTCAACTTAGTTTTGCGAAAGAGAACCAAATAGTTGTTGCAGGTCCTATTGCAACGGTTTCACACCCATTTTTCCATATGATAAAAACCAATGCATTAAATGATGTAACAAATAATTTAGAGTTTAAACTTTGGAAAAATCCTGATGAACTAAGAAGTTTAATATTAAATAACAATGTTGACATTATAGCAATACCTACAAATGTTGCTGCAAATTTATACAATAAAAACCAAGATATAAAACTACTTGGAGTTTCAATTTGGGGGATACTTGGTTTAATAAGTAGAGATAATAATTTAAAAACACTAAAAGATTTTAAAAACAAAGAAATAGTTGTTCCTTTTAGACAAGACATGCCAGATATTGTATTAACACAGCTTATAAAAAATCAAGGAATGGATATTCACAAGGATTTTAAAATTAGATATGCAAGTTCTCCTATTGATGCAATGCAAATGCTTATTTTAAGACAAGTTGATCATGCACTACTTGCAGAACCTGCTATATCTATTGCTTTAAGAAAAACAAAATCTTTTCCTTTAAAACTTGTTGCTCCTGATTTATATAGAAGTGTAAATCTGCAGGAAGAATGGGGAAAAACTTTTAATACAAAAGAACAAGTTCCTCAAGCAGGAATTGCTATACTTGGTAAACTATCAAAGAATAAATACTTAATAAAAAGATTTGAACAAGAGTATATAAAATCTCTTAACTGGTATAAAAATAATCCTAAAAAAGCTTCAAAATTAACTGTTGCAAATTTAAAGATGCTTGAAGAAAAAGGTTTAGCTGATTCTATTAAATATGTAGATATAGAATATAAAAAAGCAATTGATTCAAAAGATGATATTGAAGAATTTTTCAAAATTTTGATGCAAAGTAATCCCAAACTAATTGGAAGTAAACTTCCAGATTCTAATTTTTACTATAAAGATTAAATATGAAATTTATATTTAAAATATTAAAAGATTTTCCTAAATATCTATTTAGTGGATTAACCTCTATTGCATCTATTTTTTTGTTTATAGCACTTTGGGATATGGCAAATCAACTTTATGGAACATTAGTATTACCTTCACCTAAAGAGACATTCATAACTTTATATGAGCTTTTAAATGATGAAATAATTTATGGTGAAATAAAATTGACTATTTATAGAGCATTTTATGGTTTTTTTTTATCCTTAATTATTGGAACAATACTTGGAGTATTAGCAGGTTTTTTTGTAACTGCATCTATTATGAGTAGACCAATTGTTACTATTTTAGTAGGAATGCCTCCAATTGCTTGGATAGTACTTGCAATGATTTGGTTTGGGATAAGTGATAAAACTGTTATTTTTACTGTTGTTATAGCATCTTTTCCTATTATATTCGTAGGATCTCTACAAGGTACAAGAACTTTAGATTCAGATTTAAAAGAGATGGCACAAAGTTTTAATCTACCTTTTAAAATGAAATTATTTGACATATACTTTCCACACATCTTCTCTTATGTATTTCCTGCTTGGGTTAGTGCTTTAGGAATGAGTTGGAAAATAATTGTTATGGCTGAATTACTATCTTCAAATAGTGGTATTGGTGCACAATTAGCAATTGCAAGAAGTTTACTTGATACCCCAACAGCTTTAGCTTTAGTAATAATAATGATTGGTTCACTTTTATTTATTGAATATATCATATTAGAACCAATTAAAAGAGAGGTTGAATCATGGAGAGACTAGAGGTGAAAAATTTATCATTCTCTTTTGGAGTAACACAAGTATTAGATGAAATAAACTTTACTTTAAACAAAGGTCATGTTTTATCAATAGTTGGGCCAAGTGGTGGAGGCAAAAGTACTTTATTAAAATTATGTGCAAATATTTTAAATATTGAGCAAGGAGAGATTAATAACTCTTTTAAATATTATTCTTTTGCTTTTCAAGATACAAGATTGCTTCCATGGAAAAATGTTATTGACAATATAAGCTTAAGCTTATTAGCAAAAAATATAAATAAAAAAGAAGCATTATTAAAAGCAGAAAATATTGCAATTAAAATGGGATTAAAACAAGAGGATTTTGATAAATTTCCAAAAGATTTAAGTGGAGGGATGAAACAAAGAGTTTCATTTGCAAGAGCTTTAGTGATAAATCCAAAACTTTTATTTTTAGATGAACCATTTTCTGCACTTGATATTGGTTTAAAAAAAGAGTTACAAGAGTATTTAATCAACTTAGTTGAGAATGAAAACCTCAGTATATTATTTATTACTCATGATTTAATGGAAGCTGTAAAATTAAGTGATGAGATTTTGGTTTTAGAGCCAAATCCAGGAAGAATAATTAAAAGTTTTAAAATAGATGAACAAAAAAGTTTAAGAGATACTAACTTTGTATATAAAACAAGTGCAAAACTTTTAAACAACAAATATATAATTGATACATTTTTCAAAGGATAATTATGCAAAAAAGTGAACATTATGGAAATTATCCAAAAAATATTAATCCTCCTATTTATTTAGCATATGCTTTTAGAATTTTTTTCCTAATATTACCATATTACATAGTATTGAATATTATTTTATGGGGATTTGTTTATTCTGGCTATTTAAATCTAAACTTTATGGATGATATATTAACCTGGCATATTTATGAGTTTCTATATGGAGTTGGAAGTGCAGGAATATGTGCATTTGTATTAACTGCTGTTCCTGAATTTTTTAAAAAAGAATTACCAGTTGTTGATAAGAAGTTACTATATATCTTTATTATGTGGATTTTAGGAAGAGTTAGTTTTTGGTTTATTGATTATATACATATATATATTGTTGCTTTTTTAAACTGCTTTTTACTTCTTTATACTATTTATTTAGTTTATAAACCTTTTTTTAAAGATGATAATCAAAAACATACTTCAATTTTAATTTGTATAATAACTATATTTTTAATTCAAGTACTATTTTTTCTATCATATACAAGTTTAATAAATATAAATTCATTTGAAATATTAAAATTTTCATTATCTTTTTTTATGATTTTAATACTACTTGTTTTAAGAAGAGTGAACATGGAAACAGTAAATGATTTACTTGAAAAAAAAGATATTAATAAAGTATTTTTAGCAAAATCATTTAGATATAATATCGCAATATTTACTATTATAATCTTTGCAACAGTTAGTTTATTTCTTCCTAACAATTATGCTCTTACATGGATCGCTTTTGCTTGTAGTTTTGCTATATTATCTTTACTTAATGATTACTTTATTCAAGAACCATCTATTTTTAAAAGTTATTTAATACTTAGTCTAATATCTCTTATTTTAATAATGAGCTTAGGTTACTTTTCAATTGGATATGCTTTTTTAATGCAAGAATTTTTTGAAATATCTAATTATATTCATTTTTTAACAACTGGTGCTTTTGGTCTTGCTTTTTATTTGGTAATGGTAGTTGTATCATATGTTCATACAGGAAGAGAATTAGTAATTGAAAATAAAGCTTTTTTAGGAGCTTTATTAATCATATTTGCAACTATATTAAGAGTCTTTTTTGAAAGTCAAAATATATATCTTATTTCCACAATAGTTTGGGCAAGTGCATTTTTAATCTATAGTTTTTCATATTCATCATATTTATTAAAAAAAAGAGTAGATAACCTTCCTGGGTAATCCTACTTTTTTTTTAGATAATTATTGATAATAATTATCACAATTTATATCATAAAGGTAACATAAAATGAAAAAAAAATTAGTTTTGTCTTCAATTGCATCTATTTTATTATTACAAAATAGTATAAAAGCAAATACAAAAATAGATAGCGTTACAGTAACAACAGCAACTAAAACACAAAGAACAATTGATGGAGTAAGTGCTTCAATTCAAGTAATTACACAAAAAGATATTAAAAGGATAAATGCTGAATCATTAAAAGATATCATAAAAAAATTATCAGGATTAACAATTCAGTATGGAACATTTCCTAATGCTAGTTCAAAATCAAAATCTTCTATATCAATTAGAGGTATGAGTGCAAATGGTACTTTATTTTTAATTGATGGAAGAAGAATGGCAGGAGAAGTAAAAAATCCTTATGACTTAGATAGAATTCCTGCAAGTTCAATACAAAGAATAGAGATAATAAAAGGCCCAATGTCTACACTTTATGGAGCAGATGCTTTAGGTGGAGTAATTAATATTATTACAAAAAAACCTACAGAAGATGTTCAAATTGATTTTTCAGTAAGATATGGACAAAATAAAGATGGTGATGCAAAAAATAAAAATGCATCATTTTCATTAAGAGGTAAAAAAGATAAATTACTTTATTCAATATATGCAAATAGCACAAATACTACACCATATACACAAAAAGAAAAAGCAAATGTACTAGTAAATCAAATAGGAGGACCTAATCATGGAAGTAAACAAAAACCATCAAACCTTACACCAGGAACTCCTTCTTATGCATTAAGTGGTCTAAATGATATATATAATCATGATGTTACATATAAAGAAGATAGTCAAACTTATACCGTTGGTGGAAGATTTGATTATTTAATTAGTGATAATTCAAAAGTTGGTTTAGATATTAATTACTTTGATGAAACAAGAGATGGTTCATACGTGGGATACTTTCACCCATCAAATATAAGTCCAGCACCTGGCAAAAAAATCCCAGTTTTTAATATTCCAGTTAATTCAAAAGATGAAAATGAAAGATTAGATTTAGGTTTTGATTTTGAAACTAATATTAATAAAGATTTAATTTTAAAATTAAGAGCATATAGAAGTTATTATGAAAAAAGAAATACAACAACAGCAAAATATTTTAAACAAATGGGATATGATAGTAAATCTCAATCAGCAAATAATGGAATGAATGCAAATGTTGAAATTCTAACATATGAAGCTTTAGTTAATTATATAGCAAATGATTTTCACTTACTAACAGCAGGAGTTGAAAAAAGAGATGAAGAAAGAGAAGCTAGTGTATTTACAAGTAGTACTGATATGAGTATAAAAAAAGTAGATTATAAAGCTATTTATTTACAAGATGAATGGAAAATAAATGAAACTATAAATGCGACACTGGGACTTAGATATGATAAAATATCTAATGCAGAAAATAAAACAACATTTAAAGTAGGTCTTGTAAAAAATTTCTCTAAAGAATTAAATTTAAGAGCTAACTTTGCACAAGGATATAGAACACCAGATATTAGAGAGATGTATATTAACAAACAAACTCCAAATGGTTTACAACAAGGTGCTGATGTAATTGGATATGATTTAAAACCAGAGTTTACAAACTCTTATGAAATAGGAATTTTTGGAGAATATAAAAACTTAAGATATAGTAGTTCTATATTTTTAAATGATATTGATGATAGAATTTCACAAGTTTTAAAATCTAATGGTACTAGTAACTATTATACTTTTGAAAATGTTAGTAATGCTCAAACAAAAGGATTTGAACTAGATTTAACATATGATATTTTAAGTAATTTAAGTACTACTTTAAGTTATACCGAACTTCAAACTAAGAATAAAGATACAAATAAAGATTTGGAATTTAACCCAAAGAGAACTATCAATTTAAGTTTTGAATATCTTCCTACAGATAATTTTGTTCTTATTTTAAGTAGTAGACACATAGGAAAACAATACTATCAAGAAAATATAAATAATACTAAAAAAGATAAATATACAAATAATTACACTCTTTTTGATTTAAGTACAAACTATAAAATTAACAAAAATAGTGAATTCTTTTTTGGAGTTGATAATATCTTCGATAAAGAAGTAAATGACGTAATTGGTTCAAATATTGGTACTTTTATTTATACTGGGATAAGATTTAATTTCTAGTTAATTATTTTCTAAGCTTAATATGATAATAATTATCAAAATTTTTGACAAGGGATTATATGGAAGATTTTTTTCTAATAAAACTAGGAGAAGACGAATATAGCAATCATCTGGAGTATGATGATATGGCTATTGAGTATTGTGTTGATGTGCTAGACATACCTGAAGAAAAGATTGAGAGTGTAAATATCTTAGGTGAACATAAAATTGAATTAAACTTACAAAATCTTGAAAAAGAAGATGTTATAGAAGATTGGTATGTAAATCTTCATAAAATAAGTGATTAAATGCAACTAAGTTGCATTTAATCAAAAATAGACTACTATTATTATCAAGTTTTATTAAATAATAGTGATAACAAGTATCATTATAAGCATATTTTAATAATTCTTTCCGTAATATTTTACTGCGCGAATTAGTTCTTCTAATAAAACACACATAAGGAAATATAATGAAAAAACAAATAAGTTTAATTGCAAGCGCTGCAATACTAAGTGCAACAGCTGTTTATGCTGATTCAAATTCAATTGATGAAGCTTTTAAAAATGGAAAAGTTAGTGGAGATGTATCTTTTCACTATCAAACATGGGATAGAAATGGTGGAGAAGAGGATAGTAGTTTCTCAACACCTTCAGTTGGATTAAAATATGAAACTGACTCTTTTAAAGGTTTCTCAGCAGCAGTAGGATTTAGAGGAAATACACAAACATCTGAAAAAAATCACAATGACTATGAAAATGAAATGGCAGAGGATGGTTCTGTAACAGAAGCATATATTCACTATGAAAATGATACTTTTGCCGTAAGAGCTGGTAGACAAGAGATTGATTTAGAGTGGTTAGGTGATTACAATGATGGTATTGTTGGTATTTTAAAAGCAATTCCATACACGACTTTAACTGCTGGATACACAAATAGACAAGCTGCTATTGCACTTGATGAACATGGTTCTTTTGAAAGATTTGAAAATAAGAAAGAAAATAACACAGAAGCTTATGTAATAGATGCAAAAATTGAACCTTTAAAAGGTTTAGTATTTAACCCATATTTTTATACAGCAGATGAGATTGCTGATTATTATGGTTTAAAAGCTGACTATGATACTGATTTATTTGGTTTAACAGCACATTATGCAGCTTCAAATGAAGATAATCCAAAAGGTGCTGATAAAATGGAAGATGGAAGTATTTATAATTTAGAAGGTAGATTAAATATTGACTCTTTTGCATTTACAGCTGGATACATCAAAACTGATAGTGATGGAGCGATTGGTTCAATGGATTCTTTAGGAGATAATATTGACCCAACAGAAGAGTTAGGAGATGCAGTTTATGGTACAGATGCAAAAACTTACTATTTAGGTGTAGGATACACATATAATGCACTTGAATTATCTGCTCTATACACACATGCAGACCATGATGTTGACTCTAAAAGTGTAGATGATAAAGAGATTGCATTAACAGCTTCATATGCATTTACTGAGCAACTAGGTGCTGAACTTATCTATTCTGATGCAAATATTGATAAAAACTCTGATTTAAACAATGGAGAAGACTACAATAAATTTGTTGCAAATATTACTTATAGCTTCTAGTTATAACTACAAAATTTTTTATATATTATGAAAAAAGGGATTGGGTTTTCTCAGTCCCTTTTTTTATTTTCAATATTTTTGATAATAAGTATCAATATTAATCTATATTTAAGATTTTCTCTTGTATTATTTTAATAATGATTATCATTAAAGGAATGAGAATGAAAGCTAATTATGTTTTAAAAAATAAAGATGACTTAATCAAACCTACTGGGTGTACTTGTTAAAAAAGGGAGAACAAATGAGTGTATTAATTATTGGCGGAGATAAGATTTCACATATATCAAATATGTTAGAAGATTTAGGTGCAAAAACAATCAATCATTGGGACGCAAGAAAAAAATCATCTGCTCCTAAAAAGAAAGTTCCTCAAGACACAGATTGTATTATAATGTTAACATCTTTTTTAAATCATAATACTATGCTTAAATATAAAAGTGAAGCAAAGAAAAAAAAGATTCCATTTATTTGCGCAAAAAGAAGTGTAAATTGCGTATATGATGAGTATGTTAAAATTATGGGGATTAAAAACTGTAATGAATGCTATGCAAATTGTGGATGTAAATAATGAGCAATATGAATAGTTTTAATTTCAATGAAAGTTTTTTGGGGTTCATAGATGATTGTGAACTCCTTCCTAAAGATTTTGATGAGTTTACATCAACTGTAAGGTTAAGACAACTATTCTTAGCACTTAGCAACAATATATTATCAACAGCATGTAGATTTACAAAATATGAGCAAAGAAGATTAAGAAAATTCTCTTTAAAAGAGGCTTTTAATCAAAAAATAAACTCTATGCTTCCAAATAGAGTTCCATATACAGCAAAACATATAAAGGTTTTCAATTTTTGTAAGGATTCAACAAAGATAATTAACTCTTACAAAAACTCTAAATCAACATTAGTTGTTACTTCAAATAAAAAACTTTTAGATGTAGCAAAATTAATCTCACTTTGTTACATAAATAATAAATTTCAATTTATTTTAGATAAAAATTTACTTTTTCATGAGTTTGTTTATAGAAAAATTAAAAAGCTTCACAAAGATAAGACTGTAAAAGACCATGGCGATTCTATATCAATTACAGGAGAGAATGTAGATGCACTTAAAATTTATACATCATGGAAAAATATACAAAGAAACAAACCAGATATAAAAGATGAACTTGAATATGCTATTAAAAGTATAAAAAAAGAGAACTATTCTCAAGTTTACTTAGTATATCCAAAAGCAAATGACTTTAAACGTCATATTCCAGTTTATGTGGATGAGCTAAAAAATAGAACATATATAATAAAAGCTATTCCATATTCACTAAGATCAACAATTAGATAATTTAAGGAGAATAATAAGATATGTCAACAGCACTATTTTTTGCAAGTAGCACAGGAAATACAGAAGAAGTAGCACAAAAAATTGCACAAGCATTAGGGGATATTAAAACATTTAATATTTGTGATGAAGATGTAAATAAAGTAAAAGATTTTGATAAATTAATTATTGGTACACCAACATGGGGAGAGGGGGAACTTCAAGATGATTGGGATGAGATTTGGGAAGAGTTTTGTAAGCTTGACTTAACTGGAAAAACTGTTGCCCTTTTTGGTTTAGGTGACCAAGATGGATATGGTGATGAGTTTTGCGATGCACTAGGAATTATGTATGAACAAGTAAAAAAAGCTGGTGCAAACGTTATTGGCTTTACCTCAATTGAAGGGTATGACCATGAATACTCAAAAGCTCAAATTGATGATGAATTTGTGGGACTAGTAATTGATGAAGATAATCAAGATGACTTAACTGATGAAAGAATAGATAACTGGATAGAAAAAATCAAACCTGAAATTTTATAACCTATAAAGAAGTCTTGAATAACTCAAGACTTCAATTACTAACAAATACTATCTTCTTAAATTAATTATTTATTAATCTTTTTAATTTATACTATTTTTAAACATTTTATTCTAATATATAAATAAACAATTTAAAGCAAAGGAGTTACTATGACAAGTGCAATATTCTATGCAAGCAAAGGTGGGAACACAAAAGAGGTAGCAAATAAAATATCTTTTGCTTTAGATGAGATAAGAGTTTTTGATATAGCAGTTACAGGAAGTGAGTATATATCAGATTACAAACACATAGTTTTTGGTATTTCTACTTGGCATGGTGGAGAGATGCAAAAAGATTGGAAAAAAATTTGGGATGATTTTAAAAGTATAGACTTTGAAGGAAAAACTGTTGCTATTTTTGGATTAGGTGACCAAAAAAATTATCCTAATGAATTTGCTGATGCTATGAAATATGTTTATGATGACTTAATTGAAAGTAAAGCAACAGTTGTTGGTTTTACATCAACAAATGGATATGAATTTAATGAATCAAAAGCAGTTGTAAATGACAAGTTTGTAGGATTAGTAATAGATGAAGTAAATCAGCCACACCTTACAGATGAAAGAATTAAAAAGTGGGCTGATGATATAAGAGCGGATATATTACACGCTACATCTTAAAAGTTTATTTAATAAAAAATAACATCATTTTTAAATAAGACATTTTTTATCCTATTTTAATAAAATTAGATTATAATTTCAAAAATATTAAAAGGATATAAAATGGCAACTGCAATATTTTATGCTAGTAGTACAGGAAATACTGAAGAAATTGCAAGTAAAATTATTGATAAATTAGGTCTTGAAAACTCATATAATATAAGTAATAATCAAGAGGACATTAAAAACATACAAAAGTATGATAAGCTTATTTTAGCAACATCAACTTGGGGAGATGGAGATTTACAAGATGATTGGGATGAGTCTTGGGATGAATTTAAACAAATTGATTTTTCAAATAAAACAGTAGCTTTAGTAGCTTTAGGAGATCAAGAAGGATATGATGATACATTTGTTAATTCTCTTGGTACAATGTATGAGCAAGTAAAAGCCCAAGGAGCTAATATAATTGGTTTTACTTCAACTGCAGGGTATGAATTTGAAGAATCAACAGCTGTAATTGATGATGAATTTGTTGGATTAGTAATTGATGAAGATAATCAAGATGATTTAACTGATGAAAGAATAGATGCTTGGATTGAAGATATAAAAGATGATATTTTATAAATATTAAGGAGTTTTGCTCCTTAATATAATAAACTATTTACTTTCTTGACAATCTTTACAAGTTCCATATAATTGCATAGAGTGGCTTGTAATTTTAAATTTATTCTTCTTTGCAATTCTTTCTTGTCTTTTTTCTATTTCATCATCTAAAAATTCTACTATTTTTCCACAAGAAGTACAAATTAGGTGATCATGGTGAGATTTTGCATTACTTTCGTATTTTTTTCCTTCTGTTCCAAAAGCAATAGATGTAATTAAGTTTACTTCTTCTAAGAAACCTAAAGCTCTATATACTGTAGCAATACCTATATTTGACTCTGGATATTTTGTTTTTATTTGATTATATACATCTTCAGCACTTAAATGTTCTTCAGCATTAATAAGAATATCTAAAACAATCTCTCTTTGTTCTGTATACTTTAAACCCTTTTGTTTTACTATTCTTTTAAGCTCTTCTATTACTTCTTCATTGTTTGTCATTAAAATACGCCCTTAAAATTTTATAAATAATTATAGTATATCCAAAGTTAACAAAAATTTCAACTTAAGATTTATAAGATATTTTTATTTTTCTTTCAGTTTTTTCTTTTTTTTGTCAGGCTGGTAAAGTAAGTGATGCCATAAAGCAAAACCACAAAAAGCTGCTCCTGCAACGATATGAGTCTTTTTTGCAAGTTTATTTTTCATAAACATAGAAGTTACAACTGTTGCACCAAGAGTTGCAGTCATTCCAATTTTTGCAACTTCTTTTTTTACTTCTTGATCAAATTCCATTTCCTTTTTTCCTTCTTTGACGTCTTTGTCTTCTTTCAATTGTCTTCTTTGTTCCTTTTAAAGTCTCATATGTCAAAGCTGCTGTTAATACAGTAGCAAGAGGTAAAATTAGAGGCATAAATACTCCTTATGATAATAATTATCAATATTTTACTCTCTCTTTTATTAAAATAAACTGATATTAATTATCATAATAGATATATTTATCTTTTTGTTTTTACCCCTCTAATAGAGTTTAAAAGTAAGCCAATAGTTGTACCATTATGAAGTACTGCTGTTACAATTGGAGAAAATGCCCCAAATGTAGCACCTGCTAAAATACCAGAATTGATTCCAACTGTTGCTTTAAAATTTGTATTAATAAGACTCATAGTCTTATTTGCTAACTCTTTTGCTTCAACAACTGCATCAATATCATCTTTTAATAAACTTACATCTGCTGTTGCTTTTGCAATATCAGCACCTTTACTCATAGAGATACCTACATTAGCTGAAATTAAAGCTGGTGCATCATTTATTCCATCACCAACAAATGCAACATTTCGCCCTTGGTCTTTCATCTTTTTAACTATTGATGCTTTATCTGTTGGAAGAAGCTCAGAAAATACTTCATCTACACCTAACTCTTCAGCAACTTGTTTTGCTTTTTTGTCAACATCTCCTGTTAACATTACTATATGCTTTACACCAAGTTTTCTTAACTTTTCAATTGATTGTTTTGAGTTATCTCTAATTTTATCACTTAAAGCAATTGTTCCTAAAAGTTTATTATCAAAACCTACATAAAGTAGTGTTTTACCTTCATCTAAACTTTTATTTATCCTATCTTTATATTTAGAAAAATCTATTTTTTCATCATCTTCTAAAAAGTGTCTGCTTCCAATAACTACTGTTTTACCTTCAACTTCTGTTTTCACACCATGTGCTACAATAAACTCTACTTCTTCATGGTGCATATGAACAAAGCCTCTTTGTTTAGCAGCTTTTACAACAGCTTCTGCAACCGGATGAAAATAGTGTTCTTCTGTACTTGCTGTTAAATTAAGTAGCTCTTCTTCTGTCCACTCTTCATCATAAGAGTGTACTTCAATTACTTCTAAATCACCTTGAGTTAAAGTTCCAGTTTTATCAAAAACAAATGTATCTACGTTTGATAAAGATTCAATAGATTTTGCACCTTTTATCATAATACCTTCGTGTCCAGCTTTAGATATAGTTGATTTAAAAGCAACTGGTGTAGCTAATTTTAAAGCACAAGAGTAATCAGCTTGTAAAATTGAAGCAACTCTTTCAAAATCTCTAGTTACTACATAAGATAAACCAGCTAATCCTAAAGTAACAGGTACTAATTTATCTGCTAGTCTTGTTGCTTTTAATTGTACTGATGATTTCTCATTTAAAGAGCTTTCAATATAATGCTTTATTCTTTGTGTAGCAGTATTAGCACCAACATGTTCTGCCCAAATCTTAAGTCTTCCCTCTTCTAAAACAGTTCCAGAGATAACCCTATCTCCTCTAGCTTTTTTTATAGGTTCAGCTTCTCCTGTCATAGATACTTGATTTACACTTGCATCACCTTCAACAATATGACCATCAACAGGTATAGTACTTCCTGCTGAAACAACTACAATATCCCCTACTTCAATCTCTTCAGTTTTTACAACTACTTCAACTTTTTTACCATCTTGAACTTTTTCAACCCAAGCCTCTTTTACATTTGGCTTAGCAAGCTCTTTTAACAAGTCATCACTTTTATGAACAGTTGTTTCTTCTATATATTCACCAAGCTCTAACATAGCATTTGTTGAGTTTGCAGCTAAATAATCTTTTCTATAAACAGAAATACCAACAGCTGCACTTTCTAATACTCTTGAAGTAAGTCCTTCTTCAAAAAACTCTTTAGTTCCCTCAATAAGCATAGGCGTTGCAGCTGCAGTTGTAACTGTAGCTTTAGCAAAGTTATTTCTTATAAATCTCTCTGCTACAAGAGCAGAACTTGCTCTTATTACTCCAGATAAGCTTGGTTTTTCATTGCTTATACAATTTATACAAACTGCATTATCTTCACAATTTGTAGATAATAAATCATCTATTGTAAGCTCTTCAAGTGTTTTTTCTATACTATTAATAGTTTGAATATCTTTATTGATATTAAAAACTATACTTGCAGCTTTTTTGTTTACACGAACACTTTTAACTCCATCAATATTTTGTAAATATGATGTTAAAATATTTTCATCAATATACTCTTCTTTTAACAAAGAGTATTTATATCTTAATCTATTTGGTGTTTCATGTACTTTTACAAAACTATTTTTACTCATATATAATCTTTATTCTTGATTTGATTCCATTGCAGCTTTTGCATCTTCCATTCTCTCTTTCATCTCTTCCATTCCAGCTTGAAAAAGTTCAGTTCCTTTAGATACTGCTTTCATAATATTCTCTTGTGCACCCTTATTTGTTAAAAGATATGTTACAGCTGCACCAACTAATGCACCTTTTAAAAAATCTGCACTATTAAATCCATTTGTTCCTTGTCCTTGAACAGGAATATTTGGATTAACATTTTGATTAATATAAGGATTTTGATTTAAATTAACACCTTCTTGATTAATTCTACTATTTTCAATATTCATATCATATGTATTTTGGTTATTCATTTGATTATTCATTGCTTCCCTCTTCTAAAAGTTTATCTTCACAACAACTACTTTCAAGTTGCTCATATTTACTATTTAATTTATCATCAATAACCTCAACAGCATAAATTCCAGCCATGCCTACACTAAATGCTGTAAATGCTTTTAAAAATCCACCTTGCTGACCAATATGATTTGCCGTAGCAATTGCAGTTCCAGTTGCAATTGCCCCTTGTGCTGTTTTTTTAACAGTATCTTGTATAGCTTCATTTGAAGATAGTTTTTTTTCTTTTGCTTTTTTGTAATTTATTGTTCCAGATACAACTGCACTTGCAACTGCACCACTTACAATGTGACCTAAAACATTTCTTGGTTCACCTGTATTAATTAAGCCATTTTGCATTATTCATCTTCCTTTTTTTCTTCTACTTTCTTAATATTAGACTCTTCTAGTTTTTTTGTCTCTTTTTTCTCTTTTATACACTCTTTTGTTGCATCAATCGTACTTTTAACTTCACTTGCAGTCTCTTTTCCTTGCTCAATAGTTGACGAAGCGAACTCTTTTGATTTACCAAACAACTCTTTTGTCTTATTTTTAAGTGTTTCACTATTTTTATATGCTAAAACTGCTCCTGCTCCAATTGCTAATCCCGCTACAAATGGTAATGCCATAATTTACTCCTTATTTTCTTGATAACTATTAATAAAAGCAACTAATGCTGCACCTAAACCTGCTCCACTTATCATAGAGATATTTAATTTTGATAATAACTCTGTAATTTTATTTTGGTCTACATTTCCAGAAGCAATATCTTCTAAAAGCATTTGATACTCATTGGCTTTTGACATCATGTCATCAATACTATTTAAACTAGTGCTATGATTTACACCATTATAATGATTTAGTACACACCTTCTAAAAGCTGGCAGATGATTATTATATGATGCTGCTTGCAGTTTATAAAGTGTATCTTTTATATCATTTTGCGTAGTATTCGCAATAAGATGGTCATACATTGCAATATTGTTTATCTCACTTGCAACGCCTAATTCACAAGACTCAATATAAGTTTTTGGAACTTCAATTTTTGAAGCCCAATCATTTAAAGGTACTTCAACATTATACTTTTGTAAAAGAGGTATAAGTGCACTATAATGAACAGCTTCTGCTTCTTTAATATTAACAAAAGGATGAATTGCTCCAAACTTTTCAATTATTTTACTATAAGTTTCATAGGCTTTAAACTCATCATATACTGCAATTCTTAAAACTTGTGACTCAATAGTTTGCTCACTATTTAAATCAACTCTTTGGGATAGTAATATATCCTCATCATAATTTGCCACTACATCACCTCCTTTGCAAGATTATTTATTATTTGTGTGATTTCATCTAAATTTCTTTTATTGATTAAATCTTCCCAAATTTGAGGATTAAAAACTTTTGAATCGTATGTTATAGTAACTGAAGCAATAATCTTATTTATTTTAATATTTTTAATTCCTTCAATTTTATTTGGTAGTTGTTCAATATCTTCAATTGATATATTGTTACTTTCATTTTTTATTTTTGGATTAACTCTAACTCTTAACCTTCCAGGAGAGTGTGCAACAATAGTAAAGTAACTTGCTATATTTATTATATCTTCTGTTTTTATCAATAATTATCCTTTAATATGTGTAGTTTTGCTAAATAAAATTTAAGCTTACCTTAATGTAAATCAGCACTCATTATCAAAATGAGCTGCAAAATGAGAATAGCTATTTAAATCTAACTCTATTTCTACCTGCTTTTTTTGCAAAGTATAGTGCTTCATCAACTCTTTTATACACTTTTTCATAGCTTTCACCTTTCTTACAAAAGGTTGTTCCAAGGCTTATTGTAATATCTATTTCCAAACTATCACACTTAAATTTATGATTTTGTATTTCATCTTTTATTCTATTTGCAATGTTTATTATATTATTACTACTATTATCATTTATTAAAACTATAAACTCTTCTCCACCAAATCTTCCAATTAAATCATTTTTAGGTAACACTTTTCTTACAACTTTTGCTAACTCTTTTAAAACACAATCTCCAACAAAGTGACCATAAGTATCATTTATCTTTTTAAAATAATCAATATCAAAAATAATCAAACAAAAATCTCTTGCTTCTAACCAACAATTTAAAAATGAGCTAATTGTACTTTTATTGTAGACATTTGTTAATTCATCTATAGTTGCTTTTTGTTCTAAATGGCAAATCTTTTCATTATATTTTGATACATCATTCATACAAATTAAATATTTTTCCATATCTAGTTTTTGTACATCAAAAATAAAATACTTATGATTGTTTTGAACCTTTAGTTTTGCAGGCTTTTCATGGGATTCATACTTTCTTGCAATACTTAAAAGATTAGCTTGTGTTTTATTATCTAAAAGAGCAATATTTGTTAAAAAGTAGTCCTTTGTTTTAAAAATATCAATAAACTTTTTATTTGTTGTATGTATATCTTTTCCATCAGTTATTAATATAATATTCTTTTGAGTATCTAAAACTGATTGCAAGAAATCTCTCTCTTTTTTTAAATTTTCATGCTGTTTTAAACTTATTGAATTTAGCATATCATTTATCTTTTTAGCTAAATAAGTAATTTCATCATTATATTCAAGTTCAATTTTAAGTTGCAAACTACTTGATGTGGATACTTTTTTTACTATATTAGTAATGTATTTAATTCTTTTTGCAAAAAGTTTATCAATAAAAAAATATACAGAAACAATAAGTATAATAAATGTAATTATAAAAATATAAAACAAAGATTTGTTATTTTTATTTAACTGAATAAAATAGTCTCTATTCATTTTCATACTTATAAAAAAATCATTTTTACTAAACTCTTCTTTTAATTTTATATAAGTAAATAGTATTTTTTCATCTACTCTATTTATAGTATATTCTACTAAATTTTTATCTATTTTTATTTGTTTTTTTTCTTTAAAGTCATATGAAGGAACCAAAGATATATATTGGTGTGTAATTCTGCTAAGTTCAGATAAAAAAGAAGAATCCAATGTTCTTCCAACAAAAACATATCCTAAAAACTTCCTATTTTTATACACTTTTTTTATTGTAAAAAGCACTTTTTCATAATCAAGTGTTAAAAAATTAGTTTTTTTATCTTTTATATAATCTAAAATTTTTCTATTTTTAAAGAACTCTCTTATTTGCTTTGATGTTGATACAAATTCATCTGAATTAATATCATAAACATCACCATAAACAAACTCTTTATTTTTATCAAAAAGTAAAAAATGTGAATACTTATCTTTTATAAAATATCTTCTAAATTTCAATTGTTTTTTCTCAAAGATATTGTGTACTTTACTATTTGTAGAGTATTCATATGCAATATTATCCAAAAACTCTACTTTTGAATTTATTGCTTCAAAAAAAGTTTCAATACTTTTTTTTACTTGTTGATTTTCGAACTCAATTGTTCTATTTTCACTATCTTTTAATATACTAAAAATGCAAATTGTTAAAAATAAGCATATAAACCCAAAAAATATTGATATTTTAGACGTTATATTCATCTTTTCTCTTTATGATAATTTTTTTGAAGTATATATAATTTTTCTTTA
>NZ_NXIF01000017.1 GCF_002837275.1 Malaciobacter halophilus | reverse complement strand
TGCCTTAATAGAGAAAAAGATAGAAGAAGCAAAAGTAAAAATAAGAGTATATAAACAAAAAGAGAATGCAATAGTACAAATAGAAGATAATGCAAAAGGGATAAGTGAAAAGATAAAAGATAAGATATTTGAGCCATATTTTACAACAAAAGAGGAAGGTAAAGGAACAGGAATAGGATTATATATGACAAAGACTATTATTGAAAACAATATGGGTGGTAAAATTAGCATGAAAAATTGTAATGATGGTGCTTGTTTTATTATTTCTGTTCCTCTTGTAATAAAGGATAAAAATGAATAAAGAGTTGTTACAAAATATTGTTGTATTGTATGTTGAAGATGAACCACAAATTGCACAAGAGGTAAGTTATCATCTAAAAAAATATATAAAAGGGTTTTATACTGCAACAAATGGAGAAGAAGGTAAAGAGCTTTTTTATAAAATAAACCCAGATATAATTATAACAGATATACAAATGCCAAAATTAAATGGCCTTGAGATGATAAAACAAATAAATAGTAATGTTCCTGTTATTATAACTACTGCATACTCTGATTTAGAATATTTTCTTACAGCAATTGAGCTAAATGTAAATAAGTTTATAATAAAACCAATAGACTTAATAGAACTTGTAAAAGCTATTCAAGAGTGTATTATAAAAAATAATTTACAAGAAAGATTTTTTGAAAAAGATAACCTTCTTAAAATAATAAATGAAAATGTTCTTGTCTCAATTACTGATGCAAATGGCATTTATATGGATGCAAGTAGTGCTTTTTATGAGTTTACTGGTTATAATAAAGAAGATTTTATTGGGAAAAGTTATGAAATATTAAAACATGAAGATACTGAAGAAAGTGTCTATGAACGACTTTGGAATACAATAAATTCAGGGAAAGTTTTTCAAGAAGAGATGAAATTTAAGAAAAAAAACGCAGAAGAGTTTATTTGTATTACAACTATTACTCCTTCATTTAAAGATGAAAAGATTGTAAGTTATACTACAATTAGACAAGATATTACAGATAAAAAAAGACTTGAACAACTAACAATTGAAGATGATTTAACAAGGCTTTATAATAGAAGATATTTTAATAAAATTATAACTAATGAGTTACAAAGAGTAAAAAGAGAAAAGGGTTATTTTAGTCTTTTAACTTTAGATATTGACTATTTTAAAAAGTATAATGATATGTATGGACACTTAAAAGGAGATAGTGCTTTAAAAAGTGTAGCAAAAGTGTTAAAAGAGTCAACTTTAAGGGCATCAGATTATGTTTTTAGGTTGGGTGGAGAAGAGTTTGGTGTAATTTTTTCTAATTTAAATATCAATGAGTCTTTAGAGTTTTCAAATTTACTTATAAGAAAAATATTTGATGAAAATATAGAACATTTAGGTAATGAAACTACAAAAAGAATAACAGTATCAGCAGGATTAATAACTTTAAATTATATGTATTTTGAAGATGAAGAAAAAATTTATAAGTATTCTGATGATGCTTTATATAAAGCAAAACATAGTGGAAAAAATAGAGTTGTTTTGTCAGAAAAGTCAAAATAACTCTTGACAAAAAAAGTTTTTTAAAATATAATTTGGCAAATTTAAGGGAGAGTACAATGAAAATATTCGATTTTTATAATAATCAATTCATCAAAAGTGTTAACACTCTTCTTCTGCTTTCAAAATCACTCTAATAATTACACATATATAAAATCATAAAATCACGAATTAAGTTTTTTTCTTTAAAGAAAAATTGATATAATAATTATACTTTTTAAGAGGTAAAAATCATGGATAATAATAAAATCGTTGTATTTGATACGACATTAAGGGATGGGGAGCAAAGTCCTGGGTGTTCAATGAACACAGAAGAGAAGATAAAAGTTGCTAAGCAATTAGAAAAATTGGGAGTTGATGTTATTGAAGCAGGTTTTGCTGCAGCTAGTCCAGGTGATTTTGATGCTGTTAGTAGAATTGCTGAACAAGTTGAAAAATCTTCAATCTGTTCTTTAAGTAGAGCAGTTGAAAATGACATTAAACAAGCTGCTTTAGCTGTTCAAAAAGCAAAAATGCATAGAATTCATACATTTATTGCAACTAGTCCTATTCATATGAAATATAAATTGAAAATGAGTGAGGAAGAGGTTATTAAAAGAGCAATTCATGCTGTGGAGTATGCAAAAACTTTTGTTGATGATGTGGAGTTTTCTTTAGAAGATGCAGGAAGAAGTGAAATCTCTTTTATGAAAGAGGTTATGGATGCTGTAATTTCTGCTGGAGCTACAACTATTAATTTACCTGATACTGTTGGTTATAGATTACCAACAGAGTTAGGAGCAATGGTAAAAGAATTAACTGATTTTGCTAATAATAGAGCAATTATTTCTGTTCATAATCACAATGATTTAGGCTTAGCAACTGCAAATACTTTAAGTGCAGTTGCTAATGGTGCAAGACAGATTGAGGTTACTATAAATGGATTAGGAGAAAGAGCAGGAAATTCAGCTTTAGAAGAGTCTGTTATGGCTATAAAAACAAGAGGTGATGCTTTTGGTGGTGTTTATACTGATATAAATACTAAAGAGATTTATGCTACTTCAAGATTAGTTGCAACTATTACAGGAGTTGAACCACAACAAAATAAAGCAATTGTTGGTAAAAATGCGTTTGCTCATGAAAGTGGAATACATCAAGATGGTGTTTTAAAACACCAAGAAACATATGAAATTATGAAACCTGAAGATGTTGGTGTTATTAAAGATTCAACTTTAATATTAGGAAAACACTCAGGACGTGCAGCTTTTAGAGATAAGATTACAACTTTAGGTTTTGATTCAGTAAGTAATGAAGAGTTAAATTCAGCTTTTGAAAAATTTAAAATCTTAGCAGATAAGAAAAAAGAAGTAACAGATGATGATATTAGAATGTTGATTACAGATGAGTCTTTAAATCAAGATAAAATATTTGAGTTAGTTGGTTTACAAATATCTGATTGTTCAAATGGAGTTCCAACAGCAGCTGTATCTATTAAACATAATGATGGAACTATGACAGATGCAAATATTGGTAATGGTACAATGGATGCAATTTTTAAAACTATTGATAGACTTACAGGGTATAATGGTGAATTACAAAGTTATAATGTTACATCAGTTACAGAAGGAAAAGATGCTTTAGCAAAAGTTACTACAAGAGTTGTATTTGATGAAACTTCACCATCTTTTGTGGGACATGGTTTAAGTGTTGACACTATGCTAGCAACTGCAAATGCATATGTTAGTGCATTGAATTCTTACTTGTCTCAAAAAGAGAGATTAGCCAAAAAAACAGAGCATCAAGTATAAAATAATAAAGTAGTTTTAAACTACTTTATTAAGTTATTTATCTGTTTGAAAAAAATTATTTGATATAATCTTTACATTTTAATTTAGTAAGGATTCTGATGCTGACAATAATAGTGACTTCTCTTTTTTTAGCTTTAACTATAAATATAGTTTTGAAAAAAGTTAATCTACCTACAATTATTGGATATATTTTTACAGGTACAATTATCGCATATGGCTTTAATCTACATGATGCGGTAAACAATCATACATTAAAAGAGATTGCCGAATTTGGTGTAGTTTTTTTAATGTTTACAATAGGACTAGAATTTTCTCTTAGTCATTTAAAAAAGATGAAAAATGAGGTTTTTGTTGCAGGAACACTGCAAATATCTATTACTGCAATAATCGTTTTTCTTGTTAGTTATTTTTTATTTGATATTGAAAAAAATGTGTCATTTGTACTATCTTTAGCAATTGCTTTATCTTCAACAGCTATAGTTTTAAAAACATTTAATGAAACAGGTGAAATAAATAGAAGATATGGACAAAGAAGTTTAGGTATTTTAATAATGCAAGATATTGCAGTTATACCTATTTTATTGACAATTGGATTTATGAGTAATGCTTCAAGTAGTTCTGTTTCTGATGTTTTAGGAGAGATGGTATTACACGCGGCAATTTTATTAGCTCTTATGGTTATTATTGGAAAGTATTTACTTGAACCATTTTTTAAAGCAATAACAAAAACAAACTCAGATGAACTTTTTGTTGGTACAATACTATTTTTAGCTATTGGAGCTTCACTATTAGCTCATGAATTAGGATTTTCTTACTCTCTTGGAGCTTTTATAGCAGGTATGTTAATTGCTGAAACAAGATATAAGCATCAAGCTGAAGCAGATTTAGTTCCTTTTAGAGATTTATTATTAGGAATCTTTTTTATCACAGTGGGGATGCAATTAAAATTTGATATTGTAGCTTCATATATACATATTATTTTATCACTATTAGTTTCAATAATGATTTTAAAATTTGTAATTATTTATTCAATTATTAGAATAAATGAGAACAAACGAGTTAGTATGAAAACTGCACTTAGTTTAGTTCAAATTGGTGAATTCTCTCTTGCTTTATTAGAACTAGCAAGAACTGGAGGTTTAGTACCTTCTCCATATGGACAAATAATGATTGTAACAATTGTTTTATCTATGATTATTACTCCAATAATCTTAAAAAATCTTACTTTTCTTACAGATAAATTTAGTAAAGAAGAGGAACCAAACATTGCACAAGATATAAATAGTTCAGAGTTATCAAACCATACAATTATACTTGGTTTAGGTGAATTTGGAAGAAATATTGCAGATGATTTAAGTGCAAATGGTGAATCTTATATTGCTGTTGAAAATAATATTGAAAGTTTTTATAAATCTCTTAATAGCGGATATAATGTAGTATTTGGGAATGCAACAAATAAAGATCTTTTAAGAAGTGTTAATTTAAAAGAGGCAAAATATGTAATAGTTGCAATTGATAATCCAAAAAAACTATTTCAAGTATGTGATACAATTCAACAAGTTGTATCAACAGATAAAATTATTGTAAAAATTCATACAAAAAAAGAGTTTGATATTATTGAAGAGTTTAATATATCTAATATTTTAATAGAAAATAGTATTACAAGTAGAAGTATTACTGATTTAATTATGAAAAAATAGCACTAGACACAAGGGAAGGGGTTTAATTTGAAAAGAAGAGTTTTGGAGTTTGAGTATTATTTAATATTAAGTTTAAGAAGTAGTTTTTATGACGCAGTTTAATTTTTTTCTTAAACTTTTAAGAGAGTCTTTTAGAGATTTACTTCCTATTATTGTTGTAATTTTGTTTTTTCAGCTTGCAATTATACAAGCTGTACCAGATAATTGGCTTTCAACAGCAATAGGTTTAACAATTGTTGGTTTTGGTCTTGCAATCTTTTTACAAGGTTTAGAAATAGGTATATTTCCTGTTGGTGAAGGTTTAGCAAGGGATTTTGCAAAAAATGGAACAATTGCATGGATTCTATTTTTTGGATTTTTAATTGGTTTTGGTACAACCATAGCCGAACCTGCTTTAGCAGTGATTGCAGATAAAGCTGCTTCTATTTCAAGTGGAAGAATTGATGCAACAATTTTAAGACTTGTTGTTGCAGGTTCTGTTGGTTTTGCAATTTTATTGGGTGTTTTTAGGATTATAAAAGGGCATCCAATTCACTATTATATAATAGTAGGATATGTTTTAGTTGTTGGTGTTACATTTTTTGCACCAAAAGAGATAATAGGTTTAGCTTACGATTTAGGTGGAGTAACAACATCAACTGTAACGGTTCCTTTAGTAGCAGCTCTTGGTATTGGACTTGCAACTTCAATTAAGGGAAGAAATCCTGTAATAGATGGATTTGGTCTTATTGCTTTTGCTTCTTTAACACCTATGATATTTGTACAAGTTTATGGGATTGCTGTATATAATCTTGTAGATGCTAAAGATGTTACTAATGTTGTTATTCAAGCTACTGCTTCAGATGTGGCAACTATTAATATAAAAAGTATATTAACAGGTATTATTTCTGTTACAAAAGATGTAGCTCCTATTTTAGTTATTATTCTATTCTTTCAGTATATAGTTTTAAAGAAAAAGATACAAAATCTTAAAACAGTATTTTTAGGTTTTGCACTTGTAATTATTGGTCTTTATGCATTTATTCTTGGTCTTGAAATGGGGTTATTCTCTCTTGGAGAGACAATGGCATTTCAACTTACAAAAGGAAACTCTGTACTTGTAATATACTCTTTTGCTTTTGCTATTGGTTTTTCTACAACAATGGCAGAACCTTCTTTAATGGCAATTGCTAAAAAAGCAAAAGAGATAAGTGATGGAAAAATAAATGATTTTGCCCTAAGATTTTTTGTAGCTTTAGGTGTTGCTATAGGTATTGCATTAGGTGCTTTTAGAATTGTTGATGGTGGACATATTCATTATTATATAATAGTTGGATATATAGTAGTAATTATTTTAACTTTTCTTTCACCTAAATATATTATTCCAATTGCTTATGATAGTGGAGGAGTAACAACTTCAACTGTAACAGTTCCTTTAGTAGCAGCTCTTGGTATAGGTCTTGCTACGAATATTGAAGGAAGAAGTGCTTTAATTGATGGATTTGGTCTTATTGCTTTTGCTTCTTTATTTCCTATGATAACTGTAATGCTTTATGGAATAGTTATTGAAAAACTTGGAGTTAAATCAGATACTGAAATTGAAGCTGCAAATATCTTAAAAGATACATTAATTGATGCAGAAAATATGGATTTGGCAACTGTAAATATTGATGGAAGTGATAGAAGACACTCTTTACCAATGGATTTTAGTGCAGTTGTTGTAATAGTTCCAGCTGATAAGAAGTTAGATGCCATAGAAGCTGCAAGTAAAGCAGGTGCAAGTGGAGCAACTGTATTAAGAGCTGATGGAATTGGACTTGAAGGAATTAGTAATTTTTATAGAAACTCTTTTGAAGCAAATGATGTTCTTTTACTTTTCTTATTACCTAGTGGAATGGTTAATAGTGTAATAAAAGCAATTATACACTCTTTACATATTACAACAATTGGTAAAGGTATAGCTTTTGCTTTTCCTTTAACTCATATGAAAGGAATTAGTTTAAGTAGACATGATATTTTTACTCATAGAAAAGACCATAAAAATCCTGAAAATAATCCTGATAATATAAAAGAAGCAGAAGAGAAATTTAATGAAGAGTTAGAAAAAGAGTTACACAATGACACAAGTAAAAACAATTGAGTTTATAACTTCAAAGATTAACACAAGAAACCCTGTGTTAATCTATTTTAGTGCAGAATCTTGCTCCGTTTGTACTGCTTTAAAACCAAAAATAGAAAAAGAGGTATCTAAAAATTTTCCTAAAATAGAGATGTTTGAAGTTAAAGCAGATTTATATAAACAAATAGCAAGCCATTTTACGGTATTTTCTATACCAACAATATTGGTCTTTTTTGACAAAAAAGAGTTTAAAAGAGAAGGAAGAAATATAAGTGTTTCTTTATTTATAAAAGAGCTTGAAAGACCATACAATCTATTTATTTAATTTATTAATTTAGGATTTTATATGAAAAAAGCACTTCTTATTTTTTTTCTTGTTTTTGTTGCAATGCAGTTTATCCGACCTACACAGCAAAATGCAAAAGTAGTAAATGAGTTAGAAATAGAAGCAAAACCTGAGATTATGAAAATATTTAAAACTTCTTGTTACGATTGTCATTCAAATAAAACAAAATGGCCATGGTATTCCCAAGTTGCACCATTTTCATGGATTATCTCTTCTCATGTAGAGGATGGAAGAAAAGCTTTAAATTTTAATTTATGGAAAGAGTATGATGAGCAAAAACAAAAAGATAAATTAAAAGCTATTTATAAAAAAATCTATGCAGCTATGCCTTTAAAAAGTTATACAAGATTTCATGATGAAGCAAAATTAACAAAAGAGCAAAGAGAAATGATTAGAGATTGGACTGGAGTGAGAAGATAAATTGAGACAAGAGGTTCAAGAGTTATTAGACGATAAAAAAACACTACTTACTTATACTTATTTTAAACTTCAAAGGCTTTTTGAAAGTAAATATGGTAAAAATACTATAGTTCTTATGGAAATAGGAACATTTTTTGAAGTTTATGAAATAAATAATGATAAAGAACAAGTAGGTAAAGCAAAAGAGATTGCAGAACTTTTAAATATACAATTAACTAGAAAAAATAAATCAATTTTAGAAAACTCTGCTGAAAATCCAATTATGGCGGGTGTTCCTGCAATATCTTTTGATAAACACCTTGCAAGAATAATAAATGAGCAAAAATATACAATTGTTGTTATTAGACAAAGAGGAATACCTCCAAAAGTTTCAAGATATTTAGATACAGTTATAAGTCCAGGAACAAATTTTGATTTTGTAGTTGACCAAGATGAAAATAATATTACTTCTTTAGTAATTGACCAAGTAAAAGGAATATATCTTGTAGGTTATAGTGCAATTGATGTTACAACAGGTAAATGCTACTACAATGAAGTTCATGGAACAAGTGAAGATAAATTTTATGCACTTGATGAAGCTTTTAATTATATGAATATGCATAAAACAAATGAAGTTGTTGTAACTTTTGCAGATAAAAATATTAATCAAAAAGAGGTTATAGATTATTTAGAGTTAAAACTAAAAACTTTTCATATAGGAAGTTTTAGGCCAAAAATTAATTATCAAAATGAGTTATTTAAAAATGTTTTTAATATTCAATCTCTTTTAACTTCTATTGAACATCTTGATATGGAAAGAGTTCCTTTAAGTAGTGAAAGCTTAGCTATATTAATTGATTTTGTTATAGGTCATGATTCAAATATAGTGCAAAAACTTTCATTTCCAGTAAAATTAGATATTTCAAAATATATCTATTTAGGAAATAATGCTTTAGAACAATTGAATATAATAGAAACTTCACATAACCCAAGTTTAATAAAGCTTATTAATAATACTTCTACTGCTATGGGTAAAAGACTTTTAAAAGAAAGACTTACTCATCCTGTAAAAGATACAAAAGAGATATTAAGAAGATTTAATCTTTCAAAAGAACTTTTTGATTATCATGGTCCAATTGAAAATGAATTAGCAAATATTTATGATATTGAAAGACTAACTAGAAGAATAAAGCTTACAAGATTGCACCCTTTTGAATTAAACTATTTGTATGACTCTTTACTTAGCATAAAAGAGGTTGTAAAGTTTATGGAAAACTATAAGTTTTTTACACCTCCTTGTAGCTCAAAAGAGTTACAGCTATTTATTGATTCTATTGATTCTACTTTTGATTTAAGTGTATCTGGTAAGTTTATGTTAAAAGATGTAGAGTCAAATATGATTTGTGAAGGAATAAATGTTCAAATTGATGAATTAAATAGACAAAATGAAGAACTTTATTCAAAACTTGAACTTCTTAAATCACATATTTTAACATACTTAAAAAGTGAAGATAAAAATCAAGTAAGTATAAATAGACTTGATAAAGAAGGGTTTTATTTAGGTCTTACAAAAAATAGATACAACTTAATAAAAGATGAATTACTAAATTCACATATAATTATTGATGATGAACTTTTACTTGTAAAAGATTTTAAAATTAAAGTACAAACTACAAATGTAAAAATATCGTGCAGTTTAACAGAAACAATTTCAGATAAATTTGTACATAATTTAAGAAAAATAATAGAGTTAAATAAACTTGTATTTAAGGAAAAACTTGTTGAGTTTGAAAAAAAGTTTGCCGTATTACTTGAAGAGTTAGTACAATTTATTGCAGAGATTGATTTAACTGTATCAAATATCAAAACAGCTAAAAAGTACAACTATACTTGTCCTAAAATTGTAAAAACAAAAGATAATGAAAATTTTTTAGAGTTAGTTGAACTTAGACATCCTATTATTGAAGCAAATGAAGAACAAGGTATTTATGTTCCAAATGATGTGGTTTTAGGTGAATTAAGTTATGCCTCAAAAGAACAAAAAAATAATGTGATTGTTAAAAATTCTAATCCTTTAAATGTAACAGATAATAAGATGCATGGAGTTTTACTTTATGGTATAAACTCTTCTGGTAAATCTTCACTTATGAAATCAATTGGTATTGCTGTTATTTTAGCTCAAGCAGGTTTTTATGTACCAGCAAAATCTATGAGATTTTCTGTATTTGATGCAGTTTATACACGAATTAGTGGAGCTGATAATATTGCAAAAGGTTTATCTTCATTTGCCGTTGAAATGCTTGAACTTAAAAATATTTTTAATAGAGCGACAAAAAAATCATTGATTTTAGGTGATGAAATTTCTCATAGTACTGAAACTATGAGTGGTTTAAGTATTGTTGCAAGTGCTATATTAAAGCTTGCAAAATTAGAATCAATTTTTGTATTTGCAACACATTTGCATCAATTGCCAGAGATAAAAGAGATAGAAAAACTAAGAAATATTATCTCTTTACATCTATCTGTTATGTATGAAGATAAAGAAGATAAGCTTATTTTTGATAGAAAATTAGCCTTTGGGAGTGGTTCTTCTATGTATGGATTAGAGTATGCAAAATCACTTCATATGGATAAAGAGTTTTTAAGTGTTGCAAATGATATTAGAAAACGTTTAACTGATGATTATGATAAAATAGAAAGACTTACACAGAAAAAAACTTCAAAATATAATAAAGATGTCTTTGCTTCAACTTGTGTAATATGTGGAAAAGCTTGTGATGATGTTCATCATATAAAAGAGCAAGCAAGAGCAAATAAAGATGGCTTTATAGGTCATATGAATGCAAATCATAAATATAATTTAATTCCTTTATGCAAAGAGCACCATAAATTAGTTCATGAAGGCAAAATAAATATAAATGGATTTGTTGCTACTTCAAATGGTTTAGAATTACACTATACTTATTTAGAAGAGTAAAGTTTTAAACTTTACTCTTTATATCCAATAGTTTGGATAAACTCTTTTTTTATGTAAATTATTATAAAAAACTCCAATTAATATTATAATAATAGCTCCTAAAGCAGTTGGAAAAAATAGAAAATTCCAAGATGAACCCATGATAAATACAATTACAGGATTTGAACCTGCTGGGGGATGAACTGTTCTTGTTAATAACATTACTGCAATTGCTAAAGCTAAAGCAAGAGCTAAACTCCACCAATAATCACCTACAAAATGAAAAAAGAATAGTCCCATAAATGTAGATATTGTATGTCCAAAAAAGATATTTCTTGGTTGTGAAAAGGGACTATTACTAAATCCAAACAGTAAAACACAAGTTGCTCCAAATGAGCCCATAATAAAGATATTTTCATAACTATTAGTAAGATAAGCAACAACAGATATTGCAATAAATGCACCAATAAAAGCAAAAGCAACTTCAATAGCATTTGCTTTTGGTGGAAGCTTTGCTTTATTTCCTTTTAGTTTTTTTATATAATTCATAATTTCTCCTTAATCAAACAAACGATTGTTTGGTAAAATAGGCAAAAAAATTAAACCTTAGATAATAGGTTTTTTCCTACTATTAAAAGCTTAGCTTTATCATTTGTAAGATTGAACATAATAATAGAACCTTGTAAAGTACAAATATATTCATATGCTAAATTTTGTGCTTCTTTTTTAGTGTATTTCTCTTGTAAAATTTTAGTTAAACACTCTTCCCAAGTTTTAAAGTACTTAACTATAACAGCTTTGTACTCTTCATTTTGATTAGAGACTTCAGTTGCTAAATTTGCTAATAAACAACCACCAGTACTATTTAAAAAGTACTCGTCAGTTTTTTTAACTATTTTTTCTAGTTTTTCTTTTGTCAAAAGAGTTTCATCTTTTATTGAAAAAATATTTTTGTCAAAGTATTCACTTATATATTTAAGTGCTTCAAGTCCTATCTCATATTTATTTTTAAAATGATGATAAATACTTCCTTTTATCAATCCACATTCATCTGCAATGTTTGCCATTGAAGTATTAGAAAAACCTTGAGTTTTAAAAAGCATAATTGCTTTGTTTAGTATCTCTTCTTTAGATGTTTTTTTTATTGCCATATTTTTTCCAAACGATTGTTTGGTAAAATTGTATCAATTTTTAGTTTGAATGTCAAGCTAATCATCTTGAACTTCAGGTAGTTGTTTTGCTAAGTAAATAGCTAATACCCCAACAAGGGATAATACAAGAATAATTCCACCAACACCAATAAGTGAACTTAATGTTCCAATTAATCCACTTAAAAGCAAAAGAAAGCCTATTAAAGTATTGCTTACAGCTACATAATCAGTTCTTTTATTTCCTTGTGCTAAATCAACAATATAAGTTTTTCTTCCTATTCTAATACCTTGATACCCAATACTTAAAATAAAATAGATAATAGGCATAATCCAAATAATAGAAAATAACTCTTTATAAAAAAAGTCTATAAAAAATACAACAAAGCCAACAGTTGTTGCAATCGTTGCTCCAATAATCATAACTTGTTTACTTGAAACATCTGAAAATTTACCCCAAAAGTTTGCAGATAATAAATCAGCTAATCCACTAGAAAGAATAAAAAGTCCTAATAAATAAGAGTTTGATTCAGAGTTTTGTTGAGCTATAATTACAAAAAAAGGTGCAGATAAAACAGAACAAAGAAATAAAGCTCTTGTTATAACAAATAATCTAAAAGGTTTATCAGTTTTTAAAATACCTAGTTTAGAAATAGCTACACTAAAAGCATTTCCTCCACCATCAGTTTCTCCTTCGTACTCTTTTATTTGAGCATAAGTAATAGAAGCTAGTATCCAAAAAAATCCTGCAAGTGAAAGTAGTATTCCAAAGTTTTGTGCTGAAAATGGTTTTTCACCATTTAATAAAAAATAAACTCCAAGTACGACAACTAATAAACCTGCAAGCATAGCAGATAGACCATTTAGTGCTCCACGTCTTGTTTTGGGAATAGTCTTTCCTACTACATCTTTTGCAGCAACAGAGCACAAACCCCTTGCTAAACTCATAGCAATAAGTAAAGCAATGATTGCAAGTCCCGCATTTAAACCTTGCATATTCCAAGCCACAGTTGCAATACCAAACATGCATAAAGCTTGTAAAAGTGTTCCTATAGACCAAATCCATTTTCTAATTGGAAGTCTTCTTATGTATGCAGCAATAAATAGTTGAGGAATTAAAGAGCCTGATTCTTTAATAGGAACTAAAAAACTAATAAGAAATAAAGGCACATTTAAACTTTGCATAATCCAAGGAAGTATAACTTTTGTATTAGCAACTGAATCAGCAAGTTTATTAAAAAAGTAACTAATTATTGTAAGAAAGAAATTACCTGGAACTACTTTACAAGCATTTTCATCAATAGCTTTACAAACTCTAGCATCCTCTTCATTTACAAGTTTTGAGTATAAATTATCAATCTTTTTTTTCAAACTATTGCCTTTTTGATTTTATAAAATTTTTTATTAATAAAATAGAAAAAAGTAGTGCAATCCCTAGATTTATATAAAAGCCTTGAAAATTAGAATCTTCATAAAAAGTGTAGGCTAAAGCATAAAATACTAGGGATATAATCAAGCACATATTATAATATTTTAAAAGCCTCTTCTAAATCTAAAGTGCCTTCATAAAAAGCTTTCCCTACAATAACTCCAGCAATATTTCCATTGTTTTTACAATTTACAATATCAGAAATATCTTTTACTCCACCACTTGCAATAGTATCTACTTTACTAGCAAGAGCAATATCTTTTGTAAACTCTACATTTACTCCACAAAGCATTCCATCTTTTGAAATATCAGTACAAATAATAGCTTCTACTCCAGCACTTGCAAACTCTTTTGCTAAAGTTGTTGCTTTCATATTAGATACTTCTGCCCAGCCTTCTACTGCAACCATTCCATCTTTTGCATCTATTCCAACAGCAATTGGATATTTAGAAGCCATTTCTTTAACAAATTGTGGATTTTTTACTGCAATTGAACCTAGTATTAATCTGTCAACACCAAGTTCAACATACATTTTTATTGTTTCTTCATCTCTGATTCCACCGCCAAGTTCAATCTTTAAATTACAGTTTTCTCTGATTTTTTTAATCTGCTCTAAATTGGCAGGTTTTCCTGCAAAGGCTCCATTTAAATCAACAATATGAACCCATTTGCTTCCAAGTTCTTCAAATCTTTTTGCAACTTGCCAAGGTTCATCTGAATAGATTTTTGCACTATTCATTAATCCCTTACTTAATCTTACAGCTTTGCCATCTTTTAAATCTATTGCTGGTAATATATCCATGTTAATTATTAATCTCCCTTTTTAAACTAAACTATTTACAGTCTCTTGAATATCTTTATGTTTAAACTCAAATCCCAAATCTAAGAGTTTTTTTGGAACAACATCTTGCCCATCTGTTAATACTTTTGCCCCTTCACTAAAAATAAGCTTTAAAACAAATTCAGGAACAGGAAAGATAGTTGGTTTTTTTAGTGCTTTCCCTAAGGCTCTAGTTAATCCTAAATTTGTTGTAGGTTTTGGTGCAGTTAAATTAAACGTATCTGCTAAATTGTTATCAATTACAAATTTGTAAGCATTTAATAAGTCATCTATATGGATAAAAGAAAAAGCTTGATTACCACTTCCAATCACTCCTCCAAGACCAAGTTTAAAAGGAGTTATCATTTTTGCAAGAGCTCCTCCATTTTTCCCTAAAACTATACCAAATCTAAAAATTGAAACTTTTGTTTGTGCTTTTTTTGCTTCTTCTTCCCATCTTTGACAAAGTTTTGATAAAAAATCATCTGCAAATTTTCCATCTTCTGTATAAGTGTCTTTATTATCATAAATCCCAACAGCAGAAGTAGAAATAAGTAGTTTTGGTTTTGTTTCTACGCTATTTATAGCCTCTACTAATTTAGAAGTAGTATCTATTCTACTTGAATAAAGTAACTCTTTGTACTCTTTTGTCCATCTATTAATAATATTTGCACCTGCTAAATTTATAACTATTTGACTTGAGGATACTATATTTTGAAGTTCAATTTTATCATCTAAAATCTCTCTTTTTATAGAAACTACTTTATATCCATATTTTTCAAAGAAATTTCTAAGAGAAGTTCCTACAAAACCACTTGCTCCCGTTATTGCTATAGTATTCATAATCTCTCCTTTATTTTATAATTTCATAAAGTTTTCAAGAATTTTTAATCCATTATCATGAGATTTTTCAGGGTGTGGTTGAAAACCAAAGATATTATCTTTATTAACAGCACTTGCAAACTCATATCCATACGTTGTTTTACCTATGATATTATTTTCATCAGTAACTGCATGGTATGAATGTACAAAATATAAATAAGGGTTATTTAATCCCTCAAAGAGTTTATGTTGTTTATTTTCAATAGTGTTCCATCCCATATGTGGAATTTTGAAATCTTCATGCATTTTAGATTTATCAAACTTTTCAATTTTTCCTTTGATTAAGCCTAAACCTTTAGTATGTCCAAACTCTTCTGAACTTTCAAAAAGTAGTTGCATCCCAAGACAAATTCCAATCATAGGTTTTCCACTTTTTGAAAACTCCAATACAGCCTCTTTCATACCAGTTGTGTTTAAATGTTGCATTGCATCAGCAAAAGCCCCAACTCCTGGTAAAATTATTCTGTCAAACTGTTTTAACTCTTCTGGGTCTTTTACAATTGATGCTTTTGTATCTAAAAGATGGCAAGCATTATATACACTTGCTAGATTTCCCATATTATAATCAATAATTCCTATCACAATTTCGCCCTCTAAATAAAATGATTATACTAAATTTTTGCATCAGCTAGGGTTAAAGAAAAAAGAACATTATTCTTTTTTTTCTCTAAAACTTTTTTACCTTCTAATATTGTAGCACCTGTAGTGATTAAATCATCACATAAAATTGTTGTTTTATTATATAAATTTGATAGTTTGAAATTCCTTGGATTATTTTGCCTAAATTTTAAATCTTTACCTGCATATTTTACTCTATTTTTTGCTTTTAAACAGTTTGTTTTAGGTCTTATGTATTTTGAGTTTAGATACTTTACAAGAATTGCAGTATGAGAAAATTCACGCCTTGTATGGTCATCAATTGGGATTGCATAAATATTTTCTTTAAAATTAAAATTTTTAGCAAATGTTTGAAAAGATAGTTTTGCTAAAATATTAAATACTCTATCTCCATAAAAATAGTATTTGGAGTTTATTAGCTCTTCTATATCACTTAATGCATAAAATGAGTAATTAAAAAAGTCTTGTTCAATCTCTCTTTTATGCAAAGAGGGCTGTAAATATTTTTTTTGACAACTTTTACAAATAATTTCAAATGATAGTTTTTCACATGATATACAACGCATATAAAATAATATTATAAGTTATTTAAAAAAGTAGTTAATTTATTAATATTATCTTAATTAAATATTAAATTATATAAGATGAAAAGAAAGGAGTTGTTATGAAAAATAGACTAATTATTGGAATCATTTTTTTATTTGCATCAATAGGCTTAAATGCATATGAGTTAAATGGTAATTTAAAAGTAGGGTGGACAGGCTATAAAACAGAAGAAAAAATTGGTGTATCAGGTACATTTAAAAAAATTGATTTGCAGATAAAAAAAAGTGAAGATTTTGTAAAGTTTTTAAAAAGTGCTAAAGTTAAAATAGACTCTTTAAGTTTAGAGTCTGGTTTAGAAGTTAGAAATAAAAGTATGATAAATACACTTTTTTCTTTAAAAAGTTCACAAAAAGTTGTAGCTTCAATAAAAGAGGTTAATTTAGAAAAAAATATAATCTTATTGGATTTAGAAATGAATAAAGTTCTAAAACAAGTACCTATGAAATATCACGTAGAAGATAAAAAAGTAATTGCAACTGGTGTGATTGATATTTTAGATTATAGTATGAGTGAATCATTTTCAAAGTTTGCTAAAGAGTGTTTTGATTTACATAAAGGAAAAACATTTTCAGAAGTGACTATATCTTTTGAATTACCTTTTAAAAAGTAGTATAACAAGCAGTATTTATACTGCTTGTTAATATTAAAGATTTATTATATTTTAAGTACAGCCATAAAAGCTTCTTGTGGTACATTTACTTTACCAATAGCTTTCATTCTTTTTTTACCAGCTTTTTGTTTCTCTAATAGTTTTCTTTTTCTTGTAATATCCCCACCATAACATTTTGCAGTAACATTTTTACCCATTGATTTTACAGTCTCTCTTGCAATAATTGTAGTACCAATACTTGCTTGAACTGCAACTTCAAATAGCTGTCTTGGAATTAACTCTTTAAGTGCTTTAATGAACTCTCTTCCCCTTGAAACAGCTTTATCTTCCGGAACAATAATTGAAAGAGCATCAACAATATCACCAGCAACTCTAATATCAAGTTTTTTAAGTTCACCTGGTCTAAATCCTATAGGCTCATAATCAAATGATGCATAACCTTTAGTAGTTGATTTTAATTTATCATAAAAATCCATTACTATTTCATTCATAGGAATATCATACTCTAATAAAACCCTTTTCCCTAAGTAATCCATTTTGATTTGAATTCCTCTTTTTTCATTTAAAAGCTTAATTACATTTCCTAAAAACTCATCTGGAACTAAAATTGTAGCTTTTACATATGGTTCATAAATTGTTTCTATATAGTTTGGTTCAGGTAATTCAGAAGGGTTTTGAATCTCAATTCTTTCACCATCTTTTTTTTCTACTTCATATACAACAGTTGGTGCTGTTGCAATTAAATCTAAGCCAAACTCTCTTTCAAGTCTCTCTTTTATAACTTCCATATGAAGCATACCAAGAAAACCTGTCCTAAAACCACTTCCAAGTGCTGCTGAACTTTCAGGTTCAAAAGAGATTGAAGAGTCATTTAATTGAAGCTTTACAAGAGCCTCTCTTAAATCTTCAAACTTATCTGTTTCTATTGGATAAAGTCCAGCAAATACAAATGGTTTTGCAGGTTCAAATCCACCAATTGGTTTTTGTGTTGGATTTTTTGCATCAGTCATTGTATCCCCAACAGCAATTCCATCTAGTGTTTTTAATCCTAGTACAACAATTCCAATCTCTCCTGTTTTAATCTCTTTTGTTTTTTCTCTTTTTATTGGATGAGGATACATTAAATCAAGTACTGGATGTTCAACTTTTGTATTCATCATCTTAAGAACTTGACCTTTTTTTATACTTCCATCATAAACTCTTACAAGTGCTAATGCTCCAAGGTAGTTATCAAACCATGAGTCATAGATTAAAGCTTTAGTTGGAGCATTTTCATCTCCGTTTGGTGCTGGAACTCTTTGTACAATTGAATCAATTAGCTCTTTTACTCCTAAACCAGTTTTAGCACTAATTAAATTATGTTCAGTACAATCTAACCCAATTGCCTCTTCTGTCTCTTCTAAAACTCTATCAGGGTCTGCTGAAGGTAGGTCGATTTTATTTACTACTGGAAGTAATTCTAAATCATTTTCAAGTGCAATATAAACATTTGCAATTGTTTGTGCTTCAACCCCTTGAGTTGAATCAACAATAAGTAAAGCTCCTTCAGAAGAAGCTAAACTTCTACTAACTTCATATGAAAAGTCAACGTGACCTGGAGTGTCTATTAGGTTAAGAATATACTTTTGTCCATCTTTTTCATAGTTTAATCTAACACTTTGAGCTTTAATAGTAATTCCTCTTTCTTGCTCAATATCCATAGTATCCATCATTTGTGCTGAAAGTTCTCTATTTGAAACTGCTCCACACTCTTGAATAATTCTATCTGCTAATGTTGATTTTCCATGATCAATATGTGCAATAATACTAAAATTTCTAATGTTTTTTTGCAAAGTAGTATCCTATTTTATTATATTTTACGCGATTATATCTAAAATAATGTTATGTAGTTATTAAGTTATTGTAGTTGTTAAAAGATAGGAGTTTTTCCTATCTTTTAAATTTTTAGTAAAATATTATTTTACTATTGTAGCTTCAACTCTTCTATTTTTAGCTCTTCCCTCTTTTGTAGCATTAGTTGCAAGAGGTTTTGATTCTCCATATCCATGCCATTTTAATCTTTTGGCATCAATTTTATAAGCTTTAAGTGCTTCAACTGTAGAAGCAGCTCTTCTTTCAGAAAGTTTTTGATTATACTTTTCTGTACCAATTGAGTCTGTATGTGCTTCAATTTTTGCTTTTGTTGAAGGGAAAGCCTTCATAAACTCTGCAAATTTTTTGATTTTTGATTCATATGAATTATTAATTTTTGAACTATCAAAAGCAAAATTAATATTTAAATCAGTTTTTAATGAACAACCTTTTTCATCTACAAAATCACCTTTTGGTGTATTTGCACACTCATCTTTTGAATCAATTACACCATCTCCATCAGTATCAAGAACTACTTTTTTAGGCTCAACTTGTTTAACAGGTTCTGGTTTAACTTCTTGTTTAACTGGCTCTTGTTTTGTTACATTTGTCGCTTTTTTTCCAAATGGAATAGCTAGCCCAAAAGTATAAAGTAAATTATTATCGCCATGGTCTGTTTCAATTAGATGTCTTACATCTGTTTTAAATATCAAATCATCACTTATATTATATCTTAACCCAACACCATAGTTTCCAAATACACCACTTTCATTATCATATGCTTCATGTCCAAAAACTTCAACACCTGCACCTACTAAAGCATATAATGATGTATTATTTGTAAGTTCATAATTTTTTATAACATTTGTAAAGATTCTTGAAATAGAAGTATCTCCACCTTTATCATAATCTACATCACCTAAACTTCTTAAGAAACCTAATTCAATTTGGTCAAACATACTCTCATCAAGGTTAAATCCTAAACTTAAACCACCAACTCCATAGTGGCTATCAAGGTCAGTATTCCCTTCAGTTACAACACCACCTACTAATGGAGTTATTTCATATTTGTAAGAACTATCTGCTGCAAACATTAAACTTGCACATAATACTGTTGATAATAGTACCTTTTTCATAAATTTTCCTTGTTTTTATGTTTTATTTAATATATCTAAAACCTTTTGTTAAATGTTTTAAATAACAAAACTAATTTAATACTTGAAAATTGAGTTAACTGACTCATTATTGTGAATTCTTTTAATCGTCTCTCCTATAATACCAGAAGCCGTTAAAACTGTAATTTTTTCAGATTTTTGTTTTGCAGGAATTGTATCAGAAATCACTAATTCATCTAAAACACCATTTTCAATTCTTTCATAAGCAGGACCACTTAATACACCATGAGTACAACAAGCCATTACAGATGTTGCTCCTCTTTTCTTAAGAACTTCTGCAGCCTTAACTAATGTTCCAGCCGTATCAACCATATCATCAACTAAAATTACATCTTTACCATTTACATCACCAATGATATTCATAACTTCTGCAACATTTGCTTTTTCTCTTTTTTTATCTACAATTACTAAATCATAATCTAATTTATTAGCATAACTTCTAGCTCTTGCAACTCCACCAATATCTGGACTAGCAATAATAGGGTTTGCTAATTTTTTAGATCTAATATAGTCAACAAACATAATTGAACCAAATAAGTTATCTACTGGAACATTAAAAAAACCTTGAATCTGAGCAGCGTGTAAGTCAATAGTAATCACTCTGTGAATACCAGCTTTTTCTAATAAGTCAGCAACTAATTTAGCCGAAATTGGAACTCTTGGAGCAGCTTTTCTATCTTGCCTTGCATAACCATAATATGGGATTACAGCAGAGATTGATTTTGCACTTGATCTTTTTAATGCATCAATCATAATTAATAGTTCCATTAGATTATCATTTGTAGGAGCACATGTTGGTTGGATAATGAATACATCTTGTCCTCTTACACTTTCAGTAACTTGAACAGAGATTTCTCCATCACTAAATTTATTCAATTTAGCTTCACCAATTGGCTCATTTAGATATTCTCCAACCTTTTTGGCAAATTCAGGATTAGCAGAACCACTAAAAAGTTTAAAACATGACATTATTTTCTTTCCTTGTGTTGAGTATTTATTATTGCGATTTTATCTAAATAGTACTTATATTGAATTTATATGTAAAGAAATAAAAAGTATATAATAAAAATGAATAAAAATTATACAGTAAAAATATAAAAAAAGAGATATTTAAGTGTTATAATTTTAATGTTTTCTAAAAACAAAAAGACAAATAGATTTAAAGTATCTATTTGCACACACGAGGTTTAAAATTAGTTACTTTTTGTAAGAGTGCAGAACTTACTAAAAGTTGGTATTACATTAATCAATGTAATAAAAAGTGCTAAAGTGTACAGCACCTAAAAAGATTATATATACATTTGTATATCTAGTCATTTTGTTAACAAGAGCTTTTAAAAGCAATAGTTTAAGAGAGTCTCTCCTCCTACTCTCTTAGACTCTATTTTGTTATTTAGAAGTTTTAGTAATCCAACCACTTCCTATGACTTTTTCATCCAGATAAAATACTGCTAGCTGACCAGCTGCAACACCAAATGCAGATTTATCAAGTTTGATATGTGCAATATCATTTTTAATAGTTACTTCACAAGGAAGTAGTACACTTCGATATCTTAATTTTACACCGCACTTAAAATTAGTAGTATCAATATACATATTTAAATTATTTGCTTCTACACTATTTACTTCTAAAGACTCTTTTTTCCCAACAACAATAGTATTATTTTTTGGATTTAAAGATTTTACAAAGTGTGGTTCTTGTGCACCATGAACTCTAAATCCTCTTCTTTTACCAATTGTATAGTGCATATAACCTTTATGTGTACCTATTTCATTTCCTTTCTCATCAAGTACTTTTCCAGGTATATCAATATTTGCATGTCTTTTTACAACATCAGTGTAAACTGTATCAACAAAACAAATCTCTTGAGATTCATTTTTTTGGGCAATTTTTTTATATACATTATCTAATTTCTCACCAAGTTTAACAATATCTTCTTTTTTATAATTACTCATAGGAAACATCATATATGGTAAGGCTTCTTTTTCAACTTGTGAAAGAAAATAGCTTTGGTCTTTTGATTTATCTTCTGCTTCATAAATAAACTCACCATCAGTTTTTGCATAGTGACCTGTTGCTAAGTATGAAGCTTTATGCTCTTTAGCAAACTCTAACATTTTTCCAAATTTTATTTGTCTATTGCACTTAACACATGGATTAGGTGTAGTTCCTTCTAAATAAGAGTTAACAAAATAATCATATACTTCTTTTGTAAAATCATCAGCAATATCTAAAACATGGTATTTTATACCAAGAAAATTTGTAACATTTTGTATATGTTTGATATTTGATTCATGGTATCCATCTGTTCTATTGTGAAGTTTGAGATAAACACCTTCTACTTCATAGCCCTGTTTTTTTAACATATAAGCTGTAACTGATGAATCAATTCCACCACTCATTCCAACCATAACTTTTTTCATATTTTACCTTTAAAAACTTCTATTTTGAAACTATAATTTAATAAAGGAATAATCACTGATTCTTAGGTGCCTAATTTTATAAGGGTTAAAACCTCTTTTATTCATAATTAATTGAGATATTTAATTTTGGTTTAGGCGTATCTTGAAAGGATAGCTTTCTTCCATACATAAGTTTTAATCTTTACATGAATTTAATAAAATTAATCTTGCAAAGATTTTAAAACTAAGATTATAGCATATTAATTGTAATTGCTTATAAATCCACCACCTAAGCAGTAATTACCATCATATAAAACAAGACTTTGTCCTAAAGTTACAGCTCTTTGAGGTTTATCAAATTCAACAACTACTTTATCATTATCAACTTGTGTTACTGTGCAAGCTTGCTTTTTTTGACGATAACGAATTTGTGCCATAAGTTTATCTCCAACTTTTGGAGCAACTTCAAGTACCCAATGCATATGACTAGCTTCGACATTTTTACTCATAAGTAAAGGATGATTTGTATCTTGTACGATTGTTAAAGTATTATTTCTTATATCTTTTTTAGCTACATACCAAGGTTTATGAATATTGTTATCTAATTGAGTTTGTTTAATACCTCCAATACCAATACCTTTTCTTTGTCCTAATGTATAACAAATAAGACCCTTATGCTTACCTATTATATTCCCATTTTCATCAATAATATCACCAGGAATTGCTTTTAAATGTTGTGTAATAAACTCATCGAATCTTTGATTTCCAATAAAACAAATACCTGTACTATCTTTTTTATTACTAACTGGTAAGTTATGCTCTTTTGCTATTTCTCTAACTTCTGATTTTGTTAAATCAGCAAGGGGAAACATAGCTTGTGATAACTGTTCACTTGAAAGTGCATGTAAGAAATAGCTTTGGTCTTTAGAGTTGTCCTTTGGAGTATCAAGAACAAAGTGGTCTTTATATTTAGCTATTTTAGCATAGTGTCCAGTTGCTATAAAATCTGCACCCATTTTTTTTGCTTCATTTAAAAATACATTAAACTTAATCTCACGGTTACATAATATATCTGGATTTGGGGTAAGACCTTTTTTTAAGCCTTCTAAGAATACATCAAATACTTTAGTTTTATACTCTTGAACAAAATCTTTCCCCTTAACTTCAATACCTATTAGTTCTCCTACTTTTTTAGCATCTTCAAACTCTATACGATTAGGGCATTGGCTACCTTTGATTCCATACTCCCAATTACGCATAAATAGGCCTTGTACTTCATATCCTTGCTTTTTTAACAGTAAAGCTGTAACTGATGAATCAACACCACCAGACATTCCTACAACTACTTTTTTTTTCATTTTTTTCCTTAAAAAAGTTTCTTTTAAAAGAAACATGTATTTAATAATTTTTTAGAACTAAATTCTAAAGTGAACAACAAGTTGCTCTATTTATTTTCATATATTTTAAAGGAATAATCACTGATTCTCTGTTTGCCCAGTCTTTGTGAGGAACAATAAGTTTTTTTGTATTAATTGTTTTGTTATCAAAAAAAATAATATCAATATCCAAGGTTCTAGGCGCATCTTGAAAGGATCGCTTTCTTCCCAATCTTTTCTCTAACCTTTGCATATTTTTTAAAAATTCATTAGCTGCTAGATTAGTTTTAAGAACAATTATACCATTTAAAAAGTTATTTTGTTCCAAAAAACCAAATGGTGGATTTAAAAGTAAAGGACTTGTCATAATTATATCAAATCTAGTATCAGCTTTTAAATATAACAATAACTTATCAAATCTTTTTTTTACATTACCTATATTTCCCCCAATTCCTATTGTTACATGATATTTTTTGTCCGATTTAAACTTTGAAACAAATGGAAAGTTATTGGTAAAATACAGTGTTAAATCATCATTTATTTTTTTTTGCATTTTTCTCCTAAAGTAAAGTTAAGTGATTTAGTCAAGTTAAAATTTTTATAAAAAATAATTATATACTTGACTAAAATTAGCTTTATAAAACTACTGCTTTTCCATCTATCATAGCAACGGTATCTTCAATTCTAACACCAAATTCGTTTGGAAGGTATATTCCAGGTTCAATAGTAAAAACCATATTATCTTCAATTATAGTGTCTGATTTTGAAGTAATCATTGGAAATTCATGAATATCAAGACCTACACCATGACCAGTACTATGAACAAAATATTTTCCATATCCAGCTTTTGTAATAATATCTCTTGCTAAAGCATCTATTTGAGAAGCTTTCATTCCAGATTTTGCATTTTTAATTGCAGTTAGTTGAGCTTTATATACTAAATCATAGATTTTTTGATGTTTTTTATTTTTAAATTTCTGTTCTCTTTTAAAGTTAAATGTTTCAAAATCTACATGTGAAGTACAAGTCCTATCAGAACAGTACCTTTTATATTTTATTCCAGCATCTACTAAAAGTAAATCATTTAATCTTAATCTCTTTTTTGTAGGAAGTGCGTGTGGCTTTGCTGCATTTTCATTTATTGCAACTATTGGTTCAAAACTTAAGTCATATTTTCCTGTTTGACTCATTTTTTCAAATGCTTTAAAAAATAGAAATTGCTCTTTTTGTTTATATCCATTTTTTCTAATATATTTAGCTAAACTTTTAAAACCTTCTCTTCCTAATTTTGCAGCTTTACTTAAAATAGCAATTTCATCATCTGTTTTAATGATTCTTTTAAGTTTTGAAAAGTTTAATTCCTCTATAAACTCTATATCTAAATCTTTTACAAGTTGTGAATAACTATAAAAAGTAAAATCATTTGGGTCAAAAGTTAGCTTTTTAATTTTGCTATCTTTTAAAAGCTCTTTTGCAGTTTGTAACAAATCTCTTGATTCAATTACTGTGCAATCATACGCATACTCTTTTGCTTCAAGTACATATCTAGCATCTGTTAGAAAAAACTTTTCACTTCCTAGACTTATAAATATCACATTGTCGCATGAAAACCCGCATTCGTAATAGACTGCATTTTCATCTCTTAATATATAATTCTTCATAACTCATCTTTCATTAACGTAAATTTTAATATAATCTTATCAAAATTTTATAAAAGGAAATATAATATGAAAATTGCAGTAATTCAAGGACCAAATTTAAATATGTTAGGTGTAAGAGAACAGCATATTTATGGTCCTATGACTTTAGAGCAAATTCACGAGCAAATGAAAGCTAGTGCACAACAAAATAATGTAGAATTAGAGTTTTTCCAATCAAACTTAGAAGGTGAGATTGTTGATAGAATCCAAGAGTCTTTAGGTGAGGTTGATGGAATTATTATAAATCCAGCAGCATATTCTCATACTTCAATTGCAATTAAAGATGCACTAAGTGCAGTAAATTTACCAGTAGTAGAAGTACACATTTCAAATATTTATAAAAGAGAAGAGTTTAGACAAAAATCAGTAACAGCTGGTGCATCAACTGGTGTTATTTCTGGATTTGGTCCATTTGGATATCATTTAGCATTAATCTCTTTAATGCAAATTATTTCAGAAGTAAAAGCAGTTCAAGAAGCAAACGACGCTAGTGAACAATAATTATTATGAAAATAATAGCTGCAAAGTGGATAGTTACTTGCGATGAAAACAATAGTATCATAGAAGATGGTGCTATTGTTTATGATAAAAAAATAGATGAGATTGATACATTAGAAAATATCTCAAAAAAATATCCAAATCAAGAAATCCAAAAATTAGAAGATAATAGTGTTTTAATGCCAGGACTTATAAATACTCATGTTCATTTAGAGTTTAGTTCTAATACTACAACATTAAAGTATGGTAATTTTATGTTATGGCTAAATTCTGTTATTGGTTCAAGAGATGAACTAATTCAAAAAGCTACAACAAAATTAATTACTAAAAAACTGGATAAAATGAAAAAGAGTGGTACTACTACAATTGGTGCAATCTCTTCGTATGGATTTGAATTAGAAGCTTGTTTAAACTCACCTATAAATACAGTATTTTTTAATGAAGTAATTGGAAGTAAAGCTGATATGATAGATACTTTATTTACTGACTTTAAAGCCAGACTTCAAAAATCTAAAGATAATAAAAGTGAAAAGTTTTTTCCAGCTATTGCTATTCATTCACCTTATTCTGTACATCCATTTTTAGTAAGAGAAACACTAAATATAGCAAAACAAGAGAATCTTCCTGTAAGTGCACATTTTTTAGAATCAATTGAAGAGTATGATTGGTTACATAAAGATGAAGGTGGATTTTTAGAGTTTTTTAAAAACTTTTTAGGTGAAGAAAAAGCTGTTACAAAACCTATGAGATTTTTAGAACAGTTTAATGGATTAAATAGCCTTTCATTTACTCATTGTGTTGAAGCAAGTGATAATGATTTAAATAAAATAAAAGAGTTAAATGCAACTATAAACCACTGTGTTACTTCAAATAGAATTTTAAATAACACAAAACTTGATTTATCAAGACTTGATGGAATAGATTTTGCTATAGGAACTGATGGCTTAAGTTCAAATAACTCATTATCTATGTTTGATGAATTAAGAAATGTATTGATGATGCATACTGAGTTTGAAATAAATAGTTTTGCTAAAAAGATTTTAAAAGCTGCGACTAATAATGCAGCTAAAGCATTGGGCTTAAATAAAGGTGTTTTAGCAAAAAATAAAGATTCAGATATAATTGCGATAAAACTTCCTGATGCAATTAAGCATAAAGAAGATATTGCAACTCATATAATTTTACATACAAAGTATGTAAAAAGAACAATAATAGGAGGAGTTGATGCGTAATTTTTTTAGGTTTATGTTTTCGCCTATAATTGCTATATTAGACTTTATTACTAAATACTTTAAAACAGTTGTTTTTTTAACAATTATGTATTTTGTTGTATTTGATTCAAATGATGCAACAATGAGTAATATGCAAAGTCCAAATTTACAAAAAATTGAATTAAGTGGTCCAATTATGGATTCATCAAAAGTTTTAGAACAGATTAATCAAGCAAAAAAAGATGACAATATAAAAGGTGTTCTTTTTGTTGTAAACTCACCAGGAGGTGCTGTTGCTCCTTCTGTTGAAATTGCTTATGCTATTAAAGAGTTAAAAGATAAAAAGCCTGTTGTTGCATATGCCAGTGGAGTTATGGCAAGTGGAAGTTATTATGCTTCAATTTGGGCTAATAAAATTATTGCAAATCCTGGTAGTATGGTAGGTTCTATTGGAGTGATTTTCCAAGGAGCAAATGTACAAGAGTTAATGCAAAAAGTTGGTATTAAAACACAAACTATTAAAAGTGGTAAATACAAAGAAGCAGGAACTCCTACAAGAACTTGGGAAAAGTATGAAAAAGAAGAGCTTGAAAAAGTTATAAACGATACATATGATATATTTATAACAGATGTAAGTAATGCAAGAGGGCTTAAAAAAGCAAATCATAAAGAGTTTGCGGATGCTCATATTTTTACAGCAAGACAAGCTAAAGCTGTTAAATTAGTTGATGAGGTGGCTACACTATCTTTTGCACAAGATGAGATTATAAAACTATCAGAAGTTTCAAATCCAATTTGGAAAAAACAAGATAAATTTGATAAATTTATTGATAGAGTAATAAACGAAGCAGTCACTAATTTTTCTATTAAATTTATGGATGGATTAAAAGCCTATTAACCATTTATAAAACTATTAAAAAAGGGGGAAAGTATTTTACTTTCCCCCTTTTTTTGTGAAGTATATTTGTTTTATTTTTCAAGTCCAGAAACGATTTTGTATGTATCACTTGCAATAACATACTCTTCATTTGTTGGAATAACAAAGATTCTAGCAGCAGAGCTATTAGTTGCAATATCTCTTGCTTTATTTGATCTTTTATTATTTTTAGTTGGGTCAATATTTAATCCCATTCCATCAAGTCCAGCACAAACAATTTCTCTAATTAAAGCAGAATTCTCCCCAATTCCACCTGTAAAACATAGAGCATCTACACCATCAAGTGCTGCAACATATGAACCTACATATTTTTTAATGTTATAAGCAACCATATCAACTGCTAATCTACATCTATCATCACCTTCTTGCATTCCATCAAGAACTTCTCTTAAGTCTGATGATTTTCCAGAGATACCTAAAATACCAGATTTTTTATTCATTAAATCAAGTGTTTCATTTATAGTCATTCCCTCTTGACTCATCATAAATGAGATTGCACCTGCACCAACATCACCGGCTCTTGTTCCCATCATAAGACCTTGAACAGGAGTAAGCCCCATTGAAGTGTCAATACATTTGCCATTTAATACAGCACTTACTGAAGAACCATTACCTAAGTGACATACAATAATTCTAGTATTATGTTTTTTATCTAACATTCCTCTTGCTTCATTAGAAACAAAGAAGTGAGAAGTTCCATGGAAACCATATTTTCTAATTCCATGTTTTGTATATTGGTCATATGGTAAAGCATACATATACGCATAATCAGGCATAGTTTGATGAAATGCAGTATCAAATACAGCTACATTTGGTTTTCCTGGCATTAGCTCTTGACAAATTTCCATTCCCATAATATTTGCTGGATTATGTAAAGGAGCAAGTGGAATTAGTTTTTTCATAGTTTCAATAACTTTTTCTGTAACCATAACAGAAGAAGCAAACTCTTCTCCACCATGAACTGCTCTGTGTCCAATAGCTTCAATATCATCAATAGAATCTATTACTTTACCTTCACCATCAGTTAATGTTCTTAAAACTAGTTCAATAGCCTCTTTATGTGTAGGCATTGAAACATCAATTTTTAATTCTTGCCCATCTCCAAATTCATGTTTTAATACACCATCAATTCCAATTCTTTCACAAATACCAACAGCTAAAACATTTTTTGTTACTGGGTTCATTAACTGATATTTTAATGATGAACTTCCCGCGTTTAAAATAAATACATTCATATATCTCTCTCCCTCATATATTTTATTTTTAATCTTCTACTTGTGTAGCAGTAATTGCAACTAAATTTGCAATATCATCAACAGAACAACCTCTAGAAAGGTCATTTACAGGCTTTGCTAAACCTTGAACAATTGGTCCATGAGCTGATGCATTTGCAAACCTTTGAACAAGTTTGTATCCAATGTTTCCAGATTGTAAATCAGGGAATACTAATACATTTGCATTTCCTGCAACACTACTTTGTGGAGCTTTTTTAGCACCAATTGAAGGTATAATAGCTGCATCTGCTTGCATCTCTCCATCAAATTTAAAATCAACATTTCTTTCTTTTAAAATCGATACTGCATCTTGAACTTTAGATACAAGTGGATGCTTTGCACTTCCCATTGTAGAAAAAGAAAGCATTGCAACTTTTGGGTCTAATCCCACAACATTTTTAGCAGTAGCAGCTGTACTTGCAGCAATATCAGCTAACTGTTCTGCATTTGGGTCTGGTAAAACAGCACAGTCTGCAAAAAGAATTAATCCATTATCTCCAAACTGTCCATCTTTTGTTTCCATTACAAAAGTAGAAGAGACAGTATTTATCCCAGGAGCAGTTTTAATAACTTGAATAGCAGCTCTTAAAACATCAGCAGTAGGCGAGTTTGAACCAGCTACTAAACCATCAGCATCTTTAAGTCTTACCATCATACAACCGAAAAATCTTGGTTCTGTTGTCATGATTTGCGTAGCTTCCTCTTTTGTTAATCCCTTAGCTTTTCTTAATTCTACTAATTCATTAATATAAGTATCTATATTTTCAAAGTTTTTAGGATCAATAATCTTTGCACCATCTATATTGGCATTACACTTTTGTGCATCTGCTTTTATAGTCTCTTCATTACCTATTAGGATAATATTTGCAGTTTTATCTTCTAAAACTTGTTGTGCAGCTTGTAAAACTCTTTCATCTTCTGATTCAGGAAGAACAATAGTTCTAAGCTTTTCTCTAGCATTATTTTTAATACTATTTATTAGACTCATTTATATATCCTTTATTTATGATTCATAGAAAATTATAAAGGAAGAGTGTAGCATTAAAATAGCAATAGCGTAGCATTTGAAAAAAAAATCTATACATTTAAAATACAATTGTATAATTTCTGTACATGGTTACCTAAAAAGTATAAATTTTGTGTGGGATTGGAAGATTAGAAAAAATTATAATTTTCTCAGCAAAAATAAAGCTATTCTTGCTGAGATAGTTATTTTATAAATCTTTTACTAAATTATAAGTATCGTTTGCAATAACATACTCTTCATTTGTAGGAATAACAAAGATTTTTCCTTTTGAAGTTTCAGTATTTATCTCTCTTTTACCTGATTGTTTTTTGTTATTTCTTTGTTTATCTAACTCTAAACCTAAGAAGTCTAATCCAGTACAAACTTTTTCTCTAATTAAACTTGCATTTTCTCCCACACCCGCAGTGAAACAAATTGCATCTAAACCACCAAGTATACCAGCATATGCACAAATATACTTTTTGATTCTATTACATTTAATATCAATAGCTAAAGTAGCTCTTTCATCGCCTTTTTCGCTAGCATCAATTATCTCTCTTAAATCTGAGCTAATTCCAGAAACACCCAGTAAACCAGACTTTTTATTTAAATAATCAACTACTTCTTGTGCAGTCATTTGTTTTTTATCCATTAAAAAAGATATTACAGCAGGGTCAAGGTCACCACTTCTTGTACCCATTACTAAACCTTCTAATGGAGTAAGCCCCATTGATGTTTCAACTGACTTTCCACCTTTTACAGCACAAATAGATGAACCATTACCTAAATGACAAACCACCACTTTAGCATCTTTGTTATTTAGTAATTTACTAGCTTCATGGGAAACATAATGATGTGAAGTTCCATGAAAACCATATTTCCTTAATCCATACTCTTTGTAGTCTTCATATGGTACAGCATACATATAGCTACTCTCTTGCATCGTTTGATGAAAAGCTGTATCAAATACTGCGACATTTGGTTTTTCTGGCATTAATTCTCTACATATCTTTATTCCCATAATATGAGCAGGATTATGTAAAGGTGCTAAAGGAATAAGCCTTTCTAATTTTGTAATAACATTCTCATCTACAATTACAGATTTAGAAAAATATTCTCCTCCATGAACAACTCTATGCCCAATCGCGTCTATATCTTTTTCTACTGAATCTATAACTTTATTAGGCTTTGTTACTAATGACTCTAAAACTAATTCTATTGCCTCTTTATGTGTAGGAAGTTCTACTTCTTTTTTAGTTTTAGTTCCATTTGATTCAACTACTAGTCTTCCATCAATTCCAATTCTTTCTGCAACCCCTGATGCAAAAACATCGTGAGTAGCATGATTCATAAGTTGGAATTTAAGTGATGAGCTCCCAGCATTTAAAATTAAAACTAACATACATAATACCTTTCTTGTGAAGTAGCAAAGATTATATCTAAAGGTTATGTAAAAGTAATGTAATTATTGTGTAAGCTTTTTTATTTTTGGTTGGTTTTTTAATTTTAGAAACATCATCGCAGTCATGATAGCATCGTTGTAAGCGTCATGTTTTCCTAATGAAGGAATATTAAGCTCTTTTATTAAAGTATCAAATCTTAAATCAATATGACCTTGTGGGATAGTCTCAATTTTCCAATCATAATATATTGCAGAAACTTCTAAAGCTTTATTTGGAAGCTTTATTCCTAATGTATGTTTTATATATTTATTAATCATAGCAATATCAAACTCTAAGTAGTAACCAACAAGTTTTCTATTTCCAATAAATTGTAAAAACTCTTCAATAACACTATTTATATCTTCTGCATCCTCTAAATCACACTCTCTTATGTAATGTACTTTTATAGCATCTTCTTGAAGTTTTGTTTTGGGCTTAACATATTTAACAAATTTTTTACTTGCTACTATCATATTATCTTTGATTATAACTGCACCAATAGATATAATATCGTCAACTTTGGGATTTAACCCAGTAGTTTCACAATCAAAGCAAACATACTCATCCTCAATTGGTTTATCAAATAGATATAAATATCTCTTATCTTTTAAATTTCTTTTATTTAAATAGTTTTTTATTAGATTATACATAGCTTAACTTATAATGGTATTCTAATTTTTTCTTTAATTTATTAACAATTTTAAAACTATCTTTTAATAAATCTTTTTCCATAGTATTTAAATCTTCTGGATTTATATAGTTATTTACCTCTTTACCTGATTCTAATTTTTCCAAGTTTGATTTTAATTTTATACTTGTTAAAAAATTAAAAGCCTCTTCTAACTCTTTGGCAAATTCATCATCAATTACATTTAATTTATTTAATTCTTTGATTCTTTTTATTGTATTTGTTCTAAAAAGCTTATTCTCTAAGCTCAATGTTCTTATACTTTGTACTAATATAAAAATTCCACCTCTTTTTATATCAATTTCATTTTTATGTTTTTTATCTTCACTATTAAATACAAAACCATCAAAAAAACCAAGAGGTACGTCAAAACTTGTAATTACTTTTGCAAAATTCATATAAAAGCTTTGAGAATTTGAGCCTAATTTAAATAAATATTGTTTTAGTTCTATTAAAAGTTGTCTATTTCCACTAGCACAAATTGCATCATAAAAAATTGCAAGATTCATAAAATCATCACCAGTTTTACCCATAATCCAACTATAAATTAACTCTTTAAAATCACTAAATCTTCTGCACCAATAAGGGTTTGAAAGCATTATATTCCCTTCACATCTAGGAAAACCAAACTCTACTAAAGTTTCAGTAAATTTTGTGGCAAATTTATGAATTTCATCATCTTGTAAAGTACAATCATCTGCAATAATTAATGCATTATCTTGGTCAGTTTTTAATACTTGTTCTGCTCTTCCTTCACTTCCCATTACAATAAGTGAAGAGTTTCCAATTAGCTCTTTGGGTGCTAAAATTTCAAATATTTTATCAATCAATTTTCTATTTAATTGATTAACTAATTTTGCAATAAATGTAATTTTCACACCTTTTGCATATAAAGATTTTATAATCTTTAAAAAAGCTTTTGATGTATCTTTTAGCTCCTCTAAACTTTGAGCTTTATCAATTTCATTTGATACAGAGAAAGTATGAGTTGCAAAAAAAGATGATAAAGATATTTGGTCAATAATTCCTACAATTTCCTCTTTATAATTTTTAACAACTAATCTTTTTAATCCATGTTTTGACATAATAAGTTGTGCATTAAATAAAAAATCATTTTCATCTACAAAAACAAGACCTGAACTAGATATTTTTCCAACGCTATCATCAAAACTCATTCTGTTTAAAATTACTTTTTCTCTAAAATCTGAATCTGTTACAATGTGAATCTCATTTTTTTCATCTTTTAATAGTAAAGTTGGTACTCTTTTTTCTTTTATTGTTTTTGCAGCTTCATAAATTGATGTATTAAAAGGTACAATTACGGCAGCATGAACTTTGGCATCTTTTACTTTTGCAACCATCATATTTGCTAACTCTTTATTTTTTTCGTGTAGAGTATTATTATTTAGTTTTTCTGAGATTGATTGAAAAAAATATCTTTCAAGTTTTTGATTTCCATGTAGAATTTTTAAAAATATATCTCTTGGAAGTGCATAACAAATTGTCTCTTGTGCTGTAATAAAAGTATGCTTACAAAAATTTTCAATTAAAGATATTGGGTCAAAAAACTCATTTTCTGAATATATTGATAAAACTTCTTCACTATTTTTTTCTTGAACAATACCTTTAATTATTAAGTATAAATTAGATGGCTCTTTACCTTCTTCTTGTATAATTTCATTTTTTTTAAAATACAATATATCTAGGTTTTCACTAAACTCTAGCATCTCTATTTTACTCAATTGGTCAAAAGGGTAGATGGTTTTTAGAAAATTAATCTGTTCTTGTGTTCCCATATTCTCTTCTTTTATTAAATTATGTATAAATTATTTAAGATTAACATATAAAAAATCATAATTGACTGAGAATAATCTTTATAAATGAAAGTGTAATTGTTAAGTTTATAAGTGTTTCTTTTGGTAAAGTGTTACAAAGAAGCACATGCTTCTTTGTAATAAATAATTAGTGGTCAACTGCTCCTTCTGCACCAAATCCAGTTTCTGCTCTTATATTTTGAGCTTCAAATGCTTTTTGTTCATCTTTTGCTCTTTGAGAGTTATCTGTAATTGAGAAGAACCAAATAGCAATAAACGCTACTGTTACAGAGAATAAAGCAGGGTATTTATAAGGAAAAATTGCTTCATCGTTTCCTAAAATTTGTACCCATACAGTTGGCCCTAAAATAACTAGAATAACAGCAGTTAATAGTCCAATAAATCCTCCCATAACTGCACCTCTTGTTGTAAGTTTTTTCCAATAAATTGATAAAAATAGAATTGGGAAGTTTGCAGATGCAGCAATAGCAAATGCAAGTCCAACCATAAATGCAATATTTTGTTGCTCAAAAGCAATTCCTAATATTACTCCTATTATACCAATTGTAATAACAGCAATTTTAGAGATTCTAATCTCTTGCTCTTCTGTTGCATTTGGATTAATTACTGATGCATATATATCATGTGAAATAGCTGATGCACCTGCTAAAGTAAGTCCAGATACAACTGCTAAAATTGTAGCAAATGCAACAGCTGAAATAAATCCTAAAAATACATTACCACCAACAATATGAGATAAATGAATTGCAGCCATATTGTTTCCACCAAATAGTTTTCCATCAACAAAATATTGAGCACCCGCATCAGAATTTAAGAAAACAATAGCACCAAGACCAATTACTGCAATTACTAAATAGAAATATCCAATGAATCCTGTTGCATAAACAACAGATTTTCTAGCCTCTTTGGCATTTCCCACAGTAAAAAATCTCATTAGTACATGAGGAAGTCCAGCAGTTCCTAACATAAGTGCCATACCAAGAGAAATAGCTGATATTGGATCAGTTATAAATCCACCTGGAGCCATAATAGCTTGTCCTTTTGTATGCGTCTCAACAGCTTTTGTTGCTAGGGCTTCAAAACTAAAACCAAAATGACTTAATACCATAAATCCCATAAAAGAAACACCTGATAGTAATAAAATTGCTTTTATAATTTGAACCCAAGTAGTTGCAAGCATACCACCAAATGTAACATAAATTATCATCATTACACCAACTAAAATTACAGCATATTCATACTCAAGCCCAAATAGTACTTGAATAAGTTTTCCTGAACCTACCATTTGTGCAATTAAATATAGTGTTACAACTGCTAGTGAACCAAAAGCTGCAAGAGTTCTAATCTCTTTTTGTCCTAATCTATAAGCAGCAATATCTGCAAATGTAAATTTACCTAAGTTTCTTAATTTTTCAGCCATTAAAAATAAAATTACAGGCCAACCTACTAAGAAACCTACTGCATAAATTAAACCATCATAACCACTTAAGTAAACAAGCCCTGAAATACCTAAAAATGATGCTGCAGACATATAGTCACCTGCAATTGCCATACCATTTTGGAATCCGCTAATTCCTCCACCAGCTGTATAAAAATCACTTGCTGATTTTGTTCTTCTTGCTGCCCAATATGTAATTCCTAATGTACCAGCAACAAATACAAAAAACATAATAATAGCTGGAATATTTAACTCTCTTTTAGTAGCCTCAAAGCTTGCATCTCCCGCAGCAAAAAGTGAAACTGCAAATAGTGTTGTTAATAATATTAAAATTCTATTCATTATAATTTATCCTTTACATCTTCTTTTATTTGATTTGTTAAATCTTCAAATTCGCCATTGGCTCTTTTTACATAGATTAAAGTTGTAATGAAACTAATTATAATAATAGCTCCTCCAATAGGATAACCTATTGTCATAACACCATCTCCTGTTTTAATACCCATAATTGATGGATTAAATGCAATTGTTAAAATATATGCATAAAACATTACTAAAACTAAGATTCCTAACTTTAGTGCAAAACTAGTTCTTTTTGAAACTAATTCTTGATATTTAGGATTAGATTTTATCTGTTCAACTAACTCATCATTCATACTCTTCCTCCTAAGTTTAGTGAATAATTTTATACTAATTAGCATTGCTTTTAAAACTACTAGAAGTACCTAAAAATAGACTTCGTAGCAATAAAATAGCATTGGCTATCTAGTAATCGATTATACATATTATTAATGTTTTGTGCTAGAAATGACTGGTAGTTTAAGTGGAATTTAAATGTGTGAACTATGTAAAGTAACTATAAGTAACAAAAATGTATTAATTGTGTAAAAAAGTCAATTTAGTTTAGTTTGTATAAAATGTAGTTTTAGCTGGCGTTTTGTCTTTTAATTTCAAAAATATCATGGCTGTCATAATTGCATCATTTAATGCATCATGTTTTCCTAACTCTGGAATATCTAGCTCTTTCATAATAGTATCAAACTTTAAATCAACAAACTCATATTCACTTGAACGCTTTTTTGTTCTATAATACATAGAAGATACTTCAATGCTTTCATTTGGTAGTTTTATACCAATATATTTTTTTGTATATTTAGATATCATGGTAATATCAAATTTGATATAATACCCAATAATTGGTCTAGGACCAATAAACTCTAAAAGTTTTAAAATTGCATCTTTAGGATTACTTGCATTTTGTAAATCTATTGGTCTTATTTGATGTATTTTAATAGATTCAGCATTTACACTACTAGAGGGTTTTAAAAAAATATTAAAGTTTTTTCTAAATATAACTTTATTATCTTTAATCATTACAGCACCAATTGATAATATTTCATCTTTATTTGGTTTTAGTCCTGTTGTTTCACAATCTAAACATATATATTCACCTTTTGGTGCTTCATCAAAAAGGTATAAAAAGCTTTTATCTTTTAAAGCTTTTTTTTGAAAACTTCTTATTATATTTCTTATCATTATAAAATCTTATCTATTTTAAATGAGTATATAATAAATTTCTTAAAAGCAATTACAATTTTAAAACTGTCTTTTAATAAGTCACGTTCAATCTTTCCAAGTGTATGAGTGTCAATTTCATTATTTATTTTTCTTTTATTGTTATTTTGTTCTATTTGAGACTTAAGTCTTAGTGTACTTAATACCTCAAAAGCTTCAATTAGTTCATTTGCAAGCTCATTTTCAAGAACTTTTTTATCTTGTAAAATTTTAATTCTTTTTACTGTTGTTGTTTCTCTAATTCTTTCTCTTAAGGCTAAACTTCTAACTCCTTGTACAATTGGGAAAACACCAGTTTTTTTTATATCTATGTGGTGTGTTTTTGTCATAAAATTTGCAACTGTACTTGGAGTATCAAAAGTAAGTGTAGCTTTTGCAAAATAGGCTAAAAATACATCTTTATCATGAAGTTTATCAAATAAATCATCTTTTAATTTAATTAATAGCTTTTTATCTCCTGCTACTGCAAAAGAATCAAAAAATATTGCTAAATCCATATAGTTTTGCATATCAGGAGCTTCTATCCATCTTTTTGTCTCTTTCTCATAATCTTTTACATTTTTGCACCAAAAAGGATTTGAAACCATAATATTACCTTCACACGGTGGATAACCAAAATCAATTAATGTTTTAGTCATCTTATTCATATACTCTTTGTATTGTTCAACATCTACACCATCTCTAACAATTAAGGCATTATCTTGATCTGTTTTTACAATTTGCTCATTTCTTCCTTCACTTCCCATAACCATAAAACAAGCATCATTTTGAAGATTTGGTGGAACAATTAATTGATAAAGTTTTTTATAAACTTTAGTATTTAATTGTCCAATCAAGTTTGAAATATGATTAACTTTTACACCTTTTGCTTGTAAAGCTTTAATTATATTCATTAAATCACTACTTGCATTTTTCAAATCTTCAATAGTTTTAGCTTTCTTTATTTGTGTATCAACAACAAAGCTGTGATTTGCAAAATGAGAAAGTACATCTAATTGTTCAAGTATTCCAATTAATTCATTTTTACTATTTATTACTCCAACTCTTTTAATCCCTTTTTTTATTAGTAAAGTTAGGGCTTCAAATAAATAGTCATCATTAAATACTGTAAGTAATGGGAATATAGCAATATCTTCAACAGGAATGGTTAAATCTCTTCCTTTTAATAAAACTTGCATTTTAAGTAATGAGTCTGTAATTATTCCATATTCATTGTCTTTTTGTACTATAATTGTTGAGGTTTTATACTCTATTGATTTTGCAATTGCATCTGTTAAAGTTGTATTTTTCTGAACTATACATGCTTCATGAATTAGTGTATCTTCTACTCTTGCAATCATAAAAGATGATAATTCAGATGTGTATTCTTTGTTTTTTAAAGTTTGAATTTTATTTACTAAATTATTTAAGAAAAAATCTTTAAATTCACTATTTCTTTCTATTAAATTTAGAAAAGTATTTTTCTCAAGTTCATAGCAGATTAAATCCTCTTTTACTTTAAAAGTACTCTTAGTTTTTGAATAAATAAGCGAATTAGCATCAAATGAATCTTCATGATGATAATCCATTATTAGCTGGTCATCCCTATACTCATGAACAGTTCCTTTTATAATAATAAAAAAACAGTTGGGAATTTTTTCTGGGTTTATTAGTGTAGTATCTTTTGGATAATAAGCAATATCCATATGATTTATGCAAATATCCATTTGTTCTTGATTTAAAACTTCAAAGGGATGAATCTTTGATAAAAATGCTTGTTGGTCACGAAGGCTCATTTATTATCCTTTTATAGCACTTTTTAATACCAATTCAAAAATATTAGTATTAAGAAATACTATAAAAAGTCGGAACTTCCGACTTTTTATTAGTTTTAGTGGTCATGCGCTGCACCAGCTCCTGAAGGAATTCTGATGTTTTCTACAATTTCTTGTACATGCGCAGGTGGTTCTGGAGTCATTCTTGATACAATTACTGCTACAATTAAGTGTAACACAGTACCAACAGTACCAATACCAGTTGGAGCTATTCCTAAGAAATAGTCTGCTTTGTCTCCACCTAAGAATACAAAGTAGATAATATATCCAAAAGTGAAAATTAAACCAGTTAAAATACCAGCAATTGCACCCTCTTTGTTCATTCTTTTATCAAAAATTCCAAGAATAATTGTTGGGAAGAATGCTGCAGCTGCTAAACCAAACGCAAACGCAACAACTTGTGCAACAAATCCTGGAGGATTAATTCCTAGATATCCAGCGACGCAAATTGCAGCAACTGCAGCAATTCTTGCCCACATTAACTCTGATTTCTCAGTAAGTTTAGATTTTCCAGTCTCTTTGTCTTTAAATATTACTTGTCCCATTAAATCATGAGATATTGCAGATGCAATAACAAGTAATAAACCTGCTGCTGTAGATAGTGCTGCTGCAAGACCCCCAGCTGCGATAAATGCAATTACCCAATTTGGTAAATTTGCAATTTCTGGGTTTGCAAGAACCATAATATCTCTATCTACATATAATTCATTATGTACACCATTATTTTTGTTTAACTCTTCTTGAGTTGGCATTCCTTTACCATTTGTAGTGATTCTATGACCATCTTCAGCCTTTTTATCACCATCAAATACAGGTTTACCTTTTGGTCCATCAAAAGCTGCACCTTTAGCATATTGAATTTTTCCATCACCGTTTCTATCTGTCCAAGCAAGAAGTCCACCTTGTTCCCAAGTTTTAAACCAATTACCATCATTTTTAGTTCCATCTGCATGTGATAACTCACCATTTACAAATGCTTTATACTCAACATTTTGAACATTTTTAATTAAGTTTACTCTTGAAAATGCTGCAACAGCAGAAGCTGATGTATACATAATTGCAATAAACACTAAAGCCCATCCTGCAGATACTCTAGCATCTTTTACTGTTGGAACTGTAAAGAATCTTACAATAACGTGAGGTAAACCCGCAGTACCTAACATTAATGCAGTTGTTAGCATAAACATATTCCATAAGTTACCTGGCTCAGTATAAGCTGTAAATCCTAAATCAGTAATTGCATTATCAAGGGCATGTAGTAAGTATGTCCCTTCAGGAATAACTTTAACTCCATCATCAAATGCAAATGTTGTTTGTCCAAAAATACCTAATTGAGGTAAAAATGTGTCTGTAACTTATAATGATAAGAAAATTGCAGGAATTGTATATGCAAAAATCATTACAACATATTGTGCAACTTGTGTATAAGTAATACCTTTCATCCCTCCAAGTACAGAGTAGAAGAATACAATAACCATACCAATTATAACACCTGTGTTAACATCTACTTGTAAAAATCTTGAAAATACGATACCAACCCCTCTCATTTGACCAGCAACGTATGTAAAAGAAACAAATATTACAGAGATAACTGCAACTGTTCTAGCGATGTCTGAGTAGTATCTATCACCCACGAAATCAGGAACAGTAAATTTACCAAATTTTCTTAAGTATGGAGCTAATAACATAGCTAGTAGAACATATCCACCTGTCCATCCCATTAAATATGCACTAGCATCACTACCAATAAATGCAATGATACCTGCCATTGAGATAAATGAAGCAGCACTCATCCAGTCTGCCGCAGTTGCCATACCATTTGCTACTGGGTGAACCCCTCCACCAGCAACATAAAAGTCTTTAGTTGAACCCGCTTTTGCCCATAGTGCAATACCTATATAGATAGCAAAAGATATACCTACAAATAGGTAAATTAGTGATTGTAATTCCATTTTCTTATCTCCTACTCATCTACACCATATTTCTCATCAATTTTTGTCATTGCTTTTACATAAACAAAAATTAAGATAACAAATACATAAATTGCACCTTGTTGTGCGAACCAAAATCCTAACTTAACACCACTTATTTCGATTGCATTAAGTTCATTTATAAAAATGATTCCACAACCAAAAGAAACGATAAACCAAACTACTAAAAGTTTTAAAATAGTAGTTATATTTTCTTTCCAATAAGCTTGAGCTTTTTCTGGACTCATGTTCTCTCCTTCATAAATTTATACTAACAAATAAATTGTTTAGTCATCCAACATTGAAAGTATAATAGCTGTATATAGCAAAAGGGTAGCAATTTAACTAAAATGTAAAAAAATGTTTGAAAAAAATTGAGAGTAGGGCATAAAAGCCCTAAAGTTGGTAGTTTTATACAGAGTAAAATCTATCTATTTTATAGCCTAAACCTCTAATATTTTTTATGAAATCCTCTTTTAATGCTTTTTTTAACCTAGAAATTTCTGCTCTAATTGTAGGATTGTCTATATTTTCTCCTCCCCAAATATCAATTCTAAATCTTTCAAAGTCAACAATCATATTAATATTTAGTGCAAGTATATGAATGATTTCTGATTGTTTTTTAGTAAGTGTTTGTGGTTCTCCATCAAAATATAGTGTTTGTGTATCTTTTGCATAAGAGTAGTGTTCACTAAATCTAATATGAGAAGTATTTTTTTGGTCTTTTTTTAAAATTTGATTTATTTTTATTCCTAATTCTCCTAAATGAAAAGGTTTTTTAATATACTCTCTACAACCTAAATCGTAAGCTTTTGTAATATCTTCAATATCAACTAAAGCACTAATAAAAATAGTTGGAATATAAATCTTTTTTTGATTTAACTCATCAAGTATCTCAAAACCATCTTTTTTAGGTACATTAATATCTAAAATAAGTAAATCATAAGATGAGTTTATATTCTCAACAACTTGTTGTCCATCAGTAAAACTGTCAACCATATGCCCAATATTTTTAAGATATTCACTTATTGCATTATTTAACATTAATTCATCTTCAAGAAGTAGTATTTTCATTTATATTAAACCTATATGTAAATTTTGTTTCTTGTTCATTTGAATCTAACTTGATTGTAACAAAGTTCTTATCACATATCTCTTTTACAATTCTTAAGCCAAGTCCAAATCCGCCTCGTGCATTATTTTCTCTATAAAAATCATTAAAAATTTTATTTTTACTATCAATTTTTTGTGATGCAGTTTTAACTTCAAATTTTACATGAATATCATCAATATATATTAGTTTTATATATATTGGAGATTTTGCATAAGAGTATTTTATTGCATTAGATAAATTATTATCAATAATTCTTTGAAGTTCTGTTTTATTAAATTTTATATATATATCTTCTTCAATATTAGAGATAAAAAATAAAGAGTTTGATTTTGCAATCTCTTCAAAAAACTCAATTCTAGATAGTAGTACTTCGGAGAAGTTTAAATACTCTTTTTTATACTCTATTCTATCTTTTTTTATCATAAAAGATAAATCATCATAAATATACTGTATGATTTTTGCTCCTGATTCAATATTTGTAATATATGAGTTTTGAGGAATTTTTCTTTTTAATAAATCAATATTTGTTTGTATAATTGCTAAAGGTGTATTGATTTCATGAACCGAATTTTTTAAAAACTGTTTTTGCGAGTCAACTAAATTAGTTAACTCTTTCGTTTTTTCTTCAACTTTAGCCTCTAAGTTCTTGTTTATATCTTCTAAAAGATGTTTTTTATATTTTATGCTTGTTAAAGCTTCATTTGCATAATTAACAATAGTTCTAAATTCAGTAAAAAGAATTTTATCATGATTTATTGGGTTATCATCATCTTGTGATTTTTTAAAAAATTTTCCTATTTCTCTTACTTCTTTTGCAATTAAAATAGTTGCATTTTTATATATAAAAATAGAGTATAAAACAAGCATAATTGTTAAAGATGTGATTTGTAAAGTAGAGTTTGAAATTTTTTGGTCATATTCATTCTCTTTTTCATTTACTAATTTTTTTATTTTATCTAAATATACACCTTTACCTATTGTCCAGTTCCATGGTTTATATGACATTGCAAATGATATTTTGTTTGCATTTCTTTTTAGTTCAGGTTTATACCAAAGATATTGAACAAAACCACCTTGAGGCAGCTTAGAAATTTCAATAAGATCTTTAATTACTTTTGTACCATTTTTATCTGTGAATTCATATAGATTTCTTCCTGCTTTTCCTATTGGATAATATATTGAAGTTCCATTAAAATCATAAACAAAAGTATAATCATTTATATCTTTTTGATTTTTCATAGTTTCTATTGCTTGAATAATCTCTTTTTTAATTTGTATTTCAGGCTTTTTGTCTTTATACTTTGTATGATAAAAATGTATAAATTTTATCGTGTTTGCAATATCTTGTTTTATTAAGTCTTTTTGCTTACTTGTGTAGTTTTCTTTTATAATTCTAATTTTTTCTTGAAACTCTTCAAATGTGTTGTCAATAATTATAAGGGTAAAAGATGAGATTAAAATTATAATAAAAATGATACTATATACAATAAGTTGATAGAGTGATTTAGCTCTAATCAAATGCTATCCTTTAAATATGTAAAGCTTATGTATATAAATATATCTTATTTTTGATTAAAAACTTGTATGAATATTAAAATGAAATGAAAAAATTTATAAAGTGTTTCAAAGTGGCGCGGCTGACGAGACTCGAACTCGCGACCTCCTGCGTGACAGGCAGGCATTCTAACCAAACTAAACTACAGCCGCAACAATAAAAAAGTGGTGGTCGATAGTGGACTCGAACCACTGGCATCTACCTTGTAAGGGTAGCGCTCTACCAACTGAGCTAATCGACCGAAAAGATTATTATGATTTGGTGACCCCTAGGAGACTCGAACTCCTGTGGCATGGATGAAAACCATGAATCCTAACCGCTAGATGAAGGGGCCAAATTTGATAAACATTTTAAGTGGTGACCCGTGAAGGATTCGAACCTTCGGCCACCTCCTTAAAAGGGAGATGCTCTACCAGCTGAGCTAACGGGTCGTCTTTCTTAAAATGGAGTGGAATTATATTAAAAAATTTTTTGTTTGTCAAGGGTTTTTTGAAAAAATTTTAAAAAAATTTTAAAAGTTGTTTTTGCAGCTTGTATCTGAACTTCTTTTCGGTTACCATCAAAGTGATATACATCAACGATTTTATCGCCATTTTTGGCTCCTACACCTATTACAACCGTACCTACTGGCTTATTTTTTGTTGCTCCTGTTGGTCCAGCAATACCACTTGTAGCAAGGGCAAAATCAGCATCAAACATCTGTATTGAACCATCAATCATATCTTCAACTACTTGTGTACTAACTGCACCAAATTCTTCTAAATTCTTTATTTTTACATTTAGTTTTTTATTTTTAATTTCATTGGAATAAGAAACAATTGAACCATTAAATATATCAGAGGAACCAGAAAGTTCTGTAATCATAGAAGCTAATAATCCACCGGTACAACTCTCTGCACAAGTTACTGTTTTTTTATTTTCTCTTAATAAAATTTGTAACTCTTGCATTTTATTTTCATCAAATATATTATTGAACACTTTTTATCCTTTGAGTATCTATTTATATATATGATTATAGTAATTTTGGTTAAATAAAAGGTTAATAAGAGTATTAAATATATAGTATGAAGTTCATACTATATATTTAAGTAGAAGTTTTTACTCTTCATCTTCTGTTAAATCAGATAAAAACTGTTTTCTATCAAACTCAAGATTTAAATATTCTGCTATTGTTTGAATATCTCTTTCTGCATTTCCTAAACAAGATGTAGCACCTGGACTTGGAGTCATATTAAATATAATTCCTGTTCCTGGATTAATTGAAGCTTCACCTAACATTAGTTTTTGCTCTTCTTTATTAAGAACTTGTGGTCTTACTCCTCCAAATCCTTTTGCATATTCAATATCTTCTTCTTTTAATGATGGAACAATTTTTCTTGCATCTTTAACAAATAGTTTTTTATTTAATCCTGGAACTTCAAATAAGAAGTTTCTTAATACATAGTTTCTAATATCACTATCTTTTAATAAATCCCAAAATATTTTAATAATATTACCATCTAAATTTAAAGTTTTAAAGAAATCTAAATAAGTACCAGGCTTATATCTTTCTAGTTTTGGAAGCATAAGTGCAGTTGGACCAAATCTTGTTTTTCCATCAGCTAAAATATCTGGATCACCATGAAGTGCTGCAAATGGTAGTTTGTCATTTTGTACCATATAAACTTTACCATTTAAGAACTCTCCACCTGTTATATAAAAACTTCCTGCCATTGGAAGACAACCCATATGTTTCCCATAACCCATTTTATGTGCTAAATATAGTGAGTGTGCACCAGCATTTACAACAACAAAATCAGCAGTAAACACAGTACCTGCAGTTGTAGTGATTTTATATTTTTCACCTACTTGCTCTATTTCGTCTACTTCAGAGTTATAGAATATATCAGTAACAACATTTTCACACGCTTGTGCTGCTTTTGCAAGCTCTTTAGTCATTTGACCATATTCAACTGTTGTATATTGGTCTTTTGCACCCATTGCTAAAATAGGTTCTGGTCTTTCTTGACCATTATCTAAATATACTAGTTTTGGTTCTAATTGTTTTAAATCTTCTTTATCCCATAACTCTAAGTAAGGAAATATAGTTTTAAACTCTTCATATCTATTTTTTATAAATTCAACTTCTTTTTCCCCAACACCAAGTGCCATCTTTTGATGTTTGAACATAACTTTATCTTGTAGATTATATTGAAGGCAAAACTTTTCAATCATTTTTGCTGTTCTTTTTGTGATTTTTGCTTTTTCTAATGTGTAGTTTGTTTCAATATCACCTACGTGAATTGTTTGTGAGTTACTTGTACCTTTAGTGTTTAAAGTAGCGAGATCTTCATATTTTTCTAACATACAGATGCTTTTTACATTTGTATATTTTGCAAGCTCGTAGTATAAAGCTGCACCAGAAATACCTCCACCGACAATAACTACTTCATAATGTTTCTCGTTCATATTAATAATCCCCATCAAGTTTTAAAATATAAAGGATACTATCATATTTAAATCATTTTTGGTATAAAAATAAAAAAAACTGTACATGATTGTTACAATATATCCTCTTTCGTAACATTATAACAGAAAACTTAGTATTTCATATGTACAATAATTGTACATTATGTTTTATAATGGTTACTTCTGTGGTAAGTGAGTAAAAATTTTGTATTTAAACTAGATTATAAGATTAACTTATAAAAATAACATTAAATTACTCAATTTAGGTTAATTTAATATTATAAAGCTTAGTAAGTGATTAAATCAAATTTTACTAAATCTTAGTTATAATCTACGATTTAATGAAATAGAACAAATACTTAATATATTGAAGGTAGTACAGATATGGATTATAAAGATAGTTTATTGCTTCCAAAAACAAAGTTTCCAATGAGAGGAAATTTACCGCAAAATGAGCCTAAGAGATACAAAGCTTGGGATGAGAAAAATGTTTATGAGAAAATGAAAAAGAATAGACAAGGACGAGAAAGTTTTACTCTACATGATGGACCACCATATGCTAATGGGCATATTCACATAGGTCATGCATTAAATAAAGTACTTAAAGATATTATTATTAAATATCACTATTTTGATGGAAAATCTGTTAGATATGTTCCAGGTTGGGACTGTCATGGTTTACCAATTGAGCAAAAAGTAGAAGAAAAAATTGGTAATACAAAGAAAAAAGAGTTACCAAAATCTAAAATTAGAGAGTTATGTAGAGCTCATGCTTCAAGATTTATAGATATTCAAAGAGATGAGTTTAAAAAACTTGGAGTAATTGCAGATTGGGAAAATCCATATTTAACTATGGATTTTAAATTTGAAGCGAATATTTATAGAGAACTTTGTGCAATTGCAAAACAAGGTTTATTAGTTCAACGTTCAAAACCTGTTTATTGGTCTTGGGCAGCACAAACTGCATTAGCTGAAGCAGAAGTTGAGTATGAAGATAAAACTTCACCTTCAATTTATGTTGCATTTAAGCATGAATCAATTGATGCAAGTTTAGTTATTTGGACAACAACTCCTTGGACACTTCCATCTAATACAGGAATTGCATTAAATGCTGAAGAAGAGTATGTAATAACTAGTGATAAATTTATTGTTGCAAAAAAACTTTATAACTCATTAATTGAAAATGAAGTAATAAAAGGTGAAATTGTAAAAAATGTATGCCCTAAAGAGCTTGAAAATACAAATGCAATCAATCCTTTAAATGGTAGAACTTCTAAGATTATTTTAGCAGACCATGTTGAAATGGATGCAGGTACAGGTGCTGTACATACAGCTCCAGGTCATGGGGAAGATGACTATAAAGTTGGATTAAAATATGGTCTTGAAGTTTTAATGCCAGTTGATGCATATGGAAAATATGATGAAACAATTGTAAGAGAAAAGCTTTTTAAAGATACAGATAAATATTTAGGTGTACATGTATTTAAAGCAAATGAGTTAATTTTAGAAGAGTTAGGTGATGCTTTATTAAGTAGAATTGATATTAGACACTCTTATCCACATTGTTGGAGAACGCATAAACCGATTATTTTTAGGGCAACTAAACAATGGTTTATTTCAATTGATGATGAGTATGGAAAAGAGAATAAAACTTTAAGACAAAATGCTTTAAATGTAGTAGAGAATATCAAGTTTTATCCAGAATGGGGTAGAAATAGATTACGTTCTATGTTAGAAGGTAGACCTGATTGGTGTATTTCAAGACAAAGAGATTGGGGTGTTCCAATTGCATTTTTTAGAAATAAAAAAACTGATGAGATTATTTTTGATGAAAAAGTTTTAAACTATACAGCTATGATTTTTGAGCAAAAAGGTTGTGATGCTTGGTATGACTTATCAATTGAAGAGTTACTATACCCAGGAAGTGGATTAAATCCAGATGATTTAGAAAAAACTATGGATATCTTAGATGTATGGTTTGATAGTGGTTCTACTCAAAATGCAGTATTAAGAAGTAGAAATTATGATGCAGGAACATTCCCAGCTGATATGTATTTAGAAGGAAGTGACCAACACAGAGGTTGGTTCCAATCTTCACTTTTAACTACATTAGCTTCAAATGAAGTTGCTCCTTATAAATCTATTTTGACTCATGGATTCACTGTTGATGAAAAAGGTGAAAAAATGTCTAAGTCAAAAGGAAATGTAGTTGCTCCTGATAAAGTAATGAAACAGTATGGAAGTGAAATTTTAAGAATGTGGGTTGCTATGAGTGATTATCAAAGTGATTTAAAAATCTCAGATAATATTTTAAAGCAAAATGCAGAACTTTATAGAAAAATTAGAAATACAGCGAGATTTTTACTTGCAAATATAGATGATTTAGATGAAGTTGTATCTATTGATAAAATGGGTGAACTTGATAAATGGATATTAGCAAAAGCTAAAAAAGTATTTACAGAGATTGAAAATTCATTTGCAATTTATGAGTTCTCTAAAGGATTAAATAAATTAAATAACTTTTTAGTTGTTGATTTATCAGGTATTTATTTAGACGTTTGTAAAGATAGATTGTATTGTGATGATAAAAATGATATTCATAGAAGAAGTTCTCAAAGTGCTATGGCTTTAATTACTAAAAAACTTATCTCTTCTTTAGCTTGCATTTTAACTTACACTATGGATGAGTTATTAGAGTATGCACCAGAGTTTATTAAAGGTGATGCAACAGATATTTTTGATATTGAAGATGAGAAATTACCTGAAGTTGAAACTAATCTTAACGAAGAACTTTTATTAAAAGCTAAAGAGAAATTTTCTGAAGCTATTGATACACTAAAAAAAGATAAAATAATTAAGTCAACTTTAGAGTTAGAGTTAGTTACAAATTGTAAAGATATACTATCTTTACCAGATGTTGAAGCAGAAGACTTATTCTTAGTAAGTAGTGTAAGCAAAGAGGCAAAAGGTAAGGTTTTAGTATCATTTGAAATTGACTCAGAAAAATTTGATGTTTGTAAAGTTAGTGATGAAAAATGTCCTAGATGTTGGAAATTTAAATCACATAGTGAAGATACTTTATGTAAAAGATGTGAAAGTGTATTAGCTTAATGTTTGAAGAGCCAGTTACACTATCTTTTATATTAAAAACAGTAGCAGTAATTATTGCAATTACTGCTATTGGAATAGTTTACGTAAATAAAAATAAAAGAGGTAAATAGATTATGATGCCGTTTTCAGATGAAGACTTAAAACTTCCAGTAAGTACAATTATTGAAAACAAAGTAGCTCCAATGTTAGCACAAGATGGTGGTGCTATATCACTACTTGATATTAAAAATGGAAGAGTATTTGTGCAATTACAAGGAGCTTGTGTTGGATGTAGTGCAAGTGGAAGTACTTTAAAATATGTTGTTGAAAAAGAGTTAAGAGCAGCAATTCACCCAGAATTAGAGATTGTAAATGTACCACAAGGTATGGAAAATAGTTTAGAGGAACTTTAATGATAAATGAAAAAAGATTATTAAATGAAGCAAACTCATATTTTTTGAATAAAGAGTATGATAAAGCTCTATTTTTATATTCTCAACTTTCATCTTTATTTCCTACAAAAAGGGAGTATAAAGTATATGCTATTTTTTGTGATATTGCTAGTGAAGATGAGCAAAAAGCACTATCTTTATACGACTATTTCTCTGCTGCGTCTTTAGACGATATGGAAGCAGCAATCTCTTATGTAGAAGAGGTTGTAAATGCTTATGATGGTGATATTGATAAGATGATGGATATGCTTAAAGATATTACTGAAACAGGTGTTGATTCACTAGATGCTATAAAATATGAAGATTTTAAAAAACTTGTAGAGTCAAGGGGCTCTTTTAGAATAGCTTTTGAAGATATTATGTTTTCTACAAAAGTTGCAATTGAATCAAAAGAGGATTTTTTTGATTTTGTTTCAAAATTAATAGATAATGGATTTAATACTACTGCATATAGCTACTTAGATGGCTTTAATGAATATTTTACATATGATAAACAAATTGAAGAACTATATAAAAAATTAGAAGAGAAAAAAATTGCTAATAACCATAAATAATAAAAAATTTACAGATAATTCAAAAGAGGCAAACAGTGAAGTAGTTTTTGTTTATTCATCACAAAATGAGAAATTTTGTGACGATGCAAAAGCAAATGGTTGTACGGAGTTGATACCTTCAACAAAATTAAAAGATTATGTTGATTTTTCTTCAATAAAAATTATTGGAATAACAGGAACAAATGGAAAAACAACAACAGCAGCTGCAATTTACTCAATACTTTTAGATTTAGGATATAAAGTTGCATTGCAAGGTACAAGAGGTTTTTTTATAAATGATGAAAAAGTTGAAGATTATACTTTGACAACTCCTGTACAACTTGCAAATTTTGCACATATTCAAAAAGCTATTGATAATGGATGTGATTTTTTTGTAACTGAAGTAAGTTCCCATGCAATTGAACAAAAAAGAGTTGAAGGTTTAAAGTTTGAATTAAAAGTTCATACTAATATTACAAGAGACCATTTAGATTATCATAAAACTATACAAGAGTATATAAATGTTAAAAACTCATTTTTTGATGATGATACTAAAAAATTAATAAATAAAGATGATAAAGTCGTTAAATTTAATACAAAAAATGCATATACATACTCTTTAGAAAATCCTTCAACTTATAAAGTTACAGCATACTCTTTTAAAAATGGAATGCATGTAATGTTTTCAAATATCGAAAAAATGCACTCTTTTTCATCATCTATGATGGGTATATTTAATATTTATAATCTAATGGCTGCAATTGCAAGTGTTCACTTAACAACAAACAAAAGCTTAGATAATATTTGCCAAGTAGTTGAAAACTTTGCTGGAGTTAGTGGAAGAATGGAAATTGTAAGTGTTGAGCCACTTATTATAATTGATTTTGCACATACTCCTGATGGAATGAAAGAGGTTTATGAAAGTTTTAATCATAAAGATATTATAACAGTTTTTGGTGCAGGTGGGGATAGAGATAAAGACAAAAGACCACTTATGGGAAAACTTGCAGCAAATTTTGCAAAACATATTATTGTAACTTCTGATAACCCAAGATTTGAAGACCCTGATTTAATTATTGAAGATATTTGTAAAGCAATACCAAATAAACAAAACTTAACTATTGAAGTAAATAGAAAAGAGGCTATAAAAAAAGGTATAGATTTAGCAAAAAAGAATGAAAATTCTGTTTTATTAATACTTGGAAAAGGTGATGAACCTTATCAAATAATTTATGATAAAAAGTTTCCTTTATTAGATAAAGATGAAGTACTTAAGCATATTTAGTTATATGCTCTAAGTACTAAACCTTTGTTATTTTTCTTAGACTTTATATAGTAATTAACTGGTGTTATTACTGCATTCTTATCTTTAAGTAGCTCTTTTATAAACCATGAAGCTTCAATAACTCTATCTCTTGCTATACCTCTTATAATATACTCTTGTATTTTTTCATCTTTTGCTAATGAATTTGCTTTTTTTATGTCATCTATTCCAACTACTCCAATTAGTTCTAATCTAATTGCTTTTTTATTATCTTCTAAAAACTTTGTTAAACTTTTTTTACAAGCATTTGTTGGCATATATTCAAATACACCATAAGAGTAGCACTTTACAAGATTGAAGTTTTTAGTATTAAAAATCTCTTTAAAATTATCCTTTGAGACAAAAACTTCCTTTTGTACAATAACTTCTTTTGTTACTATTTTTTCTTTAATCTTTTGGGAAGTCTGTTTTTTTTGTTTATCATTTCTATTTGTATCAATTTGAACTTTTTTTTCAATTGTAGATTCTTCTTTTGGATTAATTTTTGAACTTTCAAACTCTTTATTTTTTGCTATTTTACTATTTTCATTTGTCATTAATAAGTATGCACTTAATGCAATAATAATCAAAATAAAAACTGTTATTAATACATAAAAGATTCTTTTTTGTTTCTCTCTTTCTTTATTTAGTTGGTCTTGTTTAAGCTTTTCTTGCATTAGTTTTTCTTGAATATTCTCTTTTGACATACTCTTTTCTAAAGCTTTTTTTAGCTCTTCACTTTTGCTTTCTAGCATATTTTTAAACCTTTTACTCTTTATTTTTTAGATATATTAACAAAATTAATATAATTGTAGCTATAAACAGAGGATAAAAGTAATAGTACTCTTTTAGATTAACTTTATTGTTTTTTACTTTACTCTTTTCTAAAGTGTTAATCTGTTCATAAACGTTACGTAAGTCATTTTTACTATTTGCGTTAAAATATTTACCCTTAGTCTGTTTTGCTATCTCATTTAAAACATATCTATTTTGACTATTAATTGCAATAGTATAAACTTTTATACTATATTTTTTAAGAAGCTTTAAAGCTACACTTAATGGTATTTGGCTAGAAGTATCCTCTCCATCACTAAGTAAAATAATTACTTTGCTTTTTGATGTGGAGTTTTTAAGTATTTTTACACTACTAACTAAAGAATCAATTAGTGCTGTTTTAGGCCCAATTATACCAATGTCTAAATAGTTTAATATCTCTTTTTGAGCCTCTTTATCAAAGCTTAAAGTTGAAGCAATTAAGGATTTATTACCAAATACAACTAATGCAATATTATCATTTATTCTTTTAGTTATAAAATCAGATGCAAGCTCTTTTACAACATCAAATCTATTCTGTTTTAAATCAAATTTATTAAAACCTTGTTGTCTCATTGAATCACTTGTATCAAGATTTAAAACTATATCTATACCATCACTATTTATGTATTGGGTATTTTTTATTTTTACAGGAGATGCAAGTGCAATTATTGCTAAAATAGCTACTAAATATTTTAAAAGTTCTATAATTAAAGAGCTTTTTTTTGATGACTGTTTTAGTAATTGTAAGTGAGGCATAAAATAGCTTGGTTCTTTAGCTTTACAATAGATAAAACACAATATAAAAGGGATAATTAATAAAAGTATATATGGATACTCAAAAGTAAAATTAAACATCTACAGCATCCATAAATCTATCAAACTGATGAATGATATTTTTATTAAAATTATCTACATTTTTTTTGTATTTATATTTTTCTAGCTCTTCTTCAAGTTCTAAAAAAAGTTTTTTAGTTCTATTGTCTGTTATTACAACTCTTCCATATTTTGTGATTTTATAAGCGCACTCTTTACTATTTTTTAAATCTAAATTTTTTAAAACCTCAAATGCTATTTGTTCTTTTGTTTTTTTTCTATTTAAAAAACTCTTTACCATTAAAAATATTAAAATAATAAAAATACAAAAAAATACAACAATCAAAAAAGTATAAATAAAAAACGAATAATCTGGAATTGTAACTAAACCTTTTATATCATTGATTTTTAAATCATTCATTACTTCATTAACCTTGTTAATTTTGAAATTGGATTTTCATCTGTATATATTTTGATAAAATTTGCATTACATTTTCTTAAGTGTTCATATAAGAGGTAATCACTCTTTTTTATATGTTTTTTATAACTTTCTAATGTGTTATTACTTATAAAACCTTTATGTTCCAATCCATCTTCTAAATCTTTTATATTTATATTTCCTAAACTTGTTAAGTTTTCTTCGAATCTATCTCTTATTATAATAACTACTAGCTCATGCTTTTTACTTAAAAGTTTTAAATCTAACTCTTCAATATTGAAAAAGTCACCTATTAAAAATATTAATGAGCGCCTTTTTAAATGAGAAAAAATAGAGTTTGTAACTGTTTTATAAGATAACTTTTTTCCTATACTGTTATATTCAAAAATATCTTTTGCCATTTTTTCAACACTAAAACTTTTTTTGCTTTTTTTTGTACAAAGTGTAAGCTTTTCATTTGCAATATAAGAACTAAAACTATCACCTTGTTTAATTGTACTAAAAGCTAAAATCGAACAAATTTCACAAATAAGTTCTTGTTTGAATTTATTTGTACCAAAATGCACACTTCCATTTAATAATGCAATAAGATTAATATTTAGTTCTTTTTGTGCATGAAAAATTTTTACATATGGTTTTTGTAGTTTTGCACTAATAACCCAATCAATATTTTTGACATCTTCTGCATATTCATACTCTTTTAGCTCTAAAAAATCGTACCCTTCACCCTTTAGTTTTGAGCTATTATTTCCTATGATTTCACTAAAAACTTCTTTTTTACTTTTTATTAGAATTTTTTTTAATTTTGTATTCATTATGGAATATCTATTTTTTCTACTATTTTCTCAATTACATCATCAACATTAACATCTTCAGCTTGTGCTTCATAACTTAAAATAATTCTATGTCTTAATATATTTTTTACAACTAATGCAATATCAATAGGATTTACATAATCATTTCCTCTAATATAAGCTTGCGCTTTAACTGCTTTAAACATATCAATTGTTGCTCTTGGACTTGCTCCAAACTCTATTTTGTTTTCAAGTTCTTCTAAGCCGTATTTTTTAGGCTCTCTTGTTGCACATACAATATCAATTATATACTCTTCAAGTTGTTTATCTATATGTATACTTAAAACTTCATCTTTTAGTTTAAATAATTGCTCTTTTGTAATAACTTTATCAAGGGTTATTTTAGTATTACTTGAGGCCATTTTAGCTATTTCATACTCTTGTTCTTTTGTATTATATGAAACTACAATTTTAAACATAAATCTATCTAGTTGAGCTTCTGGAAGTGTGTATGCACCTTCTTGCTCAATTGGGTTTTGAGTTGCTAAAACTAAAAAAGGTTTTTCAATTTTAAAACTATCTTCTGCAATTGTTACTTGTCTTTCTTGCATTACTTCAAGCAAAGCTGATTGAACTTTTGCAGGGGCTCTATTAATCTCATCTGCTAATAAAAGATTTGTAAATATAGGGCCTTTTTTTATTTTAAACTCTCCTGTTTTCATATCATAAATTTGTGCACCAATAATATCACTTGGTAGTAAGTCTGGTGTAAATTGTACCCTTTTAAAGTGTAAGTCAATTACTTTTGCTAAAGCATTTACTGTTGTAGTTTTTGCTAAACCAGGAACTCCTTCTAACAAAATATGCCCATTTGTTAAAAGACCAATTAAGAGTGCATCTATCATCTCTTCTTGACCGATAATCTTTTTTGATAACTCTTTTTTTATTTGTGATATAACTTCAAAACTATTCATTTAAACATTTTTACCTTTTTTTTAATACACAATTTTATCAAAATAGAGATAAATGCAGTTTAAAGTATAGTTTATTATTCAAGCTTAATGTATATTACTTTTGATAAAATAAAATTATGAAAAAATTTGTCTTTACATTTATATTAGTATTTATGTTAGTTGGTTGTAGTACTAGTGATATTTATAATCTTACAAGAGCAGCAATTAGTAATGACCCAAGTAGTGCTTTTAAAACCCTTGCAAAATCAAAAACAATCTCATATGCTACAAACCCTAAACAATTAGAAAATGATATAAACTCTCTTGATAAAAATCTTGAAAAATACTTGTTTGCTTTTATAAAAGCAATTGGAAGTAAATGGGGTGAAAAAAATGTAAAAATACCCAAGAAAAAAGAGTATGTTAAATATATGCAAAACTATAAAAGTAGGGCATTAATAGATTTTGATAAAGGTATTGTAACAGTTGAAACTATTGATGAAAAAAATACCAAAAAGAGTTTACATAATGCAGTTGTTACTACACTTTTATTGCCAGATGACCCTCAAGCTGCTGATTTATTCAATGCAAAAAAAGTGAAATTAGGTAAAACTCCTTATTTATTAGGAGAGGTTAAAGATGACCAAAATAAAAATATTAGATATTCATGGAGAGCAAATAGATTTGCAAAAATAGTTACAAAAAATATAAAATATAAATCGATAAAAAAAGATAATAAGAATATTAAAGTTGCATATGTACAAATACCAATGGTAAAAGACCATGCATCAATTAGAGTTTCAAAATTTAAGCCTTTTGTTGAAAAATATTCAAAAAAGTATAAAATAAGTAGAAATCTTGTTTATGCAATTATAAAAACTGAGAGTAATTTTAATCAGTTCGCAATTAGTGGTGCAGGTGCAATTGGATTAATGCAAATTGTTCCAACAACAGCAGGAAGAGATGCTTATAAATACTTAACAAATAAAACTTATACTCCAAGTAAGAAATATCTATTTAATGCAAACAATAATATAAAGCTTGGAGTAGTATATTTAAAAATATTAAATGAAAGATATTTAAAAGGTTTATACAATCCTATTTCAAAAGAGTATTGTGTAATAAGCGCTTATAATACTGGAAGTGGGAATGTTTTAAAAACATTTAATTCAAATAGAGTAAAAGCTAAAAATATTATAAATAAAAGTAGTGCTTCTGAAGTTTATAATAAATTAATCAAAAATCTACCATATAAAGAGACTAGAAGATATTTACAAAAAGTTGTAAAAAATAAAAAAGAGTTTGTAAATCTTTAATTTTATAAAACTCTTTTTATTTTTTAACTTCTAAGAACTATTTATTACATATAAAGTAATATAAAATATCATTTAAAACGATTCTTAATTTCTATATTTTTACATACATATTCATATAATAATATTATTTGTTACATATATAAAGTTTATAATTA
>NZ_NXIF01000016.1 GCF_002837275.1 Malaciobacter halophilus | reverse complement strand
TACTGCTTGTATCTTTTAAAAATATAATTATTAAACTCCTTTAGTTTTAAATTAGTTAATAAAAATTTATCAAATTTAAGTAAAAAGCCCATAGTAACATAAGTATAGCTTTAGTAGATATTAGGTAGGATTTAGAAAATAATTAATTAACACTTAAGTGTAAAAATTAGATACCAAGGATACATGATGACACATATGGATTTTTCTCATCCGTATTTTGGTGTATTTGTTATGTTTGTTTTAACATTTGGCGCATTTATCTTAACTGTTTATTTAGCAAGAGTTATAAGTAGAAAGATTGCAAGATTAAACACTGAGAAATTAAAAGTATCTTTATATGAGTGTGGACCAGAAGTTACAAAACAACCAAATACAGTCTCTGTACAATTTTATTTGATGGCATTACTATTCATTTTATTTGATATAGAAATCATATTTATGTTCCCATGGGCAGTTGATTTTAAAGTATTGGGATGGTTTGGCTTTATAGAGATGATACTTTTTATTCTACTTTTAACTATTGGATTTATATATGCTTGGAAAAAAGGAGCCTTAGAATGGCACAGCATAAAGTAAACTATTTAGCTGATAAAGGAGCTCCTATTGCTCTAACAACAGTGGATAAACTTGTAAACTGGGGAAGAAGTAATTCTTTATGGCCTTTAACTTATGGACTTGCATGTTGTGCAATTGAGATGATGGCAACTGGTGCTTCAAGATATGATTTTGATAGATTTGGGACGATTTTTAGAGCTAGTCCTAGACAAGCAGATGTTATTGTTATAGCTGGTACTTTAACAAAAAAACATGCAGAGTTTATGAGAAGATTATATGACCAAATGCCTGACCCAAAATGGGTTATTTCAATGGGTTCATGTGCAAATACAGGAGGTATGTTTAATACCTATGCGACAGTTCAAGGTGCAGATAGAGTTGTACCAGTTGATATATATCTTCCTGGATGTGCTCCTAGACCTGAAACTTTGCAGTATGCACTTATGATGCTTCAAAAAAAGATTAGAAGAGAATCGATATTTAGAACAGTTAAGAAAAAGAGGTTAGTATGAGAGAATACAAACCAAAAAATGATGTACAAAAGAAATCATATTTTAATGATAGATTTTATGTTACTCCTTCGCTTCCTAAAGTTGATGTTGCTCAAGATGAAATTTTTTTTAATGATGTAGAATTGCTTTGTTCAAAAATAAAAATTCTTGATAAGTATATACAAAAAGAACATTTAGTTATTTATATAGACTCAAAAGATAATTTAAATGCAGTAGAGATTTTGAAAAACGAATTAAAATATGATGTTTTAATAGATATTTCTGCAATTGATTATTTAAGTTTACAAGGTGGCTTTGAAATTTTTTATGAATTTTTATCTATGAGTAAACATAAAAGATTAAGACTTAAATGTTTTTTAAAACAGGATGAAGAGTTAAACTCTGTTTATTCACTTTTCAAAATGGCAAACTGGGCAGAAAGAGAGATATATGATATGTTTGGAGTAAAGATTATAAATCATCCAAATATGAAAAGAATATTAATGCCTAATGATTGGCATGATTATCCATTAAGAAAAAGTTATCCTTTACATGGAGATGAGGCTGCATCTTGGTATGAAGTGGATAAGATTTTTGGAAAAGAAGCAAGAGAGATAATAGGCCCTGAAATAAGAGATGCTGCTGCTATTGATAGATATGATACTACTAGGTTTGCTAGATTAGGACATGAAGTACCATATGCACAAGATATTACTGATGGAAAAGAGCCAGAGCACACACCATTGGCTTATCAAGAAGAGCAAGGTGTTAAGTTTATTAAAAAGTTTAAAGAAGAAGATTCTAAAACTTTAAAAGAGAGAAGGTAGATGATGCAACAACAAACTCCAAATAGATTAAAACCTTTCTTTGAAAATATAAACTTCGAAAGAGAAGATAATACAATGGTGGTTAACTTTGGACCACAACATCCATCAGCTCATGGGCAAATGAGATTAATTTTAGAGTTACAAGGAGAAGAGGTTGTAAAAGCAAGACCAGATATTGGCTATTTGCATAGAGGTATGGAGAAAATGGCAGAGAATATGATATATAATGAATTCCTGCCAACTACAGATAGGATGGATTATATTGCTTCTACTTCAAATAATTATGGTTTTGCCCTTGCTATTGAGAAACTTTTAGGAATTGAAGTACCTAGACGTGCAGAGATAATAAGAACAATGCTTTTAGAGTTAAATAGAGTTGTTTCTCATCTTTTTTGGTTAGCAACACATGCTCTTGATGTAGGTGCAATGAGTGTATTTTTATATACATTTAGAGAAAGAGAGTTTGCATTAGATTTGATAGAAGATTATTGTGGTGCAAGACTTACACATAGTGCAGTAAGAATTGGTGGTGTTCCTTTAGATTTGCCAACTAATTGGTGTGAAGATTTAGAAAAATATTTAAAGACTTTAGAAGTAGAAGTTCAAAAATATGAGGGACTATTAACAGAAAATAGAGTTTGGAGAATGAGACTTGAAAATGTTGGTATCATAACTTCCAAACTAGCAAAATCTTGGGGTGTAACAGGAGTTGCTTTAAGAGCAACAGGAATTAAGTGGGACTTAAGACGTGAGATGCCTTATGGTTTATATCCTGAATTAGATTTTGATATTCCTATTGCAACTACTGGCGATTCGTATGGAAGATATAAATGTTATATGCAAGAAATAAGAGAGTCAATTAAAATATTAAGACAACTTATTTTGATGTATGAAGAAAGTGAATGTGAACTTATGGCTCATGCTCCTGAGTATATCTCTGCACCAAAAGAGCAAATAATGACTCAAAACTATTCATTGATGCAACATTTTGTTTTAGTAACTCAAGGAATGCGACCTCCAAAAGGTGAAGTCTATGTAGCTACTGAATCACCAAAAGGAGAGTTAGGATATATGGTAGTAAGTGATGGAACACCGTATGCATATAGGTTAAAAATTAGAGCTCCAAGTTTTTTCCATACAGGGTTATTAGAAGATCTTTTACCTGGACATCAATTAGCGGATGTGGTTACTTTAATTGGTAACTTAAATTTAGTGTTTGGTGAGATAGATAGATGATAATAAAAGCCATGGAGTTAAAAATATGAAAAGGTTTGATTTAAGACCACTAAAACAAAACTTTTATGACAGAATGTTAGAGCTGATGAAACACAATATTAAAGATGGCGAGAATGCTATTTTTTTATTTGAAATTGGAGATTTTTCAGCTGTTCAAAAAAGTGCTGATTTAATATATGAAAATGGTTATACACTTATGAACTCTATTAAGTTTAATGAAGTTGATTGGACAATAGTAGTAAAAAAAGTTGAACCTGAAAAAAAAGAGATTGAAACTAAAGAAGAAGAGTAAAAAGTATGATAGATTTAGATATTTTAAGAAAAAGTGATTATATTTTATGTTTTGGACAGTTCCTAGCAAATACAAATGAGCAAATTGTTGAAGCTATAAATGAAGCAAAGAAGAGTAATAATGCAGAAGTTATTTATATGCATGCAGTTGATAGTTTAGCTTTAAAAGATTTTTATACGCAGTTTATTAAATATGAAGCAGGAAGTGAAGAAGGTATTAGTTCTTTGTTATTAGATACTTTTGTAAAAAATACAAGTGAAAAAGTACAAGCTTATATAGATGATTTAGATATTGGTTATATCTCAGCAGAATCAAGTGCAGGAGAAGAAGAGTTTGAAGAGGCTTTTGAAAAGTCTTTAGGAAAAACTAACAAAACTATATTAGTTGGTGAAGATATATTTTCTCATAAAAGAGTTGATAATATTTTAAAAATATTAAGTGCTATTGAGAAGTATAGTGATTTAAAACTTTTATCTTCAATGCCTATTGATACTCAAGATGAGAATATAGAAGAAGTAGAAGAACTTTTACCTTTTAATGGAACAGTAGTTTATTCATATTTGGATAGTTCAAAAGATTCAAATATTGTTTATGCAAGTGCATCTTTTTCAAGAATTGCAAAAGTTGAAGATAAAGCAAATATAAAACTTACTTCAAATGAGGGCGAAGTTTTAAAAAAATTAATAGTTGATGATACCCTACAAAGCACAATTGCAATTTGCGCAACAAATAAGAAAGGAAGTGATTTCTTATCATGTGGGTATATTTATAAACCCGTAAAAATAGAAAGGCTTGAAGAGTGAGTGATTTAATATCTTTAGAGATTGATGGGAAACTTTGTAAGGCAAAAGAGGGAGAGAGTCTATTAAATATTGCAAGAGCAAATGGTATTTTTGTTCCAGCTATTTGTTATTTAACTAGGTGTTCTCCCACTCTTGCTTGTAGATTATGTTTAGTTGAAGCTGATGGAAAACAAGTATATGCATGTAATGCAAAAGCTAAAGATGGTATGCAAGTAAAAACAACTACTGAAAATATTGCTAAAGAAAGAAGAGCAATAATGGAGGTATATGATGTAAATCACCCATTACAATGTGGAGTATGTGACCAAAGTGGTGAGTGTGAGTTACAAAATTATACTTTATATATGAAAGTAGATTCTCAAAGTTATTCAATTAAAGATGTGCCAAGACCAACTCAGCATTGGGGAGTTATGAATTATGACCCAGGTTTATGTATAGTTTGTGAAAAGTGTGTAACTGTATGTAAGGATATGATAGGTTCAAGTGCTTTAAGTACAGTAAAAAGAGGTTCTGATGCAATCTCAAAAACTTTTAAAGATAGTATGCCAAAAGATGCTTATTCAATGTGGAATAAGCTCAATAAATCTCTTATTGGTTTTGATGAAAACTCATGTACAGATTGTGGAGAGTGTATCTCTGTTTGTCCTGTTGGAGCACTTGTATCAAATGATTTTCAATATAAATCAAATGCATGGGAATTAACAAAAATTCCTGCATCAAATCCTCACTCAAGTGATTGTGCTTTGATGTATTATGAAAGAAAACATGAATCAATACAAAATCATGACAAATTAAAAATTTATAGAGTTACAAATGACCATCATTATGTTACATTAAATGGAGCGGCAAGATTTGCTTATGATTTTGAAAATGATGTACAACAAAAAGATGAAAAGTCTTTTCTAGAAGCAATTGAGGCTTTTAAAAAAGCAAAAACTATAAAATTTAACTCATTTATTACTAATGAAGAGGCATTGATTTTACAAAAATTAAAAGAAGAGCATAACTTTAAGTTAGTAAATGATGAGGCTTTTAAATATCAAAGATTTTTAAAAGAGTATAGTTTAATAAGTGGAAAAAATCTTTATTCAGCAACTTTAAATAGTGTACATGAATCAAATTTTGTGATTTCATTAGGTTCATTTTTAAAATATGATTTACCACATGCAAGATATGCTTTTAATAACTCTATTATTTTAAATAAGGGTGCTGGATTATATTTCCATCCAATTGTTGATCCAATTATGGAAAAGATTGGTAAAAAAGGTAAAACAACAGAGTTTATATATCATCAACCTTTAAAAGAAGAGGCTATTTTGTATCTTCTTTTAGATATTTTTGCAGATGAAAGTTTACCTGAAGATATTAAGACATATCTTCAATCTTTAAAAGAGAAAAGAGTTAAAACAGTAGTTGAAACAAAAAAAGAACAAGTAATAGAAAAAGTCTTAGATGAAGATAGTGGTGAAGAAAAAGAGGTTAAAAAGTTAGTAACAAAAAAAGAAGAAAAAGAAGTAGAGTATAGTTACTGTAAACTTTTAGATGAAGTAGGACTTGATGAAAACTTTTATGATTTAGTTGAGTCAATGCTTGTTAAAAAAGATAAGTTTTCATTAATAATAGGTGAAGATGTAATAACTCATCCAAATTATAAAACATTAGCAAAACTTTGTGCTATGATTGATAAATATACAAAGTTTGATATTTTAATTATCCCTACTAAAACAAATACTTTAGGTGTTAGTTTAATTTGCCAATTAGATGAGAAAGTAGAAGGTTTTGCTATTGGTTATAATGAAAAAGCAGATTATGAATTAAGTGCTTTAGGTGATGGAAACTTAGATATGCCAGCATTAAATCAGCAAGAAGGAACTTTTGTAAATATAGATAAAAGAGTTGTTCCTACAAATGCTGCTTTACCTTATAAAGGTTATATATTAAATGATATTGCAAATGAGTTACTATCTAAAAAGCAAGAGTATACAATTGATTATACTTCAAAGCTTCCAACTACAAGTGGATTTAAACAAATAGAGTTTGATTCTTTAGCAAACTATTTTTCAAATGATGCAAATGAACATAGAGGATATATTTTAGATAATATAGATGTTCAAATAGATAATAGTTTTGAAAAAACAGAGATTTTAAATGTTCAAGAACATAAAGATGAGTTTATTATTTATAGAGCAAATCCTATGAATCTTTTTAATGAGTTTGTAGCAAAATCTCATGAGTTTGAAAGAAAAGCAAAAACTGGTATTTATATGTCTGAAAAACTTTTTAATAAATTACAATTAGAACAAAATAGCAAAGTTAGAGTTCTAACAAAGAATAAAACATTTGATTTAGATGTTTTTATTGATGAACAAATTGATGGTGAAATAGCATATGTTTCTACCTTTGATAAATCTTATGGAACAAAAGAGCTTTTTGATTCATATAGATTTATAAGAGCTTCACTTACAAAGGCTTAAAATGGAAACTAGTATTATTATTGAAACAGTAGTTAAAGCAGTTGTAATCTTAGCAGTTTTTTCTGCATTAGCAGGATTTACTACTTATATAGAAAGAAAAGTTTTAGCTTATATGCAAAGAAGATTAGGACCTTCAAATGTTGGACCTTATGGGCTTTTGCAGTTAGTTGCTGATGGTATAAAACTTTTTACAAAAGAGGATTTTGTTCCACAAAATGCAGCAAGACCTGTTTTTATGATTGCTCCTATTATTACAGCAGCAACTGCATTTATTGCAATGAGTGCAGTTCCTTTTTTCCCAGAGTTTGAGATGTTTGGGTATGTAATAAGACCTATTATTTCAGATATTAATGTAGGAGTTTTATTTGTATTAGGAGTTGCTTCTGTTGGTCTTTATGGTCCTCTTTTAGGTGGAATGAGTAGTGCGAACAAGTGGTCACTTTTAGGTGGAGCTAGAACTGCTATTCAATTACTATCTTATGAGGTGGTTTCAGGGCTTTCTCTTTTAGCTCCTTTGATGTTAGTAGGAAGTCTATCTTTAATTGATATTAATAACTATCAAACAGGAGGATTTACTTCATGGCTAATTTGGTCACAACCCTTAGCTTTTATTTTATTTGTTATTGCAGGATTTGCAGAAACAAATAGAACGCCATTTGATTTATTAGAGCATGAAGCTGAGATTGTAGCAGGTTATGCAACAGAGTATTCAGGTCTTAGATGGGGAATGTTTTTTATTGGTGAGTATGCGAATTTATTTACTGTATGTTTTTTAGTTTCACTAATTTTCCTTGGAGGTTTTAATGATTTATGGTTTATTCCTGGTGGTTTAGCAATTGTTTTAAAAGTGATGTTTTTAATCTTTTTCTTTTTATGGACAAGAGCTTCATGGCCACATATTAGACCTGACCAGTTAATGTGGTTATGTTGGAAAATATTAATGCCACTTGCAGTAATAAATATTCTTATTACTGGTTTTGTAATGATGTTTTAGGAGTTAAAATGGGTTTAGAAGAGTTTAAAAATAGAAATGTTGGTGTACAAAACTATATAACTGTCCAAGATAATGATTATCCTAAAACAAATAAAGAAGTTTTCAAGCAAGTTATAAAAAGAAGTTTTAAAAAAGAGCTTTTTACAGGACTTAAAATAACTTTTAATATGATGAAAGAGGCTTTATTTAAAGGTAAGATGCACACAGTTCAATACCCAGCTGAAAAGTTACCAATTGGACCTAGATATAGAGCTGTTCATAAGCTTTTAGCACTATTAGAATCAGGAGAAAATAGATGTATTGGGTGTGGACTTTGTGAGAAAATTTGTATCTCAAATTGTATTAAAATGGATACAAAAATTGATGAGAATTCAAGAAAAGAGGTTTTAGAGTACACAATTAATATGGGAAGGTGTATTTTTTGTGGTTATTGTGCAGAAGTTTGTCCTGAACTTGCAATTGTTCATGGAGGAAGATATGAAAATGCTTCAGAACAAAGAGCACACTTTGCTTTAAAAGAGGATTTATTAACACCACTTGATAAGTTACATTTACAAAAAGAGTATGAAGGTTTTGGAGCAGTATCACCTGATGCTGATGAAAAAATCAAAAAGACTCCATTACAGTATTAGGAGAGAAGATGTTGTTTGAAGTAGTAGCGTTTTATCTATTTGCCACTTTAACAGTTATTATGTTTTTAATTACAGTATTTACAAATAATGCTTTGTATGCTTTAAGTGCATTAGCTGCTGGTATGATATTTATTTCAGCATTTTTCTTTTTATTAGATGCTGAATTTTTAGGAGCAGTTCAAATTGTTGTTTATACAGGAGCTGTTGTTGCTCTTTATGCTTTTGGAATGATGTTTTTTGACTCCTTGTCAACTGTAAAAGAAAGTATTAAAAACCCTAGGCTAGTGTTTTTATTAAGTGGACTTATTGCTTTGTTAATAGTAGTTATTTTTGTATCTCCTATTATTGGTCAAAATGTACAAGCTAATTTACCAGTTCATCCAGAATGGGGAAATACACAAGATGTGGGAGTTGTTTTATTTACTAAATACTTAATTCCTTTTGAAATTGCAGCGGTGATGTTACTTGTTGCAATGATTGGTGGAATTATTTTAGCTAGTAAAAAGATGGATACTTCATACTCAGAATTAAGTGAAAATGAAATTGATAAGTTAAAGGAAGAAAGATGAGTCTAAATGCATATTTAATCCTTTCAACTTTGATATTTTGTATTGGTTTATTAGGAGTAATAAGAAGAAAAAATCTTCTAATGCTATTTTTTTCAACTGAGATAATGTTAAATTCTGTAAATATAGGTTTAGCAGCTGTTTCAAAATTTCATGGGGATTTAACTGGACAAATGTTTGCTTTTTTTATAGTAGCAATTGCAGCAAGTGAAGTTGCTATTGGTTTGGGACTTCTTATTTTATGGTATAAAAAAACAGGTACTATTAACTTAGATAGTATGCAAAGATTAAAAGGCTAATGATGGAAAAATATCTATATATAGCGTTATTTGCACCTCTTGTTGGCTCTTTGTTTGCAGCAGTTTTTGCAATGAGTAAAAAAAATATCATTACAGGTATTTTTACATCATTTATGTTAGCAGTCTCTACTATTGCTACATTAAATTTATTATATTTTGTATATAAAACAAATGAAATTATTCATGTAAGAATGCTTGATTGGATTGTTGTTGGAAATATTGATATCCCTTTTGGTTTTGTAGTTGATCACGTAAGTGTAGTAATGATGAGTGTTGTAACAATAGTTTCTACAATGGTTCATATTCATTCAATAGGCTATATGGAACATGATAAGGGATTTAATAGATATTTTTCTTATTTAAGTGCTTTTGTATTTTCAATGCTCATATTAGTAATGTCAGATAACTTTGCAGGACTTTTTATAGGATGGGAAGGCGTAGGGCTTTGTTCTTGGCTATTAATTGGATTTTGGTATCATAAAAACTCTGCTGCTTGGGCTGCTAATGAGGCTTTTATTATGAATAGAATTGCTGATTTAGGGATGTTAGTAGGAATCTTTTTAATTTATTGGAATATTGGAAGTTTACAATACGACATTGTATTTTCAAATATTGACTCTTTAAGTGGTTTTATGATTGGATTAATAGGAGTATTCTTATTTATTGGAGCAATGGGAAAATCAGCACAATTTCCTTTTCATACATGGCTTGCTGATGCAATGGAAGGACCAACACCTGTATCTGCTTTAATTCATGCTGCTACAATGGTGACAGCTGGAGTTTATTTATTAGTAAGGGCAAATGAGATTTATACTACTATTCCTGAAGTGGGATATTTCATTGCTTGCTTGGGAGCATTTGTTGCTATTTTTGCTGCAACAATGGCATTAGTAAATAATGATATGAAAAAGATTATTGCTTATTCGACTTTATCACAACTTGGGTATATGTTTGTTGCTGCTGGACTTGGTGCTTATTGGGTTGCACTATTTCATTTAGTAACTCACGCTTTTTTCAAATCAGTTCTATTTTTAGGAGCAGGTAATGTTATGCATGCGATGAGTAATGAGCTTGATATTAGAAAAATGGGTGGTTTATATAACAAAATGAAATCAACTGCAATTATTATGATTATTGCTTCAGTTGCTTTAGCAGGTATTTTCCCTCTTGCTGGGTTTTACTCAAAAGATAAGATTTTAGAAGCAGCTTTTAATGCAGATGCTATTTTTTTATGGGTTATTTTATGGATAACTGCTGGATTAACTGCTTTTTACTCTTTTAGACTTATTATGCAAGTGTTTTTTACAAAACCTAAATATGAAGAGTTTGGTTATCATCCACATGAAACGTACCCTTTTGTTATCGCAGCTATGATTCCTCTTGCTTTATTGGCAGTTATTTTAGGTTGGTTTGAACATTCATTTGTAAATATGGTAACTTACATTTTACCAACATGGGAAGCTTCAAATATTACTCATTCAACGGCTTATATTCTTATTGCAGTTACTAGTGCAATTGCATTGTTTGGAATAGGTTTTGCTGTATTTAAATATAAAAATGGTGGTTTTTCTAAACAGTGGCAAAATAGTACTATTTACAAGATATTGATAAATCAATATTTTATTCCACAATTTTATGAAAAAGTCATATGTAAATCATACTTTTTATTATCAAGATTTGCTTATAAAGTTATTGATATGAAGATTGTTGATGCAACAGTTGACCTAATAGCAAGAACTGTTTATAAAACTGGTGTTCATTCAGCACCAATTCAATCAGGAAATTTGTCTCATACTTTAAGAGTTATGGCAGTTGGTGTAGCATTTATACTATTTTTAAGTGTAACTCTTGCATTTATAAATTAAAAGGTTTAGTTATATGGATTATATTTTATCAATATTGATATTTTTCCCTTTCTTTGCAGCATTTATAGGATTTTTAGTAAGTGATGATTCTATAAAAGCATATGGAATTTTAGCAACAGCAATAGAGTTTATTATAAGTATAATACTTTGGATAAATTTTGATGTTTCTAACCCAGATATGCAGTTTTTGCAACAAGTATTAGTTATTCCAACTTATGGAATTAATTATATTGTAGGAGTTGATGGGATTTCACTATTTTTAGTGATTATGACTACTTTTATGACTATGGTATCACTAATTGCTCTTAGTGAGAAAAAAGCAGTTAAAAATTTAATAATTACTGTTTTATTCTTAGAAATGACTATGGTTGGTGTATTTTTAGCATTAGATGCAATAATATTTTATTTATTTTGGGAGCTTTCTCTTGTACCAATGCTTTATATTATTGGTGCTTGGGGAGGAAAGCTAAGAATATATGCAGCAATTAAGTTCTTTTTATATACTTTTCTTGGTTCTTTAGTTATGTTAATTGGTATGTTATATTTAGGGTATATCTATTTTCAAACTACTGGTAATTGGAGTTTTAATATTCTTGATTGGAATATGTTATTGCTTCCTTTTGATATGCAACTTATGCTATTTCTTGCATTTTTTGCAGGTTTTGCTATTAAAGTGCCAATGTTTCCATTTCATACTTGGCTTCCCTATGCCCATGGACAAGCGCCTACAATTGGTTCTGTAATACTTGCAGCAGTTTTATTAAAAATGGGAACATATGGATTTGTAAGATTTTCTTTACCTTTATTTCCTGATGCAAGTGTTTATATGATACTTCCTATGGCTATATTAGCTTTAATAGCTATTGTTTATACAGCAATGGTTGCTTTTGCTCAAGAAGATATGAAACAAGTTATAGCTTATTCTTCAGTATCTCATATGGGAGTTATAATTTTAGGAATATTTGCATTGAATGTTGAAGGTATTTCAGGAGCAATATTTTTGATGCTTTCTCATGGAATTGTTTCAGGAGCATTATTTATGCTTGTAGGAGTTATTTATGATAGAAGGCATACAAAACAAATAAATGAATTTGGTGGTTTAGCAAAAGTAATGCCAAAATATGCAACTATTTTCGCAATTATGTTAATGGCCTCTATTGGACTTCCTTTAACTATTGGCTTTGTAGGAGAGTTTTTATCTTTGCTTGGATTTTTTAAATATTCACCATTTTTAGCAATAATTGCAGGACTTACGATAATCTTAGGTGCTATATATATGCTTGTAATGTATAAAAAATCATTTTTTGGCGAAGTTACAAAGGATGAAAACAGAAGTTTAAAAGATTTAAATAAAAAAGAACTAACAGCACTTATTCCTTTAGTTGCTTTAGTTGTTGTTTTAGGTATTTATCCAAAACCAATCTTAGACCCAGTTAATAATAGTGTTTCTAAACTTATTGAGATTATGAATGCTAAAACAGTTACAAAAGAGGCTCAATCTAAGATAATTGATTTAAACAGTATCTCAGGGGTAGAAAAATGAATGAAATACCAAAAATAGCTATTGATTTTGCGAGTTTAAATTTTAGTACAATTACTCCAATGATAGTTGCAATTGTTGCAGCTTTAATAATTCTTTGCGTAGATTTAGCAACAAAAAAATTAGATAAATCTTTGTATTTAACATTGACTATTTTAGCTTTAATAGTTGATTTAGGTTTTGTTTTTGGATTTAACTCTGATGCAAGAGGCTTTTTTGATTTACTTTTAGTAGATGGAGTTTCAACTTTAGCACAAGCAATAATTGTAATAGCTTCAATTTTCTTTATAATTTTAGGTTTTGCAAAACTAAGATTTCAAGAGTTTAGATACCCTGAGTATTTTGCTTTATATCTTTTTATGGTTGCTGGTTTTCAGTTTATGGCAAGTTCAGATAGTTTAATACTTATTTTTGTAGCTTTAGAAACTTCTTCATTAGCTTTATACACAATGATTGCTATGCATAATAGATTAAATGCAATAGAAGCAGCAATTAAGTATTTTACAATGGGAGCTTTAACAGCTGCTTTTTTTGCCTTTGGTTCAATGATATTATATGCACAAACTGGAAGTGTAGAGTTAGGTCAAATATCTTTGATTTTGACTCAAACAGAGTTTGAAAACTATTTTGTAATTTTAATAGCAGCTACATTTATTATTGCAGCCCTAGCATTTAAACTTTCACTTTTCCCTTTTCATTTATGGGTTGCTGATGTTTATGAAGGTTCAACTTCTGCTTTAGCAGGATTCATATCAGTTGTTCCAAAAATTGCTGCTTTTGTAGTGGCTTTGAGATTTTTTGAGATTTTTATAGTAAATAATGATTTATTTATACAAACAATTTTATATACAATTGTAATTTTAACAATGACAATACCAAATATTATAGCACTATTACAAAATGATATAAAAAGAATGCTTGCTTACTCATCTGTATCAAATGCTGGATTTGCAATGGGTGCTATTTTAATAGGTACAAATCAAGCAACACAAGCTCTATTTTTATATTGGATTATGTTTTTTATAACTAATCTTGGTGGATTCACAATGCTTTGGTTAAATAGAACTAAACAGTATGATAAAGGAAGTGACCATAGTATGCAAAAATATGCTGGGCTAATTAAAACTTCTCCAAAAGTTGCAGTACTTATGGCTTTATTTATGTTAACACTGGCAGGACTTCCACCTTTTGCTCTTTTTTGGGGAAAACTATATTTAATTGGAAGTGCAGTAAATGCAGGATTTATGTTTTTAGCTTTTATGATGATAATAAATTCAGCAATTGCAGCTTATTATTATCTAAAACCAGTAGTTTATATGTTTTTAAAACAGCCAGATGAACCAATGTTATATTTACAAAATGCTACACCAATTATGAAGTATTTAGCAATTTTTTGTGCAGTAATAACAATTACATCAATATTCACAATTGAACCACTTCTTCAAATAATAACTTATTACACTCAAATTTCAGGATTTTAATAGATAAAATATCAATAAAAATTACTTTTATTGATATTTTGCTACACTATTGATTAAATTAACACAAAATAGGAAACTTATATGAAAAAAAACTATTTAATAGCAATGAGTATAATTGTATTACTTATGTTTGGATACTTTTATCAACTACAAAACAAACAAGTAAAACAGTTAAGACAAGAAGTTAATAAATTAAATGAAAAAATTGAGCTCTTGCAAAAAAATGAACAGCAATTAAAAGTTAAACTTGAAGAGGCTTTAGAAAAAAACAAACCTAAACCAATTCCTGTATCAGTAAAGAAAAAGAGATTTATAAATATGATGGTTCCTGCTTTAAATGAAGTATATGATGAGTTAAAACAACAATTTTTAGAAGTTCAAAACTATATAGATGAAAATAAACAAACAGAAAAAATCAAGAGTTTAAAAGAGTTTTATAAAGTAGAAACAAATCAAGAGCTTTTATATGCATTAAAGCCCCATCCAAAATCAATAGCTTTAGCTCAAGGAGCAATGGAGAGTGCTTGGGGACAATCAAGATTTTTTAAAGAAGCAAATAATATTTTTGGTGTTTGGTCATTTAATAAGAATGAACCAAGAATTGCAGCAAGTGGAAAAAGAGGTTCAAAAACTATTTGGCTTAAAAAATATGCAAGTGTAAAAGAATCAATTAAAGACTATTATATAACTTTATCAAGAAGTTCAGCATTTAAGGAGTTTAGAAAAGTAAATTATGAAAATCCTGACCCATTTTTATTAGTTACAAAACTAGATAGATATTCGGAGAAAAAAGCAGCTTATGGAAGAGAATTAGCTGCAATGATAAAATATAATAAGTTTACAAAATATGATGATAAAGAGTTTATTGTTCAAAAAGAGCAAAAAACATTAACAAAAGAAGAAGCGCAAAAAGAAGAAGAGTTAGAAAACAGTGCAATACAAAATAGTAATGATGAGGTTACAACATCAAGAGAGATTGAAGATAGTATAAAAGAAGATAAAGTAGTAAAACAAGAAAAAAATAGTAATGAGAATAAAACATTACAAACAGAACAAAAAAAGAGTTTAGAAGAGAATAAGATTAATAAAAAACAGAAAAAAATAGAAAAAACAGAAAAAATAGAAAATATCACTAAAGATAGTGAAAAAATAGAAGAAGAAACAAAGTAGTTAAGGCTACTTTGTTTATATCTAACCAAATAATAATACATAAAGTGCTACAATCACTACTTAATTAACTACTAAAAACTATATTATTAAGGAAAAATTTTGAAAACTATAAGTGTTGCACACTCTCCTGATGCTGATGATATTTTTATGTACTATGCTATAAAATTTGGTTGGGTTAGTGCAAAAGATGCAAAATTTGAGAATATTGCAGCTGATATTGAGACATTAAATCAAGCCACATTAAAAGGTGAGTATGACATTTGTGCAATCTCTTTTGCTTTGTACCCTTTTGTTAAAGATGATTATGCTTTACTAAAAACAGCAGTATCTTTTGGAGAAGGTTATGGACCAAAGCTAGTAAAAAGAAAAGATAAAAAACTTAAGAAAAATTTTAAGGTTGCTCTTAGTGGTGAGTTTACTACAAATGCACTACTATTTAAAATAGCTTATCCAGAAGCTAGAATTACTTACATGAATTTTTTAGATATTGAAAATGCTGTTCTTGAAGGAAAAGTTGATGCTGGTGTTTTAATACATGAATCAATTTTAAATTATAATGAAGAGCTTGAAGTTGAAAAAGAGATGTGGGATATTTGGGAAGAGTTAAGTGGGGGAGATTTACCTTTACCTCTTGGTGGAATGTGTTTAAGAAGGTCAATCCCTCTTCATAATGCAATTGATTATGAAAACTGCTTAATAAAAGCAGTAGATGTTGCAAATAAAAATAGAAAAGTTTTAGCTACTATGCTACTTGAAAAAGGTTTAATTAGAGTAGATGCACCAACACTAGATAAATATTTAGATTTATATGCAAATGATGAATCAGTGAATTTAAGTGAAACTCAATATAAAGCTCTTGATAAACTTTTTGAATTAGGTTATAAACATGGATTTTATGAAAATCTAATCAAAGCAAAAGATTTTTTAATTCCAAGTGAATATGAGGACTTAAGAAGCAAGTGATTAAAAAAGTAGATTTTTCAAGATACTCTTCAATTAAAATAGGGCCAATTGCTGATATAAAGATAATTGAAGAGATTGGTGATTATGATGAATACACAATAATTGGAAAAGCAAATAATATTTTAGTTTCAAATAATCATCCAAAGTTTGCTATTTTAGGAAGTAATTTTGATTATATAAAACAGCATGATAATAGACTTTATGTAGGCTGTGCAACAAGCTCTGGAAAATTGTTAAGTTATTGTAGAAAAAATGACATAGGGCATTTAGAGTTTTTAGCAAAACTACCTGGGACAATGGGTGGTGTTGTAAAAATGAATGCAGGTTTAAAGTCTTGGGAGATTTTTAATCATGTAGTAAGTATTAAAACTAAAAATGGATATATAAACAAAGAAGATATACAATACACATATAGAAGTACAAAAATTGATACAATAGTTTATGAAGTAGTTTTAGAAGTACAAAGTGGATTTTGTAAAGATAGATTAAAACAGTTTAACAAAATGAGAGATAATCAGCCCCAAATGGCAAGTGCTGGTTCTTGTTTTAAAAACCCAAAAGGAGACTTTGCTGGAAGATTAATCCAAGAAGTTGGTTTAAAAGGTGTTCAAAAAGGCTCAATGTCTTTTTCTAAAGAGCATGCTAATTTTCTAGTAAATAGTGGAAATGGGACATTTGAAGATGCAATTTATCTTATTGATTTAGCTAAAAAAAGAGTTAAAGAAAAATTTAATATAAATTTAGAAGAAGAGATAATTATTTACTAAGCTTAATTATTTATTAATTAATTTATGATACACTTTGCACTTTAAAAATAGCGTAAGGGTTAGAAAGTTTGAAGAATTTAGTAATAGTTGAGTCACCTGCAAAAGCAAAAACAATATCAAAGTTTTTAGATAAAAGTTACACAGTTATGGCCTCTATGGGGCATGTTAGAGATTTACCAAAATCAAAGTTAGGGTTTGACCCTGAGAATAATTTTAAGCCACAATATTTAATCTCAACAGATAAGAGAAAAGTAATAGCAGACTTGAAAAAACATATTACAAAAGATACTGTCATCTATCTAGCTGCCGATGAGGATAGGGAAGGGGAAGCAATTGCTTGGCATCTTATTCCTGCACTAAAGGTAGAAAAAAACCCTATAAAAAGAATTGTTTTTCATGAAATAACTAAAGATGCAATTTTAAAAGCTATTGAAAATCCTCGTGATGTTGACCAAAATTTAGTTGATGCCCAACAAGCTAGAAGAGTTTTAGATAGAGCCGTAGGGTATGAACTATCACCACTTCTTTGGAAAAAAGTTAGATATGGTCTTAGTGCGGGTAGAGTTCAATCAGTTGCAGTTAGAATTATTGTAGATAGAGAGAATGAAATTAGAGAGTTTAAACCTGAAGAGTATTGGAAAATTAAAGCTGATTTTATAGATCCAACTTTTAAAGCTGAACTTGCAAAAATTAATTCAAAAGCAAAAAAAGTAAGAAATGAGCAAGAAGCAAAACAGATTGAAGCTTCTATAAAGCAAGGAAAATTTGAGCTTGTAGATATTGAAGAAAAAGACTCAAATAGAAACCCAGCAGCTCCTTTCACAACTTCAACTTTACAACAAGAAGCAAGTCGAAAAATTGGGCTTTCAGTAAAACAAACAATGGTTATTGCACAACAGTTATATGAAGGAAATGTAGGTAATATTCCAAATCATACAGGTGGTTTAATTACTTATATGAGAACTGACTCTTTAAACCTTTCTAAAGTTGCAACAAGTGCAGCAAAAGAGGTAATTGAACAAGAGTATGGGAAAGAGTATTCTTTAAATAAGCCAAGAGTTTATAAATCAAAATCAAAGGGTGCACAAGAAGCCCATGAAGCTATTAGACCAGTTAATTTAGCACTAAAACCTAGTGATATTAAGCCTTATGTAGATAATGCTCAGTTTAAACTATATTCACTAATTTGGAAAAGAACTTTAGCAACGCAAATGGCTCCTGCAAAAATTGCAAATACTACATATAAGATTGAAGCTGGAAAAGATAAAGAGTATGAGTTCCAATCAAAGGGACAAAGAATAATATTTGCAGGATTTATGAAAGCATATACAGAAGGTAGTGATAATCCTGAAAGTGCACTTGATAGTAGTGAAAAGATTTTACCAACAGTAAAAAAAGGCACAATTTTAAATTTAGAAAAACTAGATTTAGAACAATTATTTACAAAGCCACCTGCAAGATATACAGAAGCTAGCCTAGTTAAAAAGTTAGAGAGTGAAGGAATTGGTAGACCTTCAACATATGCTCCTACAATCTCTACAATTCAGCAAAGAGAATATGTTGTTAAAACAGAAGATAAAAAATTAGCTCCTACTGCCACAGGTGAAATAGTAAATGCTTTTTTAACTGATCATTTTGCAGAGATTGTGGATTTAGGATTTACTGCAAAGATTGAAGAAGAGTTTGATGATATTGCAGAGGGTAAAATTGCATGGGAACAAGTTATGCAAGAGTTTTATGGAGGCTTTAAAAAAAGAATTGAAGAAAAAGAGAATAGTGTAAATAAAGAAGATTACTTACAAGTAAGACAAATAGGTACAGACCCTAAATCTGGAAAACCTGTTAGTGCTAGGGTTGGAAGATTTGGTCCTTTTGTTCAAATTGGTACAAAAGATGATGAAGAAAAACCAAAGTTTGTAGCGATTCCTGAACATTTAAATATGGATACTATTACACTTGAAGAAGCATTGTATTTATTTACTCTTCCAAGGGTTGTGGGACAAACACAAGATGGTGAAGATATTGTTGCAAATATTGGAAGATTTGGTCCATACTTACAAGTAAAAAGTAAGTTTTATTCACTTAAATCTGACGACCCTTATAAAATAGAGTTACCAAGAGCTTTAGAAGTAATCAAAGAGCTAGATGAAGCAAAAGCAAAGGCTACAATAAAAGTATTTGAAAAAGAAAAAATTCAAGTTTTAAATGGAAGATATGGGCCATATATTAAACAAGGTAGAAAAAATTTCAAAATTCCAAAAGGAAAAGTAGCTGAAGAGTTGACTTTACAAGAGTGTCAAGAAATAATAGAAAAAGATCCAAAATCTAAAACAAGTAAGAAAGCCCCTGCAAAGAAAACAACTACGAAAAAGACAACTACAAAAAAAACTACAACTAAAAAAAGCAGTTCAAGTACTGCAAAAAAATAGAAATGAAAATAGGAATTTTATCAGATAGTCACACAAGAAGTGACTATACTGACATAGTTATTAAGCATTTAAAAAAACAAGGTGCTCAATATTTAATACACGCTGGTGACTTATGTATTGAAGATAATTTAAAATTATTACAAAATTCAAAGCTAGTGTATGTTACTGTTTTTGGCAATAATGATAATAGTTTATTTTCATTAGCAAATGAGTATAAAATCAAAAAAGAACCATATTACTTTAAGATAAAAGATATAAAGTTTAAACTTATGCATCTTCCTTATTATTTAAATGCAGATAGTGATATTATAGTTTTTGGTCATACTCATAAATTTGAGTGTAGTTATAATAATGGTACACTTTTCATTAATCCAGGAGAGGTTTGTGCTCGTGAAAAACCTCTAAGTGAGTCTGTTTTGCTTGAAATTAATGAAAATGAGTATATAATTAATTACTACTTTAGAGATATACATTCCAATAATTTTAAGAAAGAAGAGTTTAGATATGAACGATAATAAAGAGATTTTTTTATGTGCTATATGTAATATAGAAAGTGGTACATGTAATGAAGATTGTAAATTTTGTACACAAAGTGTAAAATATAAAGCTGATATTCAAAGATACAAAAAAAAAGCTATTGAACAAATTGTTCAAGAAGCAAAAAGAGCAAGAGAAAATAATGCAAATGGCTTTTGTCTTGTAACAGCAGGTAAAGGGCTAAATGACAAGAGGTTAGCTTTTGTTTGTGAAGCAGCAAGAGCAGTGAAAAAAGAGAATTTAGGATTAATATTAATTGCATGTAATGGAACAGCTTCTGTTGAACAGTTAGAAACATTAAAACAAGCAGGTATAGATGCCTATAATCATAACCTTGAAACAGCTCAAGATTTTTATTCTCAAATTGTTACAACACATACTTGGGAAGAGAGATATGAAACATGTAAAAATGTTAAAAAAGTAGGTTTAAGACTTATATGTGGAGGGATTTTTGGTTTAGGAGAGACTCAAGAGCAAAGAGTATCAATGCTTGAATCAATTGCATCATTAGAACCTATGAATGTACCTTTAAACTTTTTTCACCCAAATGAGGCTTTACCAATTGTGAAAAATTCAGTTTCAAGACAAGAGGCTTTTGAGTTAATAGAATTAGCTAGAAAAATGGTTCCAAGTGCAAAAAAAATAATGGTTGCTGGAGGAAGAGAGCTAATGTTTGCAGATGAACAGTATAAAATCTTTGAAAAGGGTGCAAATGCATTTGTAATTGGAGATTATTTAACAACTGCAGGAAGAACACCAGCTGATGATATTGCAGAGCTTGAGAAATTGGGTTTTAGCATAAAAAGAGAAAGAAAATAGTTTTAGGAAATTAAATGGGTGATGAAATCTTAATTATTGTTACAATCTCTATAATAATCTTTACATCACCTTTACTTTCAAGGGTATTAAGAGTTCCTACTGTACCAATAGAGATTATTTTAGGTGCACTTGCTGTTTACTTCTCTTTTATTAGTGAACATCCAATTTTAGAGCTAGTTGCTGAACTTGGATTTTTATATTTGATGTTTTTAGCGGGATTGGAAGTAGATTTACGTAAACTTATAAATATACCCACAACAATACTTAAAAAATCACTTTTTTATAATGTAATACTCTTCTCTTTATCAGCAGCTATTACTCTATATTTTAAACTTGGTAATATATTTATTGTTACCTTACCACTTATATCAATTGGTATTTTAGCAGCATTAAAAAAAGAGTATGGCGATGTTGAGTGGATAAGAATGGCAATTGTAGTAGGGCTGATTGGAGAGATTGTATCTATTTTTGCACTTACAACAGTTTCAGCAATGCTTGAATTTGGTGTAACTTGGGAATTTTATAAAACAATGCTTTTATTTACTGCATTTATGATTTTATTGGCAATCTTTTATAAGCTATTTAATAACTTAATTTGGTGGTATCCTGAAATTAAAACATATTTGATGCCAACTGAAGATAATCAAGAACAAGATGTAAGAGTATCTATGGCAATCTTTTTTGTAATGATTGCTGTAATGATATATTTAAAACTTGAAGTTGCATTTGGTGCATTTATTGCTGGTACTTTTATTACTACTTTTTTTGAACATAATAAATCATTACCTCATAAGTTAGAGCACTTTGGTTTTGGTTGGTTAGTGCCAATATTCTTTATTTATGTAGGTTCTTCTTTTGAAATTGAAGAGTTATTTCATGATGGACTTATAACAACTGCACTTTTAATAGTATTAGCTATGATATTAATTAGATTTATTGCTTCATTGCTATTTATAAAAGAGATGGGAAAAAATAGATTCTTTATGTTAGGATTATCTCATTCTATGCCATTAACTCTACTTATTGCAGTAACTACACTTGCATATCATAGTCATGCAATTACTCAATTTTACTATTATGCTTTTATTTTAGCTTCAATTTTAGAGGTTTTAATTGTAATGATTGTTATTAGAATATTAACTAATTATTTAGGAATAAAAAAAGTGATTAAAAATGATTAAAGCAGATATTACATCTGCTCTAATCTAAAAATAGTTACTTGACCATCAGTATAAGTTACTTCATAATTTTCAGGAGTATCAGTTAACTCAATAACAGCTCTAAAGAATTTGTCTTTCTTATGATTCCCTACTGTTATTTTTGTAAAGTTTGTAGAGTTTAAATCTTCTCTTTTTGTATAAAAGTTCTCTTTTGCATAAAAATCTAAAATTATTTTATTTTGATTTGGTAAAGTAAACTTTTTAAATACATTATGTTTTGAGTGAAGTTGAAGTTTTTCATTTGTATATTCAAGTTTTAAAAAAGGTAAAATCTCTTTTTCAAAAGCCACATCAGTTCTTGGTTTTACGTAGATAATCTCTTCTTTTTCCTGTTTTTTTAGCTCTTGTACAATCTTTTTTGTTTCATCAACAGTCTTTTTTTGAGCTTGAGTAATAAGTTTTTTTACTTTATCTTCTGTAAGTTTTGAAGAATCTTTTTTTAACTCATTTTTAGTCATACTTTTAGTATCTTTATTTATACTATTAGCTTTCATTTTTTCTTGAATCTCTTCTATATAGACTTTTTCTTGATTCTCAAACTCATCTGGATAACTATCTTCTATTTCCATAAGTCTTGCAACTTCTTCATTATAAGCTTGTGTAGCTTCAAAAGGGTTCTCTCTTGCACTTAAACTAGATGATAAAATAAGTAATGTTATAAATAAAGATATTTTTTTCATTGTTCTGGCTCCAAGTTTTTTAATTCGAAATACTCTTTTTGTAAATGGGCATTCTCTTCTTGTAATCTTTTAATTTCATTAACTAAATATACCCTTTTATCTTTTAAAGAGTTATAAACTTCTAATGAATTACTTCCAAACAAAATTATTGCAACATGATAACTAAGAAAAAGTGTAATAGCAATTGATACAATTGCTATTACACTAAACTTCTTTATCTCATGAATTTTACGTTTCATTTAATTATTTAGAAAAAGGAGCTTTCCCTAAATATTCCGCGTATGCAATCTCTGCACCAATTTCTAATAATCTATTATATTTTGCGTTTCTTTCACCTCTTGAAGTTGCACCTGTTTTAATTTGACCACAATTTAATGCAACAGCAAAATCAGCAATAAATGAATCTTCTGATTCACCAGACCTATGTGACATAACGCAGTTATAATTATTTCTTTGTGCTAATCTAATAGTAAGCATTGTTTCACTTACACTTCCAATTTGATTTGGTTTAATTAATACAGAGTTTGCAATCTTTTTTGAGATTCCTTCAGCAACAATTGAAGCATTTGTAACAAATAAATCATCACCTACTAATTGAATTTTATTTCCTAGTTTTTCAGTTAATATTTTCCAACCATCCCAGTCATCTTCTGATAAACCATCTTCAATAGAAATAATAGGATATTTTGAACATAAATCTGCATAATACTCAACTAACTCTTTTGAACTTAATTCTCTATTTTCAGATTTTAATACATATTTTCCAGACTCATTAACAAGTTCTGAAGCAGCTACATCTAGTGCAATTGCGATTTGTTCACCAATCTTATATCCAGCTTTTTCAACTGCTTTAATAATAACTTGTATAGGTTCTTCGTTTGATTTTAAGTTTGGAGCAAAACCACCTTCATCACCAACTGCAGTGCTCTCATTCATCTCATCAATAATCTTTTTTAAATTATGATAAACTTCTGATGCAGCTCTTAATCCATCATTGAAGTTTTCAAATCCAACTGGCATAATCATATATTCTTGAAAGTCAACAGAGTTATTAGCATGTTCTCCACCATTAATAATGTTAAACATTGGTACAGGCATAGTCATAGCATTTGCACCGCCTAAGTATCTATATAGTGGCATATTTAATGAAGTTGCAGCTGCTCTAGCAGTTGCCATAGAAACACCAAGAACTGCATTTGCACCTAATTTAGAATAGTTATTCGTCCCATCAATATCTTTCATTGTTGCATCAACTTCTGCTTGGTTATAAGGGCTTAATCCAATTAATTCATCTGCAATTTGACTATTTACATTTTCTACAGCTTTTAATACACCTTTACCTAAGAATCTTTCATCACCATCTCTTAACTCTAAAGCTTCTCTTTTCCCTGTACTAGCACCACTTGGAACAATTGCACTCTCTTTTGTTCCATCACTTAAAATAACTGTTGCTCTTACAGTTGGATTACCTCTTGAGTCTAAAACTTCATCAGCATAAACGTTATCAATATATACCACTGTTTCTCCTATCTAAGTTACAAATTTTTTAGATATTATACAAAAAACTTATTTGGTAATTGCTTTTATGATTAGTATGTAAAAAGATTTAAAAAAGTTTTGTGTAGGAAAATATCAAAAAAGAGTAACTCTTTTTTGATATTGTATATTTAAAATTGAAGTAGTTTTATTTCTCTTGCTCTTCAGGTTCACCTTGAATAATATCATCTTTTATTCCCATTGCAACTAATATTTTAGATTCTATCTCTTTAGCAATTTCAGGGTTATCTTTTAAGAATTGTTTAGAGTTCTCTTTTCCTTGACCTATTTTAGCATCACCATAACTAAACCAAGCACCAGCTTTATCTACAATGTCAAGTTTAACTCCATAGTCAATAAGCTCACCCATTTTTGAAATACCTTCTCCAAACATAATATCAAACTCTGCTTGTTTAAATGGAGGCGCAACTTTATTTTTTACAACTTTTACTTTTGCTCTATTTCCAATACTCTCTTCTGCTTGCTTTAACGTAGCAATTCTTCTAATATCAAGTCTAACTGATGAGTAGAATTTAAGTGCATTACCACCAGTTGTAGTTTCAGGGCTTCCATAACCAGTCATTCCAATCTTCATTCTAATTTGGTTAATAAAGATAACAGTTGTACCCATTTTGTTCATAATACTTGTGATTTTTCTAAGTGCTTTACTCATAAGTCTTGCTTGAACACCTACTTGTTGGTCATCCATATCTCCGTCAATTTCTACTTTTGGAGTAAGTGCAGCAACTGAGTCAACTACAACTAAATCTACTGCTCCACTTCTTACAACAGTTTCTAAAATCTCTAATGCTTGTTCTCCATAATCAGGTTGAGAAACAAGTAAATTATCAATATCAACTCCTAAATTTCTTGCATAAACTGTATCTAAAGCATGCTCTGCATCAATAAATGCACAAACACCACCAGCTTTTTGGCACTCTGCAATTGCATGTAAAGTAAGAGTTGTTTTACCAGATGATTCAGGCCCATAAATCTCAATTACTCTACCTTTTGGAAGTCCACCTACACCTAAAGCTAAATCAAGTCCTAGTGAACCAGTAGAAATTGCTTCTGTTGGAACAACCTCTTTATCTCCAAGTCTAATTAATGTACCTTTTCCAAAAGCTTTATCAATTTGCTTGATTGCTAAATCAAGTGACTTTTTTTGATTATCATCCATTATCTATCCTAATTTTAGAGTTTCTTTTATTTATTTGGGAATTTTAGCGAAAAAAAAATAAATTACATATTTTTATTGCATTTTGTAAGATTTTTTATATCTTTTTGTGCTATTTCATAGCTTTGTAATGTTCCAATATCTCTATGATAAGTAGAGTTTAAAAAAGTATTAATTTTTCCTGTAAAATAAGGAATGACATCAAGTGAGAAATCAAAGTTGTCTTTTTTATTAATTTCTAAAAATTTAAATATAGAATAGTTACAGATATATACAGCTGCATTTGCTAAATTTGAAGGAGGATTTTTGACTTTTTCATAAAATTTTTGAACAATGCCGTTTTTATCAAGTTCAACAATTCCACAAGATTGTGGTGTATCAGTTTCAAATAACATCATTGTTATATCACATTTTGTTTTTTTTTCTTCATGGGTATCAAAAAATGCATTAAAGTTGCAAAATGATAGGTTATCTGCGTGTATAACTAAAAAAGGTTCATCTTTATCAAAAAAAATTTTATTTTCTAAAATTGTTCCTGCTGTATTTAAAAGTTCTTTTTCATAAACTAATGTAACTTTATTTTTAAATTCAGAATTTTCTATAAATTCTTCAACTTTATTATTAAAGTAGTGAGTATTTATTATAAACTCTTCAACTCCTGCTTTTGTTAGATTCTCAAGCCAATATTGAAGTAAGGGTTTATTATTTAAAGGTACTAGACATTTTGGAATTTTATTTGTAATAGGTCTTAGTCTTGTTCCAAGACCTGCTGCTAAAAGTAAAGCTTTTTTCATTTAAAAATTTAACTCCTTAATGATTTCTTGTTTTTTAATAGGAATATTTCCTACTCGACTTACTTGAATAGCTGCAGCTAAAGAACCAAGATATGCACTTTCCCAAACAGAAGCACCAACTGTTTTTGCCATGGAAGAGCACGTAATTAAAGAATCTCCTGCTCCACTTACATCTTTTGCATTTTGGTTTAAAGCAGGGATATTATCTGTTAATAACTCATCTTTTATTGAGTTATAAATCATAATTCCTTCACTTCCTAAAGTAGTAAATACATATTTAGGTTTTGATTTTTCATGTAACTCTTTTGATAATACTACTAAACCTGACTCAAAATCATTTAAAGATAATCTTATTTCTCTTTCTGTTGGCGTAACAATATCCATATTTTTAAATTTTGAAATATCTCCTACTTGAGAAGAGCTTTGAGAATCTGCAACTGTTGAAATAGAATGATTATGGGCAAATTGGGATATTTTTTCTATTAAATATTTAGTTAAAACTCCATATGAGAAGTCAGAAAAAATAATTAAATCATAATTTTTACCATTATTCTTTATTTTTTCCATGATTTTTGCTTCTAAATCTTTTGAGATATTGTGTTGCTTTAAATGATTAACTCTTAATAAAGTTTTATTTTGAGCTCTAAATCTTTGTTTTAAAGTTGTAGGTCTAGTGCTATCTTTGTAGATATAAGTATCAATTTCTAACTCATTTAAATAATTTTTTGTAAATTCAAAATTTTCATCATCACCTAAGATTGAAATATATGATACCTTTGCTCCTAATGTTTTAGCGTGACTTGCAACAATTGCAGCACCACCTATAAATTTTTTATTTGAAATAGGTGTTATAACAATTGTCGGGTCTTCTTGACTCATGCCAATTGGATCACAAGTAATATATTCATCTATGATTGTATCTCCAATAACTAATACATTTAAATTAGAAAAACTATTTACATACTCTTTTAATTTTTCAGAGTCTATTTGATGCCTATTAATATATCTAGTGGCATGTGTTATAAATGAGGGATTTACTTCAAAATCTTTTTGAAGTAAATCTAAAGAAGAAAAACCAATCTCTCCTGATGTAAAAAGAAGTTCACCTCCGTAAGATTTTAAAACTTCTTCTTCAGGATTTGATAATTTCTCATGCTCTTTACCTTTTACTATAATATCTGGCTTTTCTCTTTTGATATATTCTAATACATCCTCTTTTAGTAAAAAAGCTTCATCTACATAACTTGTAGCATTTATAGACTCTAGTCTTATATTTTCATCTAATAGGTTAGAGTCTTTATTAATGCTATCACTATTTACTCCAACAATTAAATATTCACAACTCTCTTTTGCAAACTTTAATAGTCTTAGATGTCCAGGATGTAAAATATTAAAATTTCCATAAACAAAAGCTTTTCTTTTTTTCATTTTATTCTCTATATAAAATTTAAGTGATTAGGTGGTGTTCCAGTTGGTTTTTCAAGTTTTATCTCACCTTTTTTATAACCATCTAAAAATTCATTTACTTTATGTTGTAAACATAAAGAACCACACATAGTTTGTGCATCAAAATTTGGAGAAGATAAGTGATTCATAACCTCCCAGTATCTATCACTATTTACAATATCTTTAAATCTTTGTTGAGTTATATTTCCTATATGAAATCTACTATATCTTTCATTAAATAACATGCCACAAGGAGCAACTAGACCTGAACCTGAGATTTGTATTTGAAATGGTGGTCCATAACATCTTTGATAGCTTCTTTTTCCTTCAGCATTAATCTTAGACCATTTTACACTAACTTGATATTCATCATCACTATAAGACTCTGCCTCTTCTAAAATATGTGTAAGCTGTGAGTACTTTGAGTAATCAACTCCTAGTTTTCCATCTTCACTATCACTTGTATGTTTTACAACTAAATAATCAGGGCGAATCTCTTTTCCTATCTTTGCTAGAGGAATAACTTGGTCTGCATCTTCTGGCATTAATACCATTTGCATACCAATAGTTACATCAAGATTATTTTTCTTTTTTATTTCAACCATATCTTTTATGTTTTGAATAACTTGATGAAAATGACTCTCTTTTACTCCCATTATTTCAGCATATCTTTTAGGCTCACCAGCAGAAATATTAACTCTTAAATATGTTAAGTGAGGAAGAATTCTTTGTAATGCTTCATATCTTGTATTATATCCATGAGTTGCTGCTGCCATAGATATACCAAGTTGCGAACCTTTGATTATAGTATGTTCATAAATAGGAGATAAAGAGCTCTCTCCATCACTTACTAAAGAGATTGCTTTAACTCCCATTTGAGCGCAGTCTTCTAAAAAGTTATCAATATGTTCTTTTTTTATATCAAATCTATCATTTTCTTGAAGTCTAGCATAACAAAAATGGCAACCATAATTACATGCTCTAGTTAATGCCATATCTATTGTAATTGGAGCGATTCTTTCACCTTTCTCCCATTTTTTAATTCTTTCTTGATGCCAATATATTTTAGTGGCATCTAGTATATATTTATTTTCTTTTTTTGTTTTCATCTGCTCTATCTTTCAAAAGTACTATTACTGGAAAATTTCCTAATTTTTCTCTTATATATGACTCATATGATACTAAATAATCATAAACTTTATTCTTGGCCATAATTAGATTTACTTCTATTGCTTGATTATTTACTTTTATTACTTCTAATTCTTTATTAAATTTTTTACTTAAAAATTTCACTTTTTCTAATTGTTCTTGTGAAGATAATTTTTTCCATTTTACTAAACTTTCAGGTTCATACCTTGAGTATTTATTTGCATCTAACATAAACAGGTCCTTTATAGTCAAACATTTTTTTTATATCTGTTACTAAACTATTTTGTGTTGGTGATAATATTAGAAAATTTTTGAAAATTTTCATCATCTTTATATCATCTTCATCCATACAGTGACTTCTTCCTAATTTCTCAAAGTAGTTATTTGCTCCTACTCCTATTAGTTTTACATTCATATTATGCTCATTTAAATCATATCTTATTTGCTCATATGCTCTCATAACTAAAAAAGGAACTTGTGAATAAACTATTGGTTTAAGTCCAGCTAAAAACATACCTGCGCTCATACTTATTGTAGCTTGCTCACAAATACCTATATTAAAAGCTCGATGTGAATGGTTATTAAAATACTCGTCTAAAACAGCAAAACCCATATCGCCTGCAAGAAGAGTCATCTTTTCATCTTTTTGAAAATATTTATATATCTCTTTCATTACTTCTTGTTTTGAAACTAGATTACTCATCATTTTCCTTTAGAATATAACCATCTTCAGTTGGGCATCTAAAATGATGCTTTATAGAGTTTTCCATGAAATCTAAGCCTTTACCTTTTACTGTATCACAGAAAAGGACTGAGAAGTTATCATTTGATTTATTAAAAAAATTATCAAAAGACTCTTTTAGCTCTTTTATACTATGACCATTGATTTTTGAAAATGAACAAGGGTATGATTTAAGAACATTACTTAGTTGAGGATTGCTCAATCCTACATCACTAACCTTACTCATTGCTTGAAGAGTATTTGCATCAATTATTACTAATAAGTTATCAAGTTTATATTTAGAAGCGATATTTAAAGCCTCAAAGTTACTTCCTTCTTGCATCTCTCCATCACCTACAATACAGACTACTTTATTTGTCATATTTTGCATTTTAAAAGCTTGTGCCATACCAACTGCTATTGGAAGTCCATGACCTAAAGAACCAGTTGAAGCCTCAATCATATAATCTAAATTTTGAGTAAGGCAACCCTTTATTGAAGAACCATTATAAAAATTTTTTAATTCATGGCTTGGGAGAAAACCTAATTCATTTAAAATAACATAGTAAGCATATGCACCATGTCCTTTGCTAAAAACTAATCTATCTCTTGAATTATCTTTAGCATTATTTGTATTGTAATTAAGATAATCATTAAATAGAGTTGTTAATATTTCAAGACAAGATAAAGACGGTGCTAAGTGCCCGGCTTTTGATTCACAAGATAACTTAATAGTTTTATATCTAATATCTTCAATATCTAACATATTATTTACCTAAATACTCAAACCAGTCTTTTGTTGCTTCATTAATAGAATCTTTATCCCAAACAGGAGCTTTTGCCCATTGCTCAATATTTTCAAGCATTATTTTTACCCCTTCTTCAAAAGTAACTTTTGGAGACCAGTTTAGAAGGCGTTTGATTTTACTAATATCTGCATATGTACAATCAGGTTCTCCTGGACGTTTTGGTATATAAGTTTTTTCTCCACCTAATAGTTCAACTAAATAATTTACACTATAAGTGTTATCACTACCTACATTAAAAATCTCATTTGTGTATTCTGATTTTGCCGCACTTAAGCAAGCATCTACGACATCAGTTACAAAAGTAAAATCTCTAGTTTGCTTACCATCTCCTACAATAGTTAGAGGTTTATTATTTAAAAGTTGAGCTAAAAATACTCCAAATACTGCTCCATAAGTTCCACTTGTTCTATGTCTTGGACCATAAACATTGAAAAATCTCATTGAAACTACAGGCATATTATATACTTGCCCCCAATGAAGAACATACTCTTCTGCTACTCTTTTTGTATGGGCATATGGATATTCAGGTGCTATTTTAGTATCTTCACTTGTTGGATATGTTTTGGGGATTCCATAACATGAACTAGAAGCTGCATAAACAAACTTTTTAAGTTTTGTTGAGGTTTTAGCAGCTTGTAAAATATTTATAGTTCCATCAACATTTGCTTTATGATATTTCAAAGGGTCATTAATAGATGGAACAATATCTGCTAAAGCAGCAAAGTGAAAAACATACTCAACATCTTCAAAATATTTTTCAAGTTTATTTTCATAATCACCAATATCTGCTTGAACAAATTTGATTTTATTTTTATGGTGTTCAATATTTTCTAATCGTCCATTTGACAGATTATCTATAACTATAACCTCAAAGTTTTGCTCTATTAATAAATCAACCATATGAGAGCCAATAAAACCTGCTCCTCCTGTAACTACTGCTTTCATATTATGTACCTTTTAAATAAAATTATCATGTGCATTTGGATTTTTTAATCGCCATAAATATCTATTTACTTCATCCATTCTGCAATTTACTCTACAATCTTTTATATCAAGCTCATTTCTTACAAACTCTATACTTTTTCTTCTTTTTTCACCTTCCCAAATATCTTGGAAGCTATTTTCTTGAGCGTTACCATAACAAAAATGCTCTTGTTGTAAGTATGCACTACAACCATAAACATCCCCATCTGCCATCATATGAGCCCAAAAGTATGGTGTTGAGTAACATTTTTTATAGTCATGGCTGCTATTTAGTTTTTTCATAGTATTACTTCTAAATACTATACTAAAATTTTCATTATTTAATTTTTCTAGCTTTTTTTCTAAATCTAACATTGGTTCATAATTTATATCACTATAAATTTTAGTTTCACTAAACAAATGTTGAGAGTAAGGTTTTATTACTAAATAGTCCAAACCTATCTCTTTTACAGTTTTTGCAAACTCAAATACTTCGTCTTTATTTTCAGGAAGAAGTAACATTTGTGCACCTAAAGTACATTTGTAATTGTTTTTGTCTCTTATTTGAACAGCATTTTTCATATTATTAAGTACTTTTTCAAAATCTTTCTCTTTTGTTCTGTGAACTTTTGAATATGTTTTTGCACTTCCTGCATTTATACTTATTTTTATCCAAGAAGCGTTTTTTAAAATCATATGAGCATCTTGTTTATCAAATAAAACAAAATTTGTTGTAATTGATGAATCAATATTTACATTATTGCAATGCTGTATAATTGAATCTAAGTCTTTATGAAGTAAGGGTTCTCCTTCTCCTGCAAACATTATACTTTTAATACCAAGCTTAGACATCTCAGAGATTCTTTCTTTTAGTAACGGTGTTTCCCATCTTATATTTTTATAACCAATATAATCCACTGCACAAAAAGTACATCTATGATTACATGCTCCTACTGGAGAAATTTCAACATATAAAGGATAAATTTTTTTTTGTTTTTCCCAATTATTATCTGCTTTTAGCCAACTAGCAACTCTTAGAGGATGAAAATTTAATTTATGACTATCTATTGAATATGTATCTGCCATTACTTTACCTTATATACTCTTCTTTAATATTTTTAATTTGTTTGTTAATTACATCAAGACATAGCTCTGGATAGTTTCCTATTGCTGTTTCTTCTGATAATTGTAGTCCATAAATACCACTTTTTAAACTATTATATAAATCAATTGTTTCTGCAATAGTTGGAATAGGGTTTATCTCCATAGTTTTAAGAAATTGTGTTGCTAAAAATACTTTTTTATTATAAAAAGTTGCTTTATCAATAATAAATTTTTGATAAGTTGGGATATTATTTAAACCTACTTCTGTTGATAAATCACCTCTATCAATTAATATGTGCTCAACTTCTTCTAATATTTCATCTAAGTTATTTACAGCACTTAATGTTTCTACTTTTGAGATAATAGTTGAGTTTTCAATTAGTTCTTTTGCAAGTTGTATATCTTTTTTGTTTCTTACAAAAGATAATCCTATATAGTCTAAATGGTATTTATTTGCAAGATTAATAAGTTTCTTATCTTTTTCAAATAAAAAAGGAATCTCTTCATGAATACCTCTTACATGCATACCTTTATTGTTTTGAAGCTTTCCTGTTGAGTACGATAGAAATGTAAATTGAGCTTTTTCTAAATCTTTTTTCAATAATTTAAACTTAAAGATTGAATCATTTGCCCATATAATATCACCTACTTTTATATGTTTAAAAAAAGTAGAATAGTTTAATTGATTAAAGTTAAGAGTAAAGTTTTCTCCTTCTTCAATTTTTATATAATCCTCAACATTTGTTGTTCTAATTTTATTACCTGGTAGATCCATTAATATCTTAGCATCACTTTGTTGTTTTCTAATTTCTTTAATATGTGATTCTATCTCTTGAATTGTTCCATGAGCACCATTTATTCTATATATATAACTTTGATTGTGTATTTTATTTATAGGTGTTTTATATAGAAGTGATGGACCTACTGTTGCAATTATTTTTTTCATTTTATAAACATCTCCTCTTTAAGATTTAAAATCTCTTTTGATACTTCTTCTCTCATAAATATTGAAGAAGGAGTTTCATTATTTAAAAATTTTTTTCTTATTTTTGTACCACTAATTCTAATTATATCTTTATGTGCACAACAATTTTCACTTACCATTTGTTTGCAGATGTTACAATAGTAAGGTTCTTTTAGTAGTAGTAACTCAATTCCTAAAGAGTTTGTTTTAAGAATTTTTCTTGCTAAAGAGTGTGCTTCATATTTTCCATAATAATTTCCCACACCAGCATGATCTCTTCCTATTATAAAGTGAGTACATCCTAAGTTTCTTCGAATTATAGCATGAAAGATTGCTTCTTTGGGACCTGCATATCTCATTTGTGTTTTTAATGTTTGAAAGTGTACATTAAGATTTTCATAATATATTTCAATCATTTTTTTATAGCCTTTTTCTACGGCTTGTTCACTAAAATCTCCACTTTTTTTCCATCCAACTAATGGATTTATAAATAATGCATCACAAAACTCTAAACCAACTCTTTGTAAATATTCATGAGCTTTGTGAATAACATTTCTAGTTTGAAAACCAACTATTGTATTCCAACCTTTTTGTTTAAAAAGTTTTTTTGTATCTTTAGGCATTAGTGAGTTTTTTAAAATTTCTTTATCAATAACTTCTATTTTTCCACCAATTCTAAAAGGAAATCTGCTTTTTTCTTTTTTTACTCCTGGGTGGTTTATATCATCAGTTTGGAAAATTTTTTTAATATCTTGCTCTTTTATTTTAAATAGGTCTTCAATAAATAAAGTTGCAATAGGTTTGTTTTTAAAAGTAAGTGTTAAAACTTCTTTGTTTATTGCATTAGTAAAAGTTTCTTTATTAACATCTAGTGTTATAGGTATAGTCCATACTTCTTTTGTAGAAAGTTGCATTTCATTAATAACGCTATTATAATCTTTGCTATCCATAAAACCAGTTAATGGATAAAAAAGTTTTGTTTCTATATTAATTATATCTTGAAGTGTTTCTTCATTAACTTCATATGTCATTAAAACTCCATTTTATTTTAAGATTAATAAAATACCTGAAACTAATAATAGTATTTTAAATAAATTATGATATTTAATTTCATTTAATCTTTTATATAATAGTTTATTTACAATAAAATATATAAAAAAACCAATAATAGCGTAATATATATAATAGTAACTAAATTTTTCGTAACTACTTGTTAAAAAAATTGTTCCAATTTGAAATAATGCAAATGTAAGATAAGATATTGCTATTGTTACTCTTTTCTCATTTTTAGAATCTTTTTCATAAAAGATTTTTGCTGATAATAAAGAACCACCTAAGTTAGTTAAACCATGAATTATACCCATGGTTATATAATACAGCCTATTGTAAGATAAAAAGCTATTCATAAAATTTTTAATCCAAGATATATTCTCTTTTATAGCTAATAGTATTAAAAATAAACCAATAATTATGTTTAAATTTATAGAGCTTTTTTCAATTAGAAAAAGTGTTATTACTATAAAAGGAATAGTATATATAAGAATTGATTTATATATTTTTTTGTTTATATATTCTGAATCTTTTAATACTTGCATTAAATTTATTGTAGCAGAAACAGGAAGTAGTATTAATAGTGATTCAATAAAATCATAATTTAAAAGTAACATCATTGGAGTACCAAATAGTAAGACACCAACTCCAAATAAAGATTGAATAATAGAAGTGAATACAATCACAAATAATATATCTAGTTCAAGCATTGCTTTAACTTTAAATATTTTAGTATATGATTAAGACTCTCTTCTTTAGTCAACTTATTTGTATCAATTATAAGATTACTATTTTTTGGCTCTTCAAACTTAATATCTACACCTACAACATTTTTATCTTTGTAAACTGTTTTTTTATTTTTTATATTATTAATATCCCTTTTTAAATATATTTCAAAATAGTTATCAAACTTTCTTCTAGCAAAATCCCTTAATTGTTCAAAAGGTGAAATATTACATACAATTGGGATAATATTATTTTGTTCTAAAATATAAGCACTTAGTAAAATTCTTTTAATATTTGCTTCTCTATCTTCTTTTGTATATCCTAAATCATTTTCATAAAAGTTTCTAATAATATCTCCATCAATTATATAGCTATTTATATTATTATTATCAAAATAATTTTTTAACTCTTTTCCTAAAGTACTTTTACCTGAACCACTTATTCCTAATAACCATATAACCACTATAATCCTTTATAAAACTCATTTATACATTTACAAACATATCTTATTTCATCAAAAGTAATATTTGCAATTGGTAGTGTTAATATATTTTTTTCAAATTTTTTTGTATTAATAAGGTGTTGATTATTTATATGAGAAAAAGGTTTTTGATTATGTATTGAAATAGGATAATGTATCTTTGTTTCAATTCCTTTGTTTTGTAAATATTCTTGTAGTTTTTCTCTTTTTTCAGCTTTTATTATATAAGTATGGTAAGTGTGTTTAATATAGCTTTTCATTTTAATAGTTTTAATTTCTTGAACATTACTAAGTAAATCATTATATAATTTTGCACGTTCAATTCTATTTTTTATGATATTTTCTAATTTATCAAACCTATGGTTTAAAATAGCAGCATTTATACTATTTAATCTAGATACTCTTCCTATAAATTCTTGAAAGTCTCTATTTTTTAATCCATGGTTCCTTATCTTTTTAATATAAGATGCAAGTTGTTTATTATTTGTTGTTACAATTCCTCCATCTGTAATACCAGATAGATTTTTTAATGGGTGTAAAGAGAAACAAGCTATATCTGACAAAGAACCAGTTTTCATCTTTTTATATGTTGAGCCAATACTTTGAGCTGCATCTTCAATTACAAAAAGCTTATGTTTTTTTGCAATTTTGTTAATTTCATCCATATCACAAACTGCACCCATTAAATGAACAGGAAGTATAGCTTTTGTTTTAGGTGTAATAAGTTCTTCAATTTTCTTATAATCAATTAATAAATTATCATTAATATCTGCAAAGATTGGTTTTGCTTTTAAGTAAGAGATTGCATTTGCTGTTGCAATAAAACTATTTGATACTGTGATTACTTCATCATCTTGTCCTATTCCTAAGCTCATTAGTGCAAATATTAATGCATCTGTACCTGAATTTAATGCTACTGCATATTTTGTATTACAGTAATTTTTAAACTTGTCTTCAAACTCTTTTACATATGAGTCACTAATAAATTGTCCAGTTAAAAAAATATCTTTAATTAAAGGAGAGATTTCTTCTTCATACTCCTTTGAAGATATACCCAAATCAATATATTTAATCATTTCTTTTTCCAAAATATTTTTTATAAAAGTAGTCTAGTTCATCTTTGTATTTATTATTAATTAAGTTAGAGCTGTTTCTATAATTTAACTTTGGTAAATGTTTTTCTTTCTCTTTTAGTTCAATAGAGTCTGAATTTTTAACAAAGTCTTTAAACTTTTGAACAACCTCAAAAGAGTTATTATATATCTCTTCATAATCAATTGTTAATTGAGCATTTTTGAACTCTGTAGTAATCAAATCAATTTCATCTTGTATAGATTTAACTTGAAAAACAATTTGTTCAATAGGATTTTTTATTTTCTGTATTACTGATATATTGTTTGGAATATGCCCATAAAAATGGTTTATATTATCATATCTACTAATACGAGCATTAATTATTGAGTTACAAATGAAATATAAGTCTCTAGTAAGATTAATTATTCTTATATTTTTAAAGTTGTCCTTAAACTTTAAAATATTTGCCATAGCATAAACATTATCAATAATTAAAGGAAGTTTTTTTGTATTAACTATAAAATTCAAATTTGTTTTTAAATTATCAAAGTTTTGTTTTTTACAATAGTGTTCATTATCTTTTAGATTTAATTGTTCTTTCCAAAACCATCCCCATTCATGTGGTTCATTTATGCCTTTAGTATTTCCATATGATGAGATATAATTACTTTTATAGTCTTTATTTATAATATCTTTTTCTAATTCTATTCCAAATGCTGGCGCTTGGTAAAATTTTGCAAGAAAATTACTAATATATCCTATATGTAAATTACTAGTAATTAGTTGTTGAAAAAGTGTTGATGCACCTCTTGGTTGAGCTATTATAAAATATATTGGATAATTATTATTTTCGTGTAAAGATACTAAATTACTATTTTCTTTACTTAGTAGATTATTCATTTTTTCTATCATTTTTTTCTTCTTAAATAAAGTTTATATGTTGTTCTTTAGTAACACTTGAAGGATTTAAAATGGTTTCTACTAAATTATTAAGAGAATGATATCTACATCCTGCTGGACATTTTGATAAATCAAGATTATTAGATAGTTTAAGTATATTTGATTCTATTTTTTCTAAATTATCTGTGATTTTTCCTACACTTATTCTATGTGGACCACAGTAAATAATTCTATCATCTTCATAAATATTAATATTAAAAAAACCTGCAACACATTTATTATATTTAAGAATAGTTTTTTCTTGTTCATGAGATAAAACTTGATGTTCTCTATAAAAAACTTTAAAGCTTTCATTTTCAAGATCTTTTTTGATTCTTTTGGCAATAGGAGAAATGTCATTATGTGTAATATTGTTTTTCTCTATTCTTTCTCCAACACTTCCTCTATTAAAAACAGGCTTAATAGAAAAATAATCAGCTTTTATCTCTTTTGATATTCTTGCACTTTCATATAAGTCTTTAATATTTTCATGATGCGTAGCAAATTGTATTCCTACAGTAGGAGAGATGTTTTCTCTTTTTTTTATTAACTCTTTCGTATTTTTAATGATTTTTTCAAAATGGTTATTTACATCATGCATATGATTGTGTACTTCCGTAGTACCTGCATCTAAACTTACTCTTATCCAAGTAAAATATTTAAGAATCTCATCTTCAAATCTATTTATTAAGTAACCATTTGTAAACATTCCTTGCTCTATGCCTAATTTTGAAATTTCTGTAATTAGTTCTTTGAACTTTGGATATGCTGTTGGTTCTCCATTCCCTACATATGTTACTGCTTTTAAGCCTCTATCTTTTGCTTTTTTTAAAAAGGTAAGAATTTTATCTAAATCTAGTAAATTTGCTTTATCAAGTTGATACTCATAGGCTGTACACCATAAACATTTATGATTACAAAAGTTACCTAAACTTATTGTTGCATGAACGGGAAAAATTTTTGTTTGATTTTTTATTGCTAAAATATTCTCTGGATGGTATAATATTTTATCAAATTCTAAAAAGCTCATTAATTACCTTATATTGTTTTTTCTCTGTATTTTGGGAAGAATTGATTATTAGTTCTTTTTGTTCTTTTTGTTAGTTTATCATATAAATTTTTATCAAATACTTTATTCCCTATGTAAAATGTTTTTTTATCCTTAGAAAACTCTTCTTTAAATTTATAAAGTCCATCTTTCCCTCCACCAAGAAAAAAAAGATTTTTATGCCCTTTGTAATAATCACAGACTAATTTAAAAAGAAGAGAATTAAAACCAAAGGGTAAAAACTCTTTTAATGTTCCACCAAGAAAATAGTATACATTTTTAGAGTCTTCAATAATAAATATTGCAGTAACAACTTTATTTTTATATTTTAAGCTAAAAATTCTTCCAAAGTTTATATACAATTTTTTTAAAGACTCTTTTGAGAATAGAAAATAGTTTGTTGCATTAATTCTTTGCATAGAA
>NZ_NXIF01000015.1 GCF_002837275.1 Malaciobacter halophilus | reverse complement strand
AAGAAGTTGAAACTTTAAATATAAATAAGAATAATATTGTTTTAGAGATAAAAGAAGATACTATTTGTGATATAAATGCATTAAATATTTTTTGTCAAAAATATAAAAATTTAGGCTTTATTATTGCAATTGATGATTTTGGGACAGGATATTCAAGTTTTGATAGATTAGCAATAATTAAACCAGATATAGTAAAAATAGATAGAAGTTTAATCTCAAATATACAAAATAACTATATTAATACATCAATATTAAAATCAATAGTAGATATTTCAAATAAAATAGGTGCTTTAACACTAGCAGAAGGAGTTGAAACAAAAGAAGAGATTTTATTATGTATGAAAACTCATATTGATATTTATCAAGGGTTTTATTTTGAAAAACCAATTGAAAATCTATATAAAATTTGCGAAAATAAACTTTTTGGTAAAATAAATAAAATTGGTATTGAATACAAAAATGTAATAAAAAAACATATAAAAACAAAACAATCAATTTTAAAAAAGATGCAACATCTTACCAAAGATGCTGTAAAACTAATCTCTCAAGAACAAGAGTTTTGTTTTGAAAAACTTCAACTTGTCCTTAAAGAAAATAGTAATATTGAAGCTATTTATCTAATTGACTTTACATCTGGTAATCAAATAAATGATACTTTAATTGCTAATATTCATAATAGATTTTATCAAGCCTCAAAACACAATGACAATCACAATCTAAAAGAGTATTACTATATGACTAAAGAGTCTAAAACAAAAGAGTTCTTAAGTCAAAAATATATATCAAAAGCAACAGGTAATATGTGTAGAACTTACTCTAAAGTTATTAATATCAATGAAAATCAAGTTATATTATGTTTTGATATTCTTACAAATTTAGTATAGTAAACTTTACTATTTTTAAATATAATATGAAAAAAGGCTAATTATGACAGAAAATGAAATTAATGAATTTATGAAAATGGTAATTCCTATGTTAAAAGAGTTACCAAATGAAGAGATAAAAGAGCAAATAAATCAAATTGAAGATATGAGTGAAGAAGAGAAGCAAAAGTTCATTGATGCTATAACTTTATTAAAAGAAGCAGATGAAAAAAACTAAAATTTAGTAAAGGTTAATAAAACCTTTGCTACTACATGAACATCACTAATATCATAAACAAGATGTTTATAGTCATCATTTATTGATTCAAAGACTGTTTTGTTATCTTTTATAACTGCTTTTTTTACCCATAATCTATTTTCATAATAGAGTATATAAATCTTATTATTGATTATATCCTTTTGAGATAAATCAGCAACAACTAAAGCCTTATGATTTATAACAGGTTGCATAGACTCTCCATCAACTCTTAAAACAAATAAAGAAGAGATATTTATATTTTCTTGTAACAAATCTTTTGAAAAACACAACTTCTTTTGTTTATTATCATCAAAAACATCAATATAATCTAATGTAATAGTATCCATAACATCTCCTTTTAAGAATGAAGTATAACTAAGATTTTTTAGTTTAAAGTTAATATAGTAAAATTTCATTATGAATATAAAAGTAGGAACATTTAATCTTTTCCAATTTGTACAACCTCCTTTTTCTTGGTATATTAAAAAAGATAGATTTACAAAAGAACAGTGGGAAGAAAAAACAGAATTTATCAAAAAACAGTTACTTAAAATGGATTGTGACATAGTTGCTTTTCAAGAGGTATTTTCCCATGAGGCCTTAGAAGAGTTGACAAAACAAGTAGGTTTTAAATATTTTAAAATAGTAGATTTTGCTAAAAAAGATAAAAATAATAGCAAAGTTTTTATTACTACAACTGTTGCACTTGCATCAAAATATGAAATAACACAAATTAGCAGTTTACAAATAAATGAAAGTGTTTTAAAATTACTTGATATAAAAGAGTCTTTCTATTTTTCACGACTTCCAATAAAAGCAAAAATAAAAATTAAAAATAAAGAGTTATTAACTTATGTATTTCATCTTAAATCAAATAGATTAAATGAGTATGAATATAAATTTGAAAAGACAACAAATATAAACTTAAAACTTGAAAAATCAATCTATGCTATTAATAATCTTAACGCAAAAGCACTAAAGCAAAGAGTTGCTGAGGCATATCATCTTGCATTTGATATTATTAAAAACTTAAATGAAAATGATTTTATTATTGCTTTAGGAGATTTAAATGATAGACAAAACTCTTTAATTGTAGATATATTAACAAATAAATCTCTTTTTGATGTAGAAAATTTTAAAGTTTTCAAAGAAATAGAGAATAAAAAAGAGTACTATTTATTTGACTCATATGAAAAAGCTTTAAACAAAAAAAATAAAAAAGAGCCAACTTCATACTTTAAAGCAATAGGAAATATTATTGATTATATTTTTGTTTCAAAAAAAATAGATGTTTTAGAGTATAAGTTATTTAATGAACATTTATTGAAAAACAAAGATGGTTCTATTTTACAATCAGACCATGCTCAAGTAGTAGCAACCTTAAAGTTTTAAACTTTAAGGTCAATGCCCTCTTCCAAGCATTTCATTTGCTTCACTAATAATCAAAAAAGCTTCAGGGTCAATATCTTGTACTAATTGTCTTAATAGTTGTAATTTTGTTACTTCTATTACAATTAAAATCATTTTTTTATCTTCATTGTATAAGCCTGTTCCACTAATTATTGTCCCATAAGGACCTATTTGCTCTTTTATCAAATCACTCATTTTTTCAACTTCATTAGTTACTAAATGAACTACTTTTTTATTTAGATTTCCAGTTAGAATTTTATCAATTGTAATTGCAGTAATATATATACTTACAACACTCCATAATACTTTTGCAGTATCATCAAAAACAAATAAAGATGAAAGTATGATAAAAAAGTCAATAATAAAAATAACTTGCCCAGGTTTAATTTCAGTTTTTAAAGATACTACTCTTGCAACAATAGTTGAACCTCCAGCTGATGAGTTTGCTCTTATAACAAAAGCTAAACCTATACCAATTAATATTCCTCCAAAAATTGAAGCTAGGATGGTATCATAAACTATTGCTTGTAATTTAAAAACTTGTGAAAAAATATCAATTAATACAGATATTAAAATTATGGTAAAAATAGTTTTAATAGCAAAAGCTTTACCTAAAAATTTTATTCCAAAAATTAATAAAGGAAGATTTACAGCAACCATCCAAAAACCTACACTATATGAACTTACATAATGTAAAAGAAGTGCTAAACCTGCTGTACCGCCTGTAATAATCTCATTTGGTATAAAAAACCAAACAACACCTAAAGCTAAAATAATAGAACCAAATAAAATAAAAAAATAGTTTTTAAGTTCACCTTTTAAGTAAAATATATCCATACTTCTCCTAATAGTAAAATTATAGTACTTTTATAAGAAGACTATAAACATTATTTTACCATAATTTGTCATTATGGTAAAAGGAGAATTATGGAGTTTATACCACACACTCAAGCTGAATTGAAGAATATGGAAATTAAAGAGAATGAAATCTATACTATTCAATATATTGAGAGAGATTATTATAATGCTGAGGATAGAGTGGAGCTTGCAAAAGGGAAAGCAATCATAAGCGAAAATGAGATAGTTTTTATCATTTCAGATGCTTATGGAATGGATAAATTTATAAAAGAAGTAAGAGTTATAAAATAGAGTTTTAATATTAAATACTCTTTTTTATACTATTTTCTAATCAAATAAAAGGAGAAAATTATGTCAAAGAAAATTTTAGTTTTAGCAGGAGATTTTGTAGAAGATTATGAGCTTATGGTACCTTTTCAATGTTTACTTATGTTAGGACATAAAGTAGATGTAGTTTGCCCTGATAAAAAAGCAGGCGAACAAATAAAGACTGCAATCCATGATTTTGAAGGTGACCAAACATATACAGAAAAACCAGGACATAACTTTACATTAAATGCAACTTTTGATGAAGTAGATGAAAATAGTTATGATGCTTTAGTTGTTCCAGGAGGAAGAGCTCCTGAATATATTAGATTAAATCAAAGAGTACTTGAAATAGTAAAAAATTTCAATTCTCAAAATAAACCTATTGCATCAATTTGTCATGGTATTCAAGTTTTAGTAGCAGCAAATATTGTTGAAGGGAAAACTTGTTCTTGTTATCCAGCTTGTGCTCCTGATTTAAACTTAAATGGTGGAACATGGAAAGATATAGGTTTTGAAGATGCACTAGTAGATAAAAATCTAGTTACAGCAGCTGCATGGCCTGCTCACCCACAATGGTTAGCAAAATTTAATGAACTTTTAAAATAGAGTATAAAAGCTTGTAGGTTTACAACTTTGTAAACTTACAAGCTTATGATAAAACCTAAAATAAATCTACACTAGTTATTTGACTTTCATGAAATCTTACTACTTTATCTCTTCCACTATTTTTTGCTTCATAAAGTGCAATATCTGCATTTTTAATTACACCTTCAAGAGAAGTAGAGTCTTGAGGAAACATTGAAAGACCAATACTAACTGTTTTTTTAAGTTTATTTCCTGCATAAACATCTATCTCATTTTCTCTTACTTTTTTTGCTATTTTTTTAGCAACATTTAAAGCATCTTCTTCACTATTTACTCCGACTAATAAAACAATAAACTCTTCTCCACCATATCTGATTATTAAGTCTGATTCTCTTACTGATTCATTTAATATTCTAGCTAGTTCTTTTAAAACTTTATCCCCTATATCATGTCCATACTCATCATTTACTGCTTTAAAATGATCCATATCAAGTAAAAGTACACCTATATTTAGATTTTCTCTTCTTGTTTGAGGAACAAGTTTTTTAGTATGTTCATCTAAAAACTTTCTATTATATAAACCTGTTAATCCATCTTCAAAAGCTGATTCTTGTAAAGCGTTCATTGAAATTTTAACTTCAATTGAAGGGGCTGCTTCATTTATATAACTTTTTACAAAAGAGATTTTATCTTTTAACTCTTCTAATTGAATTTTTGAATCACAAATAAAATTTATAATCAAATATACATTTTTGCTAATTTCTACATTTAAACAGTAATGAAACTTATCATCTTTTTGAAAATATGGACAACTATCATGATAATCTACTGATACTACATCATTTTTTGTTCTTGCACATCTACAAAGCTCTGGTTCTTCAGATATGTTATGTTTGCAGTAAAGACTATTTCCAACAGTCTTTTCAATACTCATCTTATTTTTACTATAATCAATCTCAAAAAAAGCAAAATTTTTAATACCAAACTGATTTTTAAAAACTTGTGCAAGTCTTTCATAAATTTCATTTTTTGTATTATCTAATTCTATCTCTTTTTTAAACTGATATAAATTTGAAAGGTTTTTAATAATATCTTTTGATTTCTCTAAAGGATTAATATGTGAAGAGTTTGCTTTTTGTCCAATAAACCCTTGAAGTCTTCTTTCAATATCTAAAGAAGTATCTCTAAAAGTTGACATTAATTTATTATAATCATCAATTAACGCATCCATTTCATTATTTTTTGAAGATTCATGGGGTACTTCTTTAAATCTTCCTGCAATAGCAAGCTTTATATTTTTTGCAAGCTTATCAAGTACTAAAATATAGTGTTCACTATTTTTTCTAGCAAGAACAATTATAATAAATATAGAGATTAAAATAAGCACTGGAGTAAGATAAGTTATTTCTAAACCAACTTGCTTAATATCACTTATATCCATCTTTAATGAAACTGCACCTAAAGTATCTCCATATTCAACATTATGACATTTATTACAGTCAATTCCATTTTCTAAAATTGAAGTATAAGGAACAGTAACTCTCATACTTGTTTTAGTAAAACTCTCATTTAGTTCATACTGTAACTCGCCCGTTTTTATAGCTTTTACATCAATTTCATCTTTTGGTTTTCTAAGCTCTTCTTTTCCAAACTGTTTTTTTACTAAATCACTTCTAATTAACCAAAGCTCTTCAATATTTTTCATACTTGCTACTGAGTTAATAAAAGTATCAACTTGGTTCATGTTTCCGTTAATCATATGAGAAGTAAGACCACTTTTTACTACATTTGCAATAACTTGTGCATTTTGAATAGAAGACTTTAAATTTGTATTTCTTAAATTATAAAGACTTAAAGTAGTAACTAAAATAGTTAAAACTACACCTATAAGCAAATACTGAAAAGTAAACTTTTTTCTCATAAAATTAGTAACCTTTAAATGACATTTTAGCAATTATACACGGTTTACATAAATCTGTTATAAAAATTAGATAGATTTATTGATTAAAAGTTTAGCTACTTCTTTATGGGCATGAACGAAGTTTTTGATATTTAAATCTTTTAAATCTCTTCTTTCTTCCGTTGAATTAATTTTTAGTGTTATATTTGCATCACTATAAAATGCTAATATTGCTTCACAAATCAATCTTTTTCTTTTTGTATTAGATAAAGTAATAATTATACTTGAAGATTGTTCAACTTTTAAAGACTCTAATACTGGCTTTTTATCTAAGTGTCCAAAATATGCCATATAACCTAATTTTCTTGCAAGTAATACGTGTCTTAAATCATCTGAAATAATTACGAATTTTTTATTATTTTGATAAAGTGTCCTAGCAACAATTCTTCCTAAAGTAGAAAAACCACAAACAATAACATGATTTGAGGCTTTAATAGGTGTAATTTTATCAGATTCATAAAACTCAACTTCAAAATATGATGCAATTTTATAAATATTACTTATTATAAAAGGAGTTAATATCATAGATAAAACTGTAACCAAAATAAGAAAACTTGATAACTCGTTTGAAAGTAAACCATCATTTGAAGCTAAAGCAAAAATAGCAAAAGAGAACTCTCCTACTTGACATAATGATAAAGCAGCTTTTACAGCAGTACTTTTAGTAGATTTTCGTCTAATAATAAAATAAATAACAAAAGCTTTAACTAAAACTATTGCTACAAAAATCATAAATATATAATGAATATTATTGAAAAAATATAGTATATCTATTTTTGTTCCAACACTAAAGAAAAATGCCCCTAATAAGAAATCTTTATATGAAGCGATATCTGATTCTACTTTAATTCTATATTTTGTTTCAGCAATAATCATACCAGCTATAAATGCTCCTAAAGAGTATGTAAAGCCCATTTCGTGGGCTAAAATAGATGCACCCATTACTATTGAAAAAACTGAACCTAAAAACAACTCTTCTAATTGAGTATTTGAAGAGAATCTAAGAAGCCAGTTCATTATCTTTTTTCCTACTGTAAATAGAAATAAAATTACAATAAATGCAGAAAAAAGAGTATTTACAATTATTTGTGAAACACTTAAAGAGTCATTTGCTAAAAAAGAGATTAATAATAAAATAGGAATTACTGCTAAATCTTGGAAAATCAAAATTGCAGTAGACTTCTCTCCATATGGAGTATAAATATCTTTTGAATGCTTTAAATAACTTAATACTATTGCAGTAGAAGATAATGAAAAAGCAAGAGCAATTATTACAGAGGGTACTATTTGTATTCCTATAATAAAATGAGAAAATAGAAAAATCAAAATAGCACTAAAACTTACTTGTAAAAAACCATTTAATAAAAGAATCTCTTTCATTTTTTTGATTCTTTCTATACTCATTTCTAAACCAATAGTAAACATTAAAAAAACAATTCCAAACTCTGCAATTAACTCTAAAGAGTGAATATCTATACTACTAAAATTAAAAATGTAACTTATAAGTGTACCAGTAAGAATATATCCTATAATATGTGAGATACCAAATTTTTTAAGTACTATATTAAAAATTGTAGAGATTGCAATACTTAAAAATAGTGTAAATAATATACTTTGCATTTTTCCCTTTCCTTTAATATATATTGTACCAAAATATATACATATTTTTTTTACATAATATATATAAAATATACAGTTTAAAAAAGAATAAGGAGTAAATAGTAATTTTATTAATTAATGCTATAATTATTTTAAGCACCTATGCTTTATCTTAACATGAAGGACTAAAGTATGCATAAGATTTTTGACATTGCAATAGTTGGCGCAGGCCCTGGAGGAATAGCAAGTTCAGTAGAAGCTGTATTATTAGGTCTAAAAAATGTAGTGGTCTTTGAAAAAAGTCAAAACCACTCTGATACTATTAGAAAATATTTTAAAGATAATAAAAGAGTTGATAAAGATTGGAAAGGTATTAAAGTAGAATTAAGAGGAAATATACACTTTACAGATGGAACAAAAGAGAATACTTTAAATCTATTTGATACTTTAGTTAAAAACGAAGATATAAAGGCATACTTCAATGAAGAAGTATATAGTATAGAAAAACAAGAAGATAAACTTTTTAAAATAACAACTACAAAAGAGAACTGTTTTTATGCAAAAAATATTGTAATAAGTATAGGAACTATGGGAAAACCCAATAAACCATCATATAAAATTCCACCAACTTTAAAACAAAAAATAAATTTCAATATTAGTCAATGTTCACAAAATGAAAAACTACTAATTGTAGGAGGAGGAGATAGTGCTGTTGAATTTGCTTATTATACAGCTAATCAAAATAGAGTAACTTTAGCTTATAGAAAAGAGAGTTTTTCAAGAGTAAATCCTACAAACTTACACTATTTATTTGACTATGTAGAAAAAGGAATTATTGATTTAAGACTAAGTTTAGATATTAAAAAACTTGAAGATAATCAAGGAAAAATTGAAGTACACTTTTCAAATGGACAAACTGAATTATTTGATAGAATAGTTTATGCATTAGGAGGTTTTAATCCCACAGATTTTCTAAAAAGATGTTCTGTGATTTTAGATGAAAATAACTCCGCTGTTGTTGATGAAAATTTAAGAAACAATCAAGATGGAATCTATTTAGCAGGTGATATTGCAAGAAGCAATGTAGGAGGTTCTATTGCTTTAGCACTAAATCACGGATATATAATAACAAATCACATAAAAAATACAAATAGAGTTTAATCATTTAAAGCACATAAATAACTCTGCTCTTGATATTTTTTAAGCTCTTTAGGAAAAACTATCTCATTTCTTTTTTCAAAAGAGCTTAATGATTGAGAAGAGATTAACTTTACTTTACAAATACTATTTAATTGTATAAGTGCTTCCATTTTAAAAGTTACTGCTCCACCTGCAAAATTTCCTTTTTTCGCTCTTTTTTTTAAGATAAGCTTATCAATACAATTTACTTTAAGAAACTCTTCTATTTTAGAAAAATACTCTTTGATACTATCTTGACACTCATCATCTTCTAAAGTAATCTTTTTTATTTTTAAATTCAAAAACTCTTTATTATCAACTACTGTTAATATTGTGTTGTTTGCTTTTAACTCAATACCACAAACTCTCATTTTAACTCCTTTGTAAAATTATACAAAAAAATAATTCATAATTTTAATTTTCTTGCAAAATGAAAGATTTCTCTTTTTTGTGTTAAAATAAAAATTTAAAGAGGAAAAATGAAAAAAGTTTATAATATTATTTTTAAAGGCAAAGAGGGAAATATCTTTATCTTTAGTCTTTTTCTAACAACATTACTTATTATTTCTATATTAATCACATATATTTTTGATGCAAAATCAGCAAATAAAATTACTGCATTAGTTGTTTCTAACTTATTTGTAGGGAGAGTTCCTTCCTTATCATTAGGTTATGCTTCGCAACTATCGCATCTAACTGTAATTGGAGTAAATATAGTAACAGAACTTATTTTAGTTACAAGCTTATACCCTTTGTTTATTTTTAGTTTCAAAGGAATACTAAAAATAAAACCATTAGAAGATTTTTTTACTCAAGTTCAAGAAAAGAAAAAACAGCATCAAGAAAAATTTGAAAAATATGGGAAAGTTGGACTTTTTATTTTTGTTTTTATACCTTTTTGGATGACAGGACCAATAGTTGGAGCAATTATTGGTTATTTAATTGGCTTAAAACACTATACAATTATGTTAATTGTATTTATAGCAACTACTATTGCAATAACACTTTGGGGACTTTTTTTAAATGAAATTATTGAGTTTTTATTGGCTTTTGACACTAGATATGTATGGATAATCTTATTATTTATTGTAGTTACTGCTTTAGTTTTAAAAATCAAAAAAAAGCTATATAAAAAAGAGAAATAATCTCTTTTTTATACTACAAATTATTTAAAGTTCAGAGTTAATTAAATCAATTAAATTTTGAAGACCAAAAGTCTGTAAAGGTTTACCATTTACAAAATATGATGGTGTCTTTGTAGCTCCTAAATCTTTAGCATCACTTAAATCTTCTTTTATAATTTGTGATACTTTTTGAGCATCTTTTTCAATATCAGCTGAAAGTTTTTCCATATCAAGTCCAGCTTTTGGTAAAATTCTCCATAACATTTTTGGTTTTACAACATGATGCTCTATCCAATATTGTTGAGTTGCAAACATAAACTCTAAAGTATTCATAAACTTATCTTGATTTCTTGAAGCTTCTAAAACTCTTACTGCAAAATCAGAATTTTCATGAAAAGGTGCATATCTTAAAACTAATTTTATTTCACCATCATTATCTTTCATTATCTTTTTTACATAAGGATGAAATTGAGCACAAGTACCACAAGCTGGGTCAAAGAACTCTACAAGCTGAACTTTTGCATCGCTTTTACCAATTACTACTGAATGCTCTTTTTGTAAGCTTTTTGCTTTTTCTTGAACCATTTGATTATATTGTTTAGACTCTTGTTGTTTATAAATATATGCTCCTACTATAAACACAACTAATATACTAACTATTGTAATAAATACAATCTTCTTATTTTGCATACAAAACTCCATATAAATTTTATATATTCTAGCAAATCTTTGTGTAGTATCTGTGGAGATAATAAATAGTTAAAAACTAATTTTGTATCATTATAAAAATAAAAAAAGAGAGATATATGAAAAAAAATGAGAAAGTAAAATTAACAAGAGAGATAGAAAAACCAATAAAAGTTTTTGGAAAACAATTAAAAGTAACAAGAGTAGTCTTAATTCTTGTAGCTTTTTTAATATATTTTGTAGCTTTATATTATGAGATTAAAACTTATACTCCTTTGATTTTAGGTATTATTCCTTTAATTTTAATATTTTTTATACTAATTTTAATTCAAAAAAGAATCTTATATATAGGTAGTTATAATATAGAGTGTTCAAGTGCTGGAGATTTATATATTACAAAATTAAAAGGTAATTGTCCTAAATGTCAAGGGGAATTAAAAGTAATAAAAAAGCTAAATGAACAGTATGTAATTTGCAAAAATAATAAAGAGCACAAGTTTTATCTACAAGAGAATTAAGAGAAATTTCTTAATTCTACAAGATTTTTAATACAGCACAATTACATAAATCTTCACTTTCATATGAAGTAATATCTTTTTGTTTTAAATTAGGATAAGGAAAAAGTCTTACAGTCAATGGTTTATTTAATCTAAAAGCCATTGTTCCTGTATCTTTCATAATTGATGCTATTTTTTCAATAGAAGTATCTCCTTCAATAGGAACAGTATCAAGACCTATTCCACAAACTGCACTATTCATAAGTAAAGTTCTTATATCATAATTTTCATTTTTAGTACCTGCTGCTAAACCTAAATCCTCTATTACTGCAAGCATTAATCCAGAGAATCCCACTAAAGGTACATTTTTTATACTTTTAAAAACTTTTGTAAGAAAAGAAGATACTTCAATACTTCCTGCTGCACCAAAGTACTCAAGCCCTAATAGTTCATAAACAGTTGCCATTGAAGAGCAATTTTTAGAAGGTGCTGCTGAGCTATCTATTCCTACAAATTTAAAATCACTATTTTCAAAACTATTTATTATAGTAAGTATATTATCTACATGATATTGAAGTGCTTTACTTAGTGCTTCATAATTGCCTTTAAATTTATCTTTATGTGTTTTATATTTATTTTTATTTGATTTTAAAACATCCACTAATAAATCTGGTGTTTCAAGACCTATTACATATGAATCTTCTAATGAACTTTGGTGATAAGAAGCAGGAAAATAAGGAATAAATGGCTTACAATTAAAATTTACTGTAAAATTGAAATTTCCCTCTCCTCTTGGCGTAATTTTAGATATATCTTTAACAGCTTTAGCACATTGTAAAATAGTTTCATCATCTAAAATATCAAATTCATCTTTTTTTATATTTACACATGCATTGCACAAATCACCATATGAAGCTATTAACTTAGGTAACATTTCAATTTGTTCTTTTGTTTTTGCTTCACCAATTGCAAATCTTATTCTTAAGTTTTCATTTGAGTATTTATTTAAAAGTGAAGAGATATAAGCTAAATCTTTTTTTGCAGTAGCAATACTACTAATATTTAAATACTCTTCAAAAGCATTTGTTACAACTCTTACTGATTGTACTTCATAATCTATATTATTAAATTTTGTACTTAATTCATCACAAAAACAACAAGCATTTTTTATTTTTTCTTCCCACTTTGTTTTATCTTTTGTCAAAGATAAAAATGTCGTAATTGTTCTTATTTTACATAATTTTTTATTTTTATAACTCATCTTTGTCCTTTGAAAAATATTATCAAACAATTAAAAAATAATCAAGCCAGATATTGCTTTTTTATAAACTTTATTAATTACTTTATTAAGATAATTATATTATAATTTTAAGGAAAGCTGTATATTAGGTCTATGGTTATAGACATACATGATTAAGCACTACAAAAATACTTAAGCTTTATTCTACATGTAAAAATTCTACTTTTAACAGCAACAATTCAAAAGGTAATAAAAAATGGGTGTACAAGAACATAGAAGTCTACTAAAAGATATTGGAGTAGATGTTGATAGACACGCAAAAATGATGGAAATGGGTTTAGAGTCTTATAAAGCACAATTTATGACTCAAAAGAATAGACCAGAAGCTATGAAATATTTTGATTGGTTTATGAGTGAAATGCAAGGTCAAAGAATAGCAGAAATAAATGAACTTAGAAAAAAGAAAAAACCAGCTATTGGTGCATTTTGTATATTTGTTCCAGAAGAGATTATTGTAGGAGCTGGAGGAGCATGTTTTGGTCTTTGTGGAGGAAGTCCAGCTACTATTGCAGATGCAGAAACAGAACTTCCTAGAAATATCTGTCCTTTAATTAAATCTGCACATGGATTTAAACTTCAAAAAACATGTGCATATACTCAATCTTCAGATTTTATTTATGGAGAAACAACATGTGAGGCAAAGAAAAAAACTTGGGAAATTTTAAATAAACATCACCCTGTTAAAGTTATGAATATTCCTCATATGAAAAGAGAAAAGGATTTAAAACTTTGGAAAGAAGAGCTTTTTGAGTTTAAAGAACATATTCAAACAATCACTCAAGAAGAGTTATCTTTAGAACAGATGAAAGAAGGAGTGAAAATTGTTAATGCAAAAAGAGAAGCTTTACAAAGACTTGATAGATTAAGAAGTATGAATAAAGATGTTGTACCAATTAGTGGAAAAGATGGTTTATTTGTTACTCAAATGGGATTTTTAGATGACCCAGTTAGATATACACAAAAAGTAAATGAACTTTGTGATGAATTAGAAAAAAGAGTTGAAGAAAAAATTAGTGTATTTGAAAAAGATACACCAAGACTTATGGTTTTAGGAACTCCTTTTGCTCCTCCAAACTGGAAACTTCACACTGCAGTTGAAACAAGTGGTGGTGCAATAATTAATGAAGAGTCATGTATTGGGCATAGATATTACAAAGACAATGTTGATTTAGATGATGTTAAAACTGAAGATGAATTAATGCAAAAATTATTAGATAAGTATAGTTCAGTTGATTGTGCATGTTTTACGCCAAACGCACCAAGAATTGATAAAATATTAAAAATGTATAAAGATAGACAAGCTAATGGAGTTATTTATTATACTTTATCATTTTGTCATACTTACAATGTTGAAGCACATTTAGTTACTCAAGCACTTGAAAAAGAAGGAATACCTTGTTTAGTAATTGAATCAGATTATTCACCTGAAGATGCAGGTCAAATAAAAACAAGAGTTGAAGCATTTTTAGAAAGTATCAACTTTAAACAAAAAGCTGCTTCATTCAAAAAGAAAAATGATTAAATGTATTGGGGAGTAGATATAGGCTCCACATATACAAAAATATGTGGTCTTGACGATAGTCAAAATATTATTGATACAAAAATTATACCAACAATTGTAAATCAAGATGAAATAGTCAAAGAGTATTTACAGGATAAAAAAGTAGAAATGCTTGTATCTACTGGATATGGAAGACATATGATTGAAGAGATTTTTTCATGTCCAGTTATTAGTGAAATTAAAGCCCATGCAAAAGCAGCTTACTATTTTCAAAATGATGCTGATATGGTTATTGATTTAGGTGGGCAAGATAGTAAAGTTATAAAACTTGATTTATCAGGTGGTTTTATTGATTTTAAAATGAATGATAAATGTGCAGCAGGTACAGGAAAATTTTTAGAAATTGCTTCTAATAGAATGGGTTTAAAACTTGAGGAGTTTTCAAAAATTGGATTTGAAGCAACAAAAGAATTAAGTATTTCAAGTATGTGTGCAGTATTTGCAGAATCTGAAGTAATCTCTTTAATTGCAAAAAAAGAGAGTGCTTCAAATATATGTTATGCAGTACATGAATCAATCGCTTCAAGGTTAGCTTCAATGGCTAGAAAATTCGCTATAAAAAGTGATAAAATAATCTTTTCTGGTGGTGGAGCATTAAACCCTTTTTTACTTTATTTAGTATCTAAAAAACTAGATAAAGAAGTAATTGCTTCTAAATATCCACAACTAGCTGGAGCAATTGGCTCTGCACTTGCAGGGTATGAAGTATATAAACAATTATAAGAAGTAAACATTTAAGTTTGCTTCTTATAAAATATCTTTATGATGTTTGAATTTTATTTATTAACTTTTTTACTTATTATTGTTTGCTTTATTGTAATTGCTTCATTAAAGATTGGTATCTCACCAATGCCAAGTTCAAAAGCATCACAAAAAATTATATTAGAATATTTAAAACAATTAAATAACTCAAATACTATAATAGACTTAGGTTCTGGATTTGGTACTCTTTCAATATATTTAGCTGTTAACTTTCCAAATAGAAAAATAATTGGGTATGAATTATCATTTTTTCCTTGGTTAATCTCTATAATCTTAAAAAAACTATTAAGATTAAAAAATCTTCATTTTTATAAAAAAGATTTTTTAAAAGAGAATATAAAAGATGCTACATTAGTATGTTATTTATATTTTGAAGGGATGAAAAGACTAGAAAACAAGCTATTTGAGGACTCTATTAATACTGTAATAATCAGTAATACTTTTTCTTTTTTAAATATAAAACATAAGAAAAAAGTATATACTAGCAACTTATATCAAACTCCTATTTACTTATATATGACTTAAATATTAAATATTCATTAAAATTGCAATGTTATAATTTCAATAAGATTAAAAAAAGGAAAAGCGATGAAAACTTTAAAAATTGCTACACTTGTTGTAGCTACATGTACGCTACTAGGTGCCCAAAATCTAACAAATAGAGGACCAATTCCTTTTAACTCATATGATACAAACTCAGATGGTAAAATAACATCAAAAGAGTTTTATGATGTAAGAGCTGAAAGAATGACACAAAAAGCAAATCAAAATATGCCAATGAGAAATGCTCAAAATGCACCAAGTTTTGAGGAAATTGACAAAAACGCAGATGGAAATCTAACAAAACAAGAATTACAAGATTTTCAAATAAATAGAATGTCAAATAGAATGAATAACAAAGGCATGAACAAAGGTCAAGGCAGAGGTATGGGTCAAGGTCAAGGTAGAGGAATGGGTCAAGGAATGAACCAAAATAGATAAGTAAATAAGAGATTTCTCTTATTTACTTATTGATTTAATCAATCTATTTGAAACTAAAATTCTTTCATAAGAGATATTACCTTTTAAAAGCTCTTCATAAATAGTATTAATAATATCACTAGTTTTATATTTAGCTAATTGATTTCCAAATAAAAGTATATTAACCCCTGAATTTATAGCTAAACTTACAGTTTTATTTAAACTATAATGTTTAGATATAGCTTTCATTTGCAAATCATCACTTATTATTACTCCTTTAAAACCTAACTTTTCTCTTAACAATTTTGTATTTACATTATAAGATAAAGTTGCAGGATAATTTTCATCTAAGTTTTTGTTAAAAACATGAGCTGTCATAATCATATCTATTTTGCACTGTTTTATTAATTTTTCATATGGTTTTAATTCATATTTACTCCAAGTATTTGAAATATCTACAAACCCTTTATGGGAATCTTTTAAAGATGAACCATGACCTGGAAAGTGTTTTAAAACACTTATAATATGTTTTTTTCTTTGTTCTTTAATTAATAATTTTGCATACTTTACAGTCTCATTAGCATCTTTTGAGTATGCTCTATCTAATTTAGTAATAACTTCATTATTTGGATTTATTGCCAAATCAACAACAGGTGCAAAATTTAAATTTATTCCCAAATCACTTAATTGTAAAGCTAAGTTTTTATACTCTTCGTTCACTTTATTTATAGGTAATTTAGCAACTTCTTTTGCACTTTTTGTCTCTTTAAAACCATATATTTTTTTTAATCTTTGAACTTTACCACCCTCTTGGTCAATGGCAATTAAAAGTTTATAAGGCACTAAACTTTGTAAATCTTTGGTTAACTGTTTTACTTGAGCAAAAGATTTGATATTTTTAGGTTTTGTTTTATCTTCTAAATTTTTATCAAATAAAATAACTCCTGCTAATTCATACTTTTTTATATCTTTTGCTATTTGAGAAAAATTATCTATTGATGTTTTATCAAAACCAACTATTAACATCTTTGCTATTTGTTTTTTAACAACTTCTTCATTAAAAGAGCTTGTTGCAAAACAATTTAAACTATATAAAAGAAAAATAAATAAAAACTTTTTCATCTTACTTTTTTATCATCAAAATAGCATTTATATATGAGACTTTAAAAGTCTGTTCTTTTGTATTAATATCTAAAAATTGAAGATTTAACTTATAGCTTATATTGTTATTTTCTTTTATAAAAACTGCCTCTTTATAGTTTGAACTATCTATTCTTTTTATACCTTTTTTAGACCACTTATTTACAATATCTTTTAAATCAAAACTTACACTACTATTATTAAGTTCTAAGTTTAAAACAGAGTCTTTTAATACTGCTTTTAGTTTGCTATTATTTACAATATACTCTTTTTTCTCATCTTGTTCGCTAATCATTAAAGGTAAGACATTTGTATAACCTTTTGAATCATAAGAGATATTATAAAGCTCAAAGCCTTGAATATATTTACTTCTTAGATTTGAAAAAGAGGAATAACTCTCTTTCATATTTATAAATTTAAATATTTCAGATTTAGTTTTAAACTCCTTATTAAAATAGTTATTTAAGAGTTTCATTCCTTTTTTGCTTCTTGATAAATAGTTAATAATTGAAGTTAATTCAACTTTTTTTTCTAATTTTAACTCTTTTAAATCAAACTGTTTTTTTAATTCTTGATTTTCATACTGCAAAATAAATGTTTTAAATCTATTAAATTGTGAATTAAGTGAAATATTTGAAGAGCTTAAAGGAGTAATTGAAGCAACTAAAAGAAGAAGAAACATTGAAATTAAACTACTTTTGATACAAAACTGCTTTTGAACTAACTCTAAAACAATTAAAAAAGTAAACCAAATAGATAAAAGTATCAAGCAATATCTTAATTGTGTAACTCCATATTCACTAACCCTTGCATATATTGCAATATCTAAAAATATAATAGGTAAAATCATTATATATACAAAATATTTATCAATAATATTCGTAAAAACTGTTTGTTTACTAATGGACTTTAAAAAGGCTTTAACTAAAATAACTAAACTTAAAAAAGTACAAATTATCCAAGATAAATCACCTTGAGGTAACTCTTGAAGTATAATAATTTTTATAAAATATGCATATAAAATAACTGTATATATTAAAATTAATGGTGTTAAAATATTTTTTATTAAAAGTTCTACTGCTTTTTTTAACTCTAAAGTTTGAATAAAGGGGTCTATATTTTTAGGAATGTTGGCTAAAAATAGAGTAGGAAAGACTATTATACTTATAAAAACCATCATTTCATCAATAAACTTATCAAAAAAAGTTATGGAAAATAAGTAATTTAATGTCAAAAAAATCATCTTTATTCCCAAAGCTAAAATAAGAGAACTAAAAAAAGCAAAAGCCAAACTATAATTCATTTTCATATTAAAAGATAGTATTGATTGATTTGAACTTTTAACAGCTAAAAAGTTTGAAAAAGTTATAGTTAAAAAAGCTGCAAAAATAAGATATAAAACTGAGTCTTCGTATAAAAAAATACCTAAATAAGTGGTTAAAAATGCAACAAAGAAAAAAAGAACTTTTTTTATTTTATCAAGCTGTTTTCTTTGAAAAAACAGATATATTCCCAAACAAAATCCAATTAAACTAAAACTACTTAAAAAAAGTTTACCTTGAAAACTTTTCTCTAAAAAAAATATTTCATTAATTTCAAATATTGCAAGAATAAAACAAGAAAACATAAATAAAAAAACTAAAGGGAATCTAAAAAACAACTCTTTAGAATTAAAATCAGTGAAATTTTTAATATTAATCATAATATACCTTTTAAAAAATATACAAAATAAAAGTGAATTATTTGTGAATAAAACCTAAGAAAATAGTTTCTTAGGTTAAATGTGAAAGATTACTATAAAGTTACTGTATTAGTGTTTAGAAGTGTTTGTATTGTATCCATTGCATTTCCTGCAACTCCAACTTTTAAGTCATCTCTTTTTTCATAAAAGTCAAGACAAGTTCCACAAGAAAAAATCTCTACTCCTTTTGACTGTAAATCTTTTAAAGCAATTAGTGCATCATCATTTTCATCATTTGTTGTAGTTAATAAAACTGCACTATTTACACAAATTATTTTACTTGGTAACTTCTCTTGCTCTACCATTGCTTTTAAAAAGCCTCTTATTAACATAGAACCAAGTTCACCTTCACCAATTTTATCTGATTTTAAAAATACTGTTTTATCTTTTGTATCTTGTTGCATAATAGTTTGCCTTTTTTCATAAGTTTTGTTTGAAAAAAGCTTTCTTGTAGCTTTCTCTTCTATACTAGAAGCTTATAAATTATTATAAGATTTATTTACTAAATTTGAACTTTTTTCAAAAAAGAGGAAGTCCTCTTTTTTGTTTAATGATGATAATCATCATAAATAATTTTAGATGTTTTAAACTTAAGTTTTTTAATCTCCATAATCTGGCTATACTCTTCTTGAGAAATTTTTTCCATTCTTACAGCAGCTTTATATGTAGGTGTTTTAGTTGTATAATCCCACCCAGAACTTGTTAATTCATTACATAAACCTTCCCAATAGTGAAAAGTCATTTGCATTACATTATCAGGTACTGTTTGAGTAATCTCTACTAAAACTGCAATATATCCATATCTACTCTCTACTTTTATAAAATCTTTATTTTTAAGATTGTATCTTTTTGCAAGAGCTGGATTTATTTCAGCTGTTGGCCCATGGGCATCTCCACCCTCTTCTATAATTCTTGACTTTCTAGTCATTGTTCCAACAGTATATTGATATACTTTTCTTGTAGTAAGAAGTGAAATAGGAAATTTCTCATCTGTTTTTTCATCCACAGAACCTACCATACAAGGATAACCTTCAGGTAAATTTAACTTTTTACGAAGTTGCTCTTGTGCTTTTTGTGTATCATTTTTATCATCAATGAAAATAACTGGTACTAAATTAGCTTTTTTATCTTTTGTAAAAAACTTTTTATCCATATACAAACTTGGTGTTCCAGGATGATCTTCACTAGGACAAGGCCATGCAATACCATTTATTTCTCTTAATCTTTTATAAGTAATACCTTTAAATCTTATTGGGTCTGCAACTCTTACTTCATTCCAAATTTCTTCAGGTGTTGTATAATTAAAATCTTTTGCATCAAATCTTTTTGCAAGTTCACAAGTAATTTCCCAATCTTGTTTAACATCTCCTTTTGGTTCTAATGTTTTTTCATTTAATTGAACTCTTCTTTCAGCATTTAAATAACATCCTTGTTTTTCTGCAACACTAACAGCAGGTAAAACAACATCTGCTTTAAGTGCTGTTTCTGTTAAAAATATATCTTGAACTACATAAAAATCAAGTTTTGAAATTCCTTTTAAAAAGTGGTTAGTATTAGGCTCTGAAATAACTGGATTTTCACCAATTGTATAAAAAAGCTTAACTCTTCCATCTAAAATTGCATCTGGAACTTCTGTTTTATGAATACCTATTTTTGAACTAAGTTCTTGTTTACAATCCCAAAGTTCTTCAAAAAACTCTCTAGCTTCCTTGCTAGTTACAAGTTTAAGATTTGGAAATATATTTGGTAAAATTCCCATATCACAAGCACCTTGAACATTTTGTTGACCTCTAAGAGGTAAATCTCCTGCTCCTAACTCTCCAATATTTCCTGTAATTAACATCAAATTAGAAATATCACAAACATTACCTACTCCATGATTAAAGTGTGTTACACCCATACCATGAGTAATAGCTGCAGGTTTTGATGTAGCATAAATTTCTGCTGCTTTAATTAATAACTCTTCATCAACTCCTGTCATTTTTGATACTTTTTCAGAAGTGTATTCTTTTACTGCTTCTTTTAAGTATTCAAAGCCATGAGTATATTTTTCAACAAACTCTTTATCATATAAATTATTTTCAATAATATGCAAAATTAGCATATTTATAACCGGAATATTATACTCCGGAGGAAGCTGAATAAATACATCCGCTTTTTGTGCAAATTCAGTTTTAATTGGGTCAATTACTATTAATTTTGCACCTCTTGATATTGCTCTTTGTATATGCATTGCTGCAATTGGATGTCCATTTTCTGGATTTGAACCAATCATTAATACACAATTTGAATGTTCTCCAATCTCTGTGAAACTGTTTGTAGCTGTACCATTACCAATTGTTTTAGCCAGACCGGCTACTGTTGGTGCATGTCAAACTCTCGCGCAGTGATCAATATTGTTTGTACCTATGATTGCTCTCATAAATTTTTGAGCCACATAATTCTCTTCTAAAGTACATCTTGCTGAAAAATTTCCTGCAATTGCATCTGGACCAAATTTTTGTTTAATCTCTTTCATTTTAGAAACAACTAAATCAAGTGCCTCATCCCAAGAAGACTCTACAAACTCTCCATCTTTTGAGAATACTCCATCTTTTTTTCTAATTAAAGGTTTTGTTAATCTCTCTTTTGAACTTACATAATCCCAACCATAAATACCTTTTAAACATAAATGACCTTCATTTACTGGATGGTCTTTAATACCTCTTGCTTTTACTATTCTATTCTCATGCGAAGTTAAACTAACTCCGCAACCCGTCCCACAATAGGGACAAATTACGTTTGTTTTTTTCATTTTATTTTATTCCTTCTATTTTTTCATATCAGTTTTATGCGACATAAAACCAATCACTCCAACAAAAAATAAACCTCCAACTATATTTCCTAAAGTTACAGGTAATAGATTATTTGGAACAATTTTAAACATAGTTAATTGTTCTAATTTATCTACTGCTATATGTGAATGCTCTGCTAATGCTTGAATTGTACCTCCTGCTTCATTAAGATAATGCGCTTTTGCAAAAAGTGCTTCACTAAAAATAAACATATTTGCAACAACGTGTTCATAACCTGAACCAACAAATGCTGCAATAATAAATGCGATTGATAAAACTTTACCAGCTGCATCAGATGCTCCTGTTGCTGCCCATACTGCCATACAAACAAATACGTTACAAAAGATTCCTCTAATAAATGCTGCTTCAAAAGATAGATTACTTTTTACAACTCCTAGATGTAAAAAGTGATGTAAAATTGCTCCATCATATTTTAAAGGCAACTGTGTTTTGTAATACATATAAGCAACTACAAATGCCCCAACAAAGTTAAAAATCCATACAATAACCCAATAAAATATCATTTTAGAAAATGATAATTTATGTTCGATTGTTGAAACTCCTGTCATTAATGAACTAGTAAATAGATGTCCACCAAAAAACACTACCATCATAAGCCCCACAGAAAAGGCAAGACCTCCTAAGAAGTTTGCAATTCCTGGAGCACTTGCTTCTGCTACTCCTACTGTAGAATGGGCCCAAAAAATATCACCCATTGCAATTGATCCTCCTGCCATAATAGATAAGAAAATAATACTTACTATTGGCATTTTTACCTTATGCTCTAAACCTTTTACTAATGACTGTGCCGTATCTGCTGGTGATAACATAACTCTTCCTTCCCTTAATTATTATCATCAAAAATTGAATCTATTTCTTTTACTTTTTCAAAAGCACTTTTTGCTGTTTGTTTAGCTTCATCTGAAACTTCTTCATTTACATCTAATACATTCTCAATATCAACTGTTAATCCTAAAAAAAGAACTCTTTTACAAAATCCTTTTAAATAACTAATTAATATTGGTGCTGGTAAGTTATGAGTAGAGTACATATAATCCCTATCATCACTCAAATCCATAACTTCAACACTTCCTATTTTCATTCCTGTCATAGCATCAGCTACAATTATTAAATCAGGTGCATACTCTCTTATTTTATGAAATTGGCTCTCTGGAGTATCTTCCCCATAAAATATCTGCCAATCTAAAGAGTCTTCTTTTTCAATTAAACTTCCTAAATAAGCAGTAACTCCATCATCGCCTCTTAATGTATTTCCTATTGTTAAAATTGCTTTTTTCATATGCTTTTCCTTATTACAATAAATCCTTCATCTAGTGAAGAAAAAAGTGTTTTTAAGTAACAATCTGGCATTTGCGGTACTAAAAGTTTTGCATGCTCTGGGAAAACCTCTATTTCAAAATATTTTGTAAGGTTTCCTAATTTAAACTGAGCATACTCATCACAATTATTAACAATTTGCAAATACTCATCTTCTGGCATTTTTTTTATGCACTCCATAAAATCTACAGTTCCCACACCATGACCAACAGCCATTGAAAAGATTTTCACTTGTTTATATTTTTCAGGTAAATCAGGTGATGTAGGATCTACTCTTCTTTTAGTTAATTTACATATTTCTATCATTTTAACTTCTTTAAATTTTAAATTTATCCCCATCATTGATGATTGTAAACTGTTTCATATACTTTAAGTAAACACTATTATGAAGTCTTCTCATACACTCTTCATATCTTGCATCTTCCTCTTCAGCACTGTAAATCTCAATTACTTTTTTTACTTCTTGAATATTTTTAATATCTTTTACTTTTTTTAAAGCATTCATATACTTATCATAAAGTTTTCTACCAAAGTAGTAACTCATTAATCTTTTAGACTCTGCTAAAACATCCCTTTCAAAAAGTATATTTCCCATTAAAGACTCTTCTAATAAAGGAGATTCAACTGAGCCATCTTTATGCTCTTTATACTCAAGTTTTTGTTCTAAAATTCCAAGAGCCGATGCTAAACCATGAACAATAGTTGCAGGGTGTGGAGGACATCCTGGAATATATACATCCACAGGAATAACCTTATCAATTCCACCCCAAACACTATATGCATCATGGAAAATACCTCCACTTGAACCACAAGCACCAATTGCCACTACAACTTTTGGATCTGGTGTTGCTTCATATGCTCTTAATAAAGGATAATACATCTGTCTAGTAACTGGACCTGAACATATTAAAATATCTGCATGTCTTGGACTTGCAACAAGCTTAAAACCTAATCTTTCTGGATCCCACATAGGTGTAATAGCTGCAAAAATCTCAATTTCACAACCGTTACAAGAACCACAATCGACTCTATAAACATTAAAACTTTGTTTAATATTTTTTAAGTGTTCTAATTTTGCCTCAAGATTATTAGCCTCTTTTATATCTTCTGGTACTACATATGTTTTATTCATTTTGTACCCCTTTTAAAATTACTTGTTAAATTTTCAACTTCATGATTTCTTTTACAATCAGTGCAAGTTCTTATATATTTAACTTTTTTATCTAAACTTTTTTTATCCCATCCAGCTTTTTGCAATCTATTTATGTTATAAGCAATTAGTTTCTTTGTTGTAAAAGGTTTATTGCAAACTTCACAATATTGAACATCAAGTTCCCCTCTTTCTAAAAGATTCTTTTTATCAAACTTAACTGCTAATTCAAACTCTTTTGAAAGTACAATAGCACTTGTTGGGCATACCTCATCGCATCTTCCACAAAAGATACATCTTGCAGCATTAAACTCCCAAACAAGTTTTGTATTTTCTTCATTTAATTTCACATTTATTGCATTTGATGGACAAGCAACTCCACAAGCTGTACAACCTATACAATTTTCATATGTATAAGAAGGTTTCCCTCTAAAACCTTCATTTACTTCATAAGGTTCTAAAGGGTATTTATGTGTTGCACTTCCATACTTTTTTGTCATATCTAGTAGTTTCATCTCTTACTCCTACATATTTTTCAATGGATGACTTTTTAAAGATTGTGAATATCTTTTCAAGTCTTTATGTGTTAATATTTTTGTTTTTTTACTATTAACATCAACAACTGTTACTCTTTCTGTACAAGAGAAACAAGGGTCTAATGAACAAACAATCAAGGCTGCATCTGCAATAGTATTTCCTCTAAACTGAAATCTTAAAGATGGCCAGTTATTATAAGTAGCTGCTCTACATCTCCATCTATAAACTTTTTGAGCATTACCATGCATTATCCAGTGAATATTTTCACCTCTTGGTGCTTCATCATTTCCTAAAGCATAAGCTTCTGGTTTAATCATTGTTTGAGGAGTAATAATAGTTTGTCCTCCTGGCATCATCTCAAAACATTGTCTAATAATAGAGATTGATTCTAATAGCTCTTTATATCTTACAGTTTCCCTTGCAAATACATCACAACCATCTTCTGTTGGAATATTAAAATCTAATTTATCTAAGAAGTCATATGGATGGTCATATCTTGAATCTCTTTTAAATCCACTTCCTCTTACATTTGGACCAACAGGAGAGAAATCTCTTGCTACTTGTTTATCTAAAATACCTACACCTTTCCATCTAGCAACTTGATGTTTATCATCCATTACAGCATCCCAAACTTCTTGAAGCTGTTTTTCGATAGTTTTTAAAAGTTCTAAACTTTTTTTAATCTCATCACCAGTCATATCTCTTCTAAGTCCACCCATAACAACATTTCCGTATGTTTTTCTTCCACCTGTTACTAATTGGGCTAACTCCATAGAAAATTCTCTAATTCTAAAAATATGCATAAAAGCATTCATATTTCCAGTTACTTCACAAGCAAGACCGATATTTAATAAATGAGAGTGAAGTCTTTCAATCTCTAAACAAATAACTCTCATAGCTTGAGCTCTTAAAGGTATTTCAAGTCCTATTGCTTTTTCAGCAGACTCTATACAAGCAATGGCGTGGGCATATCCACAAATTCCACAAACTCTTTCTGCTAAATATCCCATTTGGTCATAGTTCATTCTATTTTCTGCAAGTTTTTCCATACCTCTGTGTTGGTAAAAAAGTCTATAATCTGCATCAATAATAGTATCACCATCACAATATAATCTAAAGTGTCCTGGTTCATCACTAGTAATATGTAAAGGCCCTAAAGGTACATCTAAAACCCCTGCACCTTGAGGTTTCATAAACTCATAATCTGGCTCATCTTTATGATCAACTGGGTCTGGTCTATGTCTATAATCCATTGAATCTTTTCTTAATGGAAATAATCCTTCTGGCCAATCATCTGATACCATTAATCTTCTTGGATCTGGTAAACCAACTGCTGTTAAACCAAACATATCATAAGCTTCTCTTTCATACCAAACAGCAGCTGGAACTTTTAATGTAACAGAAGGAAAAGTTAAATCAGATGCAGGAAGATAAGTTTTTACAGTAATCCAACACTTTTGTTCTTGTGGTAACTCATCCCCTTCAAACATCTTATTACCTTCCATAGAAAGTACATAATATAAAGCATAATTACCATTTATTTGTCTTTCATCATTTGGAATCATTGTTGATAACCAACCACCTAAATCATAATATAAAATTCTTACTGCTTCAGGAAGATCATTTCTATCTACTGTAATTGTTATTTGATCTTCTGGCTGTCTATAAACCTCTTGTATTGCAATTTTTTCTTTTACTTTATCAATTAATTCTTGACCTACTTTCATAACTATCTCCTTATATTCCCATAATAATATTTACTGCATTGTGTAATAGTGCAAACCAAGGTTTTATAGTAAATACCCCAAAAATTATAATCAATGAAGCAAGTCCAATTAGTGGTAGGTTTGCGCTTAAAGGTAACTCATTTGTTAAAACTTTTGAGTTACTTTTTCCAAATGTCGCAAGATTAAAGTGTGAAAAGTCAGCAATAAAAATTATAATTAGACCTATAATAAATAGTGTAACTTCTAAGTTTAGTCCATTTACAATTGATTGTTTAATCATCAAAAATTCACTTACAAAAATAGCAAAACCTGGCACACCTACTAAAGAACAAACAGCTATACCAAATAAAATTGCAGTAATTGGTGCTATTTTTATCAATCCACCCATTTTTGTCATATCTCTTGTTCCATAAATTTGAATCATATTTCCTGTAACACAAAATGCTAATGCTTTAGTAACTGAGTGAGCTAAGGCATGGAATAATGCAGCAAATAATCCTACTGCTCCACCAATTCCTAATCCAAAAGCAATAACTCCCATATGTGCAATTGAGTGATATGCAAACATTCTTTTAACATCATGTTGCATAAGTAAGAAAAATGATGCAATAAAAATTGTTACTAATCCACTTATAATCATAAGTGATTGTACATATTCAAAACCTGCTAAAGAGTTTCCTACTACTGCGTAATATCTAATAAGACCTAAAATCGCACATTTTAAAAGTATTCCTGAAAGCATCGCTGAAGAAGGAGCTGGACCTTCTGAGTGAACATCAGGTAACCATGTATGTGTTGGAGCAAGACCTGCTTTTGTTCCAAAACCAATTAAGGCAAATACAAAAATAAGTTTTAATGCATCTGGGTCAATCTCTTTTGAATGAGCCATTAGTGTAGTCCATAACATTGAACTATGACTATCATTTATAATATTAAAACCTGCACTATAAAGTAATACTGTTGCATATAAAGCAAATGCTAAACCAATACTACAAATAATGATATATTTCCATCCTGTTTCAGTTGATTTTTTACTCTTATGAATTGCAACCATAAACACAGAAGATAATGTAGTAGCTTCAATACCTACCCACATTAAAGCAATATTATTTGCTAAAACTGAAAAAGTCATTGTAAAAACAAATAAATGAAATAGACTAAAAAATAGTTTTGTATCTTTTACAGTTAATTCACCTTTTTGAACTTCCCATTGCATATACTTAACAGAATAAAGATTTACTAAAAGTCCAGTAACAGAGATTAATGAAACAAAAACTGCCCCTAAAGAGTCTAAGAAAAACATCTCATCAAATATAAAATATGTTTGTCCATCAATTACTTTTGATACGGCTAATAAACCTACGATACTAGTTACAATAGAGCCAAGTATATGAAAGCTACTTAATGCTTTATAATTTGTTGGTAAAAACCAAATTATTACTGATGCAATAACTGGAAGAACCATTAATAAATATAATAATTGTTGAATGTCCATCTCTTATCCTTTCAACTCTGTTGCTTTTGATACATCTAAAGAGCCAAAATATTTAAAAAATCTAGTCGCAAAAATAGATGTAATTATTACAGCAAATAAAGCATCAGTTAAAATACCTAACTCAACAATTTCAGGCGAGTTATAAGCCATCAATGCTAAAGATAAGTGAATTCCATTTTCAAAAGTACAATAAGCAAGTATTTGTTTAATTGCTGAGTTTCTTAAAACAAATCCAAAAATTCCAATCATAAAGATTGTAATTGATGCAATTAAAGGAATATGCTCTTTAATTAATGAAAATTTTAAATATATTGGATATAAAGCCATTGCAATAGCTAAAGAGAATGCAATAGCAACTATTGGACTTACATAAAATCCAAGTACGGGTTCATCTTCATGTTCAACATTTAATTTTTTAATAAGTCTTAATAAGATAGCTGGAACAAAAAGAACTTTTGTAAAAAAGGCAATAATCGCCCAACCACCTAACTCATCTGCTGAATACGTTTTATAAAGAAAAAGAAATATCATTACTAGAATAAACGTCTGAAATGAGTACGCATATGTAGCAAGTTTATAGTTTCTTATCCCAAAAACACTAAGTGAACTAATAATTAAAAATATTGATAATATACTTAATAAATCAATCATTTTATACTCCTACTACATATAAAATAAGTGCTACAATAGAGATAACTAATGGAGGTATTGCACTATTTTTAAGACTTGTTAATACTTTAAATCTAGGTCCAAAGTTATCAATAAATACAGCAGCAACATAAAAAATTCCAACTTTTAAGATAAAAACAATTAATGCTAAAAATGGATTTTCAAAATTCCATGGTTCGAATATACTTAAAAACAATCCAATAATTGCAACTTGTTTTAATATTAAAGCAGCATGTGCTATTGAAAAATCTGAGCCTGAATACTCTCCTAAAACACCCTCTTGTAACTCTTGCTCTGCTTCTGCAACATCATATGGTTTTCTTCCAGTTTCCACATAAACTACCCATAAAAATGATATTGAAGCAATTGCAAAAGCTGGTGTGTGGTAACCAACTTCTCCACTTCTTACTAAGTGTTGAATTTCAACTAAATTTGTAGTTCCTGCTAATAAAATCACTACTAATAAACTTATCATCATCACAGGTTCAACAAAAATCCCTAAAATTTGTTCTCTTCCTCCACCTACACCTGCAAATGGATTTCCAGAATCAATTGATGTTGCACCAAATGCAAATCTTAAAAGTGCTCCTAAATAGATAAATACTAATATATCTGAATAGGCTCCAGCAAAACTATTTGTACTATATGTAACAGGTATTGTTGCAAGTAGTGCTGCTCCTGCTGCAAAAAGAGCAAAAGGCCCTACTTTAAAAACCCAGTGTGCGCATGATGGTGCTGTTCTACTTCTTTTTAAAAGTTTTTTAATATCTCTATAAGTTTGAAACACATCAGGTGCACCTTCTCTTGATTGTAATTTAGCTCTTAGCTTTCTTGCCATTCCGTCAAATAAAGGAGCTATAAGAACAATTGAAACAACTTGTAAAATCATAAATAATATACTGTCCATAATCTACTCCTTTAAATTAAGTAACTAATTCCAACAAAAAGACATAATGCGATTAATATATATAATGAATACATATTTACATTTCCATTTTGCATTTTTGATACTACTTTTGCAGTATTAACTGTAAGCTTGATAACTGGTTCATATAAGATACTCCACCATACATCTTTAGCATGTGTTTCATAAACAACTGGTGCAAAATATCCTTGGTCTTTAACTTTTGTTTCACTTCTATATAACCAATTAACTAGTCTTCTTAAATCTCCTGTAAAAGGAGAAGCTGTCATTTGCATTCTACTACTATATTTAAAACCACAAGCCCATGGATCAGTCTGTCTTGGTTCTTTTCTATTAGCTTTTGCTACTTTTAAAATCACAACTGGAATTAATACAGTTACAACTAAAACAGCTGCTATTAATAAAGGAGATACTGTTGAACCAATAGGTGAATTAATTACTGTTGAATTTACAGCATCATAATTACCTGAAAAAGATGAAACAACAAGCATAATATCTTTAACTACAACATTTGCACCAAGTCCAAATGCTATACATCCTGCTACAAGAATAAACATCCCAATTACCATAGTTAAAGGAACTTCTCTTGCATTATTAAATAGTTTTTCATCCCTTGGCGTTCCTCCAAAAATAACACTATATGCTTTTACAAAACACATAACTGCTAAAGCACCTGTTAAAGCTAAGGCAACAATTGCTATACAAAAAACAACTCTACTACTTGCAAACTCTGAAAGTGCACCTTGGAACATTCCTTGATAAGTAACCCATTCACTAACAAATCCATTTAAAGGAGGAATTGCAGTAATTGCTAAAGAACCAATTAAAAAAGCAAAGGCAGTTAAAGGCATTTTTCTTGCTAATCCACCTAAATTATCCATCTCTTTAGTATGTGTTGTATATAAAACGCTACCTGCACCTAAGAATAGTAATCCTTTAAATGTCGCGTGATTTAAAATATGGAATAATCCAGCAAGAAAACCAATAGCTGCAAGTGTTGGCATATCCGCTGCAATTGCATAAACACCAGTTCCTAAACCTAAAAGAATAATCCCAATATTTTCAACTGAGTGATATGCTAATAGTGCTTTATAATCATGTTGAACAAGTGCATAAAGTACTCCAAGTAGTGCAGATAATGCACCAACAATAATAATTAGTAATCCCCACCATTGCATTACAGGTAACCATAAACAAAATTTTATTATCCCAAAAAGTGCAACTTTAATCATAACTCCACTCATTAGTGCAGATACATTTGTTGGTGCTGCTGGGTGCGCTTTTGGTAACCAAACATGCATAGGAAACATTCCAGCTTTTGAACCAAAACCTATAAAAGCTAATAAGAAAATAATACTTGCCATTACAGGTGAAAGTTTAATATTTGCATAAGAACTAAACTCTAATGAACCTGTTTGTGCAGACATTAATAAAAATGCTGCTGTAATACACATAGCTCCTAAGTGTGCAATTCCTAAATAAATCATAATTGCTTTTAATGAACTTTTTGAATCATTAAAACAGATTAAATAAGCTGAAATTACTGTCATACACTCCCAGAAGATAATGAACCAAAATACATCTGAAGAGGCAACAAGTAATAACATTGATAATACAAATGCATTAAATAATCCTGCCATTACAGCTAAACTTCCTTTTTTCTCATACTCTAAAGAGTATTGAATAGCATAAATAGATGAAGCAAGTGATACTAAACTTACAACAAATGAGAAAAAGTTTCCTAATGGATTTAAAACCAATTTAGGACTGTAAAGTAAGCTTTCAAACATATTAATACTAACTGTTTGTTCTAAATTTACTAAAAAATAAAACACTGCATAAGCTGAAGCAATAGCAGAGATTGTAAACCCTACTTTTGCTGCAAGTTTGTTTTGTTTATATAATAGTAAAGATATGATACAACCTATAAGATACAAAAAATATACTTGTGTCATTAGGTATCCTTTATATATATTTCAATTTTTCTTTAGTAAAAGACTCAACAGTTTTTTGCGCTTTCTCTTCTATAAAGTTATTATGTAAACTATTTTGAAAAGACAAGGCATTTGTAGGACAAACTTCTACACAAGAAGGTCCATCTTCTCTTCCTGCACATAAGTCACACTTAACTGCTATTGATTTTACACCTATCTCAGATTGTATTGTTAAGTTATATTTAGGCTCCATTGTATAATCAACTGAAGGCATTAACTCTGCTTCTGGTCTAATTGCTCCAAAAGGACAAGCAACGGTACACATTTTACAACCGATACAAATCTCTTCATGTAAAGCAATACAATCTTTTTCAAACTCTAAAGCACCAACAGGACAAACATTTGCACAAGGAGCATCATCACACTGTCTACACTGATTTGGCATTGTTCCACTTTTTGTTCTTGTTACAATTAGTCTTGGAACCGCTAATTTACCTCTATCATAAGCAGACTCATAACATGCTGCCATACAAGTTGCACAACCAATACATACGTTTGGATCTGCTATTACATATTTATTTTTAAGTGGTAAGCTCATTATTGTCTCCTTACTGCACGATATAATTCTGAAGGGTGCATTTGTATATCTGTTTGATTACGTACTTCTATAAACTCTTTTTCTGATATTTTTTTAATATTTGCAATTGTCATTTTTAAAGGATTCATTCCAGATAATGGGTCTTTTTCCTCTGCATTTGCAAGTACATTTCCATCTGCTTCTGCGTAGTGAAATGTTGTAAAAATTGTTCCATGTCGTAAATCTCTATTTATATTTACTCTTGCAGCAATTTTTCCTCTTTTATTCTCAACTACGGCATAACAACCTTCATCCAAATCTCTTTCTCTTGCAATATCTTCGCTTACCTCAATAGTTGCTCCCATAATATCTGAACCAAGCTCTAAAGGTTTACACTCTCTTGTCATAGTTCCTGTATGATAATGGAATACTTTTCTTCCTGTTGTAAATAAACAAGGATATAACTCATTTACTTTTTCGCTTAATGCTCCAGAACCAATTGGATAGTCTTCTGGCATATTAGTTTTTTCTATAAACTCTTTTTCTAACTCTGCTCTTTTCTCTTTATCTTGTGCATAAATTACTGGTACTAATTTAAATTTACCATCAGGAAGCATTGATTTATTTCCTTCATATAATACAGGTGTACCAGGATGTTCTAAGTTAGGACAAGGCCAGCTAATTCCATCGTTTTTATCTATTCTTTCATAACTGATTCCACCAAAGAATCTTGGATTTACTTCTCTTACTTCATTCCAAATATCTTCAGCACTTGTATAATCAAAACCTTTAAGATTAAGCTCTTTTGCAATATTTGCAACAACTTTCCAATCTGGCTCCAAATTATTAGGTGCATCAACTGCTTTTCTAATTAACTGTACTCTTCTTGAAGTATTTAAAAAAGTTCCATCTTTTTCAGCCCATGAAGCAGCAGGTAAAACAACATCTGCTTTTTGAGCAGTTTCAGTTAAAAAGATATCTTGAACAATAAAAGTTTCTAAATGCTCAACAGCATGAATAAAGTGTTCTGTCCATGGGTCACTCATTACAGGATTTTCCCCAAAAACATATAATAATTTTAATTTCTCTTCTTCTATTTTTTCAGGTGCAACTGTCAATGGATAACCAACTTTATCGCTTATTTCATATCCCCAAACATCTTTAATATGATCTCTTACTTCTTTACTTGTTACAGGTCCATTTGGAACTACATTTGGAAGAGCCCCCATATCACACGAACCTTGAACATTATTTTGTCCTCTTAAAGGATTAACACCCGCGCCTTTTTTACCAAGATTTCCTGTTAAGATTGCAAGATTTGAAAGTGAGAATATATTTGATGTTCCATCAATAAACTGAGTCATTCCCATTGTGTAGCAAATTGCTGCTGCATTAGCTTTTGCATATGTTCTAGCTGCTTGTTTTACTAGTTCTTCAGAGATTCCAGTCTCTTCTTCAACTCTTTTTGCAGTAAACTCTTTAACTGCTTCTTTTACATATTCAAAACCATGAGAATGGTTTTTAACAAACTCTTTATCATATAGTTCTTCTTCAATAATACAATTAATCATAGCATTTAAGAATGGAATATTATATCCCACTGGAGTTTGAATAAATATGTCAGCTTTTTTTGCCATATCTGTTTTTTTAGGGTCAATTACAATCATTTTTGCGCCTCTTTCAATCCCTCTTAACATTTGCATTGCAATAATTGGGTGGCACTCACTTGTATTTGTTCCTATTAAAACTAATACGTCACTATGTGTAGAGAATTCTACTAAGTCATTTGTCATTGTTCCATTTCCAAGTGTTTTAGTCAGACCGACTACTGTTGGACCATGTCAAAGTCTAGCACAATGATCTATGTTGTTTGTTCCTAAGATTCTAAATAGTTTTTGAAAAGTGTAGTTATCTTCATTTGAGCATCTAGCAGATGAAAATCCCATCATACTATCTGGACCATATTTTTCAATAGCTGATTTCATTCTTGAAGCAACAAATTCATATGCTTCTTTAAAACTTACTTCTTCTAGTTTCCCCTCTTTTGAAAATACACCATCTTTTTTTCTAATCAATGGTCTTGTAAGTCTTCTAGGTGAGTGTACATACTCCCAACCATAAAGACCTTTTAGACAAAGTTCCCCATCATTAACATGATGTCCTTTTGTAGGTGTTGCTTTTTTGATTTTATTACCTTTTACATGTAAATCAAGATTACAACCAGTTCCACAATAAGGACAAGTATTTTGAACTTTTTTCATAACTTTCCCCTTTGTATACTTTAAATTATTAACTAATTAATTTTATTAATAAAAAATTAATAAACAAGAGAATCATAATAAAAAAATAATGTTTTAACTGTCATAGATATGACAAAAAAGTTTTTTCACAAAAAAAGCCGTAAATTATTTTCTTCCAAAGAGCTCTGCAAATAGATAATATTCTAAATAGGCACATTATTATATGTCAGCAATGTGACAAAAATATCTTTTTTTTTGCTATTTTTATAATTTTATTTATTTTTTTATTATTGAAAAATAATTTAATTTTTTGAATATTTTTTTATTAATTCTTTTCATTTAGTATAATAAAAGTATAAAATCGTTAATATTTTGCTATTAGAGCTTAAATTTAGTTTTTAATTCTATAAAGGGAAGGGAAAAAAGTGGAATCTAATAGATTAAGAATTGACTCGATTGACTTATCTAAGATTTTATCAAAAGAAGATTTTTCATCTTTGAAGATAAAAAAGTTCAAAAAAGGTAATCTTGAATATGAAGATGGTTCTTTAACACTTTATGTATTTAAAAGTGGAAAAGCAAAAGCAATGATTTATGAAGATGGGGAAGAGTTTGTTCTTTATTTTTTAAAAGCAAATAATATTATAATACCTGAAACATCATGCGCAATTGAATTTTTAGAAGATAGTGAAGTTTATTTAATTGATGCAGATAAGTTTGCAAATCTATTTGCAAATAAAGAGTTTTCTACTTCTGTGATTCGTTCATTAAAGCATAGAGCAGAATTAGAAAGAAATATTATAAAAAATCTTGTTTTTAAAAGTTGTAAGAAAAAAATATCTTCATTTTTAATTGAAATTGCTACAACACAAGACCAAAAAAGAGATGGAAAATATGTTTTAGATTTAAATCTATCTATTAAAACTCTTTCTAGTTTTATTGGTTCAAAAAGACAAACAGTATCTACAATAATAAATGATTTAAAAAAGAAAAAAATCATTGAAAAAATTGATAAAAATAAATATATAATTCATAAATTATATGAATTAGAAAACTTCGAATAGCTTAAAAAACTCTTCTAATCTCATCAACTATAAATTTACTTTTCTCTAAAGTTAACATATGAGACGAGCTGTTTAAAGTATTAAAACTACAATTACTTACACTTTTTAATTTTTCAAACCAATCATGGTTTAACAATTTATCATTTTTACTATATGAAAAATTAAAGTGTAAGTTTGAATTTATAATCTCATTGCTTAAATCATTTCTGTATAGACTAGCTTGCATTTGGGTTAAAAAATATTTTTCATTCATACTATTATACATATTTTGAATCAGTTTAATTAACTCTTCATCATCACTATTTTCAATCAAAGATTTTGCTTTTTTTGAACTTAATGGCTTAAATCCAAACTCTTTTACAAAAGATATTGCTTTTTGTCTAAATTCAATTTCATTAATTGATAAACTACAACATGAAGAAGAAACAATAAGTATATTATCTATTCTCTTTGGATTTTGTAATGCATAATAAGTAGCTAAATATCCTCCCATAGAAAATCCTAAAAGATTTATTTTATCTTCTTTAAAGTATAAAGATTCACACATCTTTTTAAAACTACTTTTTAAAGGAATATCTAAATAAACCAACTCATACTCATCTTTTAAAGATTTATAAATATTTTTAAAAACTCTTTTATCACACATTAGTCCAGGTAATAGGTATATTTTACTTTTTTGCATAAAAAATTGTATCAAAAATATCTACAAACTAAAATATAACTTAATTTTAAAACTATTAAGCACCATTAAAAAATTATAAAAGTAAAATTCCTTTTACTTAAAATAGTTTCTTAATATATAAAAATCTATATTATATATACTTTTTCTATTAAAAATATGCAAAAAAAGCATATTTTAAGAAACAATTTTTATTTAAATCTACAAAGGAAAAACATGAAAAAATTATTTGTATTATCATGTATTGCCTCAAGTGTATTACTTGCTCAAAGTAGCTTTACACTTGGAGAAATCTCAATACAAGATAACAATGGTGTAAAATATGACACAAATAAAATCAATTCACAAACTTTAGAAAATAGTGCTTCTAAAGATATTACTGAGGTATTAGATAAGACCACAGGTATTACTTTAGTAAATAGAGGTGGAAGAGTTGAAAAATCTGTAAATATTAGAGGCTTTGATTCAAATAGAATAGGAATGTTCTTAGATGGTATTCCAATTTATGTTCCATATGATGGACAGTTTGACTATTCAAGAATCTTAACTACTCAATTAGACTCAATTGATGTTGCAAAAGGTTTTAGTTCATCTTTATATGGTTCTAATACTTTAGGTGGAGTAATAAACTTAGTTTCTAAAAAACCAACAAAAGAGTTTGAAGGTAGCTTTACTACTCAAATAAATGCAGATAGTGATTGGGAAAAATCAAGTCATATGTATAATATCTATCTTGGTTCAAAAAAAGACAAATACTATTATCAAATTAATGGAACAATAGAAGATAGAGAACACTGGACATTATCAAATGATGCAAATGTAAACAATTTTGAAAGACAAAATAGTGATTCTAAACAAAAAGCTGTAAGTGCAAAAGTAGGATTCACACCTGATGATACAAGTGAATATGTATTTGGTTACTCATATATGGATTCACAAAAAGGTCAACCTCCTACACTTGATGCAACAATTAGCAATGAAAAATATTGGAAATGGCCTGTTTGGGACACTAGAACAATGTATTTTATTGCAAATAAAAATTACACTGATAGTTCTGTTAAATTTAAACTTTATAGAAATGATTATGAATATAAAACAGACTATTATAAAGATAAAACATATAGCACTTCAAAAGGTTTTTATGATTCAGATGATAATACAAAAGGAACATCATTAGAATATACAAACTTTGGACTTTTAGATAATCATATATTAAAAACTGCAATTTCTTATAAAAAAGACTCTCATGTTGGAACAGAAACAAATATCAATAAAAAAGGAAAGCTTACAACAACACAAGAAGACTTAGCAGACCATGTTTACTCTATTGCTTTTGAAGATATTTACTTTGCAACTGAAAACTTAAAAATAATTACATCAGCTAGCTATGATTATACAAAAGCTTCAAAAGTTGATACAACAGCAACTGCTGTTGAAAAAAAATCAAATAGTGCATTTAATCCTCAAATTGGTTTTTTCTATGATATTACAAAGAATCAACAAGTTAGTTTAACGGCTGCTAGAAAAAGTCATTTACCTACTATGAAAGAAAGATATTCTGACAAAAAAGGTAAGGCTATACCAAATCCTGAGTTAGACCCAGAAATTGCAACACACTATGAAATATCTCATAAAATAGAAATAGATAATTTTACATTTAATAACGCTTTGTTTTATACAAAAGTTAAAGATGCCATTATAAATAAAACATTAGACAATGGGAAAAGACAAGAACAAAATAGTGCAGATGAAAGATATAAAGGAATTGAAGCATCTATTAATTATCAAACATCAATGTTTAGTACAGGGATAAACTATACATACACAAATATAAAAAAAGATTCAGAAGATGAAGTTGAAAAACTTCCTAAACACCAGTTTTATATTTATGCAAATTATAAGCCACTAAAAAATATTATTCTTGAAGCAAACTATACTTATAAAAAAGATTTCTATTTAGAAAATGAAGTAAGTAAAGATTATGTAAAAGCATCAAATATTTCATTAACAAATCTAAATGCAAAATATATCTACTCTAAAGCATTAAGCTTTAAAGTTGGAGTTGAAAATCTATTTGACAAAAATTATGTATATGATTTAGGTTATCCAGAAAAAGGTAGAGAGTTTTATGCTTCTTTAAAATATACTTTTTAAAATAAATAGGAGTAATCTCCTATTTATTTAGCCATACACATAAAACTTTTTTGTGTCCATCTTCTATATAAACAGTTATAACAAGAGTTTTTATTTGTAGAAGTAACAAGTTCATCTTCATCTTTATCTAAAATAAAATTTTTACAATCTTTTGCTTGCAAAATAGCCTTAGTATATGCTTCTTTCCCATATTTAAACATCTTTTTATTATCTATGTTTTCAAACATTTTAAACCTTTAGTAACTTTTTAAATCCTCTTTTTTAACAACTTCATATCCCTCTTCACACTTTTGAATTAATAAAACTGATTTATGTTCTAAAAAAACAGTTTTTAAAGCTTGAGTAGTTTTTACAATAATATCATTTGAAGCTAATTTTTCATTTTTAAATCTAACTTCATCAATAAAATCAAATTGTAATAACTCTTCAACACTCATAAACTCTTTATTTGTTTCAAACTTTCCTTTAACTCTTCCATCAAAGCCTGAAACTCTAAGAGCAACACCAGCTAAAGCTCCAACTACACCTTGTCCTTTATTTTTGTGCTCACTTAAATCTAAACCTTGTTTTTGTGCCATTTCATAAGCATATTGTTTAGTTAATACTTTTTGTTTTGCATCTAAACCAAAATTTATAAGCTCCTCTTTATTTGCAATATCTTTTTCAAAGCCAATACAAAGTCCAGGCTGAGAAGTAGGAGCACTATATTTATTTAAATATGAAATAATATACTGTTTAATTTGCTCTTTTTGATTTTGTGTTAAATTACATGTAAAACACATTGAGCTATTATGGGAAGTATAAGGAATATCTTCATGTAAAAAAAGCTGATGTCTAGTCACTAATGAACAAGCAATATCAAACTCATCTTCAATATACTGTTTTATCTCTTCTGCAATTTCACCAGTTGATTTTTCATAACCTATTTCATCTGTATCATCAATACAAATATATGTTTTAAAACTATTCATAATCTATTCCTTATTTAATAATATTTTTTCAAATGCTTTTTTTTTGTTTTTAAAGTCTACTTTTTCAAACTCTTGTTTATAAACTCTTTTTCCAAGCCAATAACTTCCTAAAATCTTAAAAAAACTAGGAGGATTATCTATATAGTTTAATGGTTTTTTTGGAACAAGATAGACTTTTTTATTTTTTACTGCTTGCAAAAACCTATATTTTTTATTTATAAAAATATCTTTATAAAATCTCTTATTATCTGTTACTATAACTTCTGGATTTAAAAGTAATAAATTCTCTAAACTTAAAGTAACTCTTTTTTTCTCTAAATCACCACATTTGACTACATTTTTTGCTTTAATTAAATCAAATACTTCTGTATGTGCTGATTTATTACAACTACTTACTAAACCTGTATCTGTTTTGGCATAATAAATTGTTACTTCATCTTTTATATTTTTTGTAATATTTTCTAAAAAATTTAACTCTTTTTTTATATATGTAGAAATCTCTTGTGCTCTTTGTTCTTTATTTATAATCTTTCCTATACTTTTATATGCATTTATATAATCATATATAGAGTGAAGTTTTAAATAGCAAGTATCAATATCTATTTTTTTCAATTTTTTTGCTAGACTTTCAAAACTATTTTGAGAATTATATAATACTACAAGCTCAACACCATTTTTAGCTAAAACTTCAACACTTGGAATTTTTGAAAATCTTTTATCCTTTTTATCTATTTTTTTAGGAAATTTTGTTTCATATAAAGAGTGTAAAAATATATTAACAGGAGGAGATTGTCCTATTATATTTTTTACTTTTAATTTATAATCACTACAATTTATAACATTAGCAAAACTATAAAAATAAAAAATAACTAAAAGTAAAAATATTTTCATTTTATGTCCTATGGATTTTTGGAATACAAAATTTTATTTTTTCACTACTCTCATAAAGTTCAACTTCTACATTATATAAACTATTTATACTTTTTGAAGTCAAAATATCTTCACTATTTCCAAAAGCAAAAACCTTTTTATCTTTAAGAAGTAAAGTTTTAGAAGAAACAAAAAAAGCATGATTTGGATTGTGTGTTGTTTGAATAACAGTAAATCCACTTTTAGCAAGCTTTTTTATTTGATTTAAAAGCATTAATTCATTTGAGTAGTCTAAACTAGAACTTGGTTCATCCATTATTAAAACTTGCGCTTCTTGTGCTAAAGCTCTAGCTATTAAAACTAACTGTTTTTGTCCTCCACTTAAATCACTAAAAAATCTATGTTTTAAGTTTTGTATTTCTAGTTGCTTTAAAGATTCAATAGCTATTTCTTTATCTTTAGCTGAATATGTAGAAAATATTGATTGATAAGAGATTCTTGCCATTAAAACAACTTCTAAAACAGTATAAGAAAAAGGTAAACTACTACTTTGAGGTACATATGCTATTTTTTTTGCTAAGGCTTTTTTATCATATGAATTAACATTTTTATTTTCAATTAAAACTTCACCTTTTAAAGGTTTTAAAAAAGATAAAATAAGCTTCAAAAGAGTACTTTTACCACTTCCATTTTCTCCTAAAATAGCAACAATATCACCTTTTTTTATATTGAAATTAATATTTTCTAAAATCAATTTATCTGTATATTTAAAACTTAAGTTCTTAACTTCAATCATTGTAAAGCCTTTTTAGAACTTTTTAAAACAAAAATAAATATTGGTATTCCAATTACAGAAGTTAATATTCCAATAGGAACTTCAAATTCTAAAATCATTCTTGAAAAATTATCTACAATAAGTAGAAAAATTGCTCCTAAAAATGCACAAGTAGGTAATAATACTTGATTATTTGCTCCTACTAGAAGTCTTGCAAAATGAGGAATAATAAGACCAATCCACCCTATCATACCAGCTAAACAAACACTTATTGCACTAATAAATGTTGCAACTATAATAACAATAGTTCTAATTAGTTTTGTATTTACCCCCATGCTTTTAGCTTCTTCTTCTGAAAAACTTAAAATGTTTAAATATTTTGAAACCATAATAAGAGTTAAAATCCCAAAAAGCATAGGAAAAAAAACAACAATAATTTGATTTAATTCAATATATGAAAGACTACCCATCAACCAATAAACTATTGAAGGAAGTTTTTCATAAGGGTCAGCTGTAAACTTTACAATTGATAATAAAGTAGAAAAGGCAGAGCCACTAATTATTCCACCAAGTATTAAAATTAAACTATTATTTGCCCTATTTTGATAAATCATAGTTACAAAAATTGCAAAAATCACAGCTAAAATACCAAAAGAAAAAGAAAAAAGTTGAGTAAGAAACCAACTATCAAAAAATGCAATTGCTAAAGCTGCTCCAAAAGCAGAACCAGATAAAACACCTAATATTCCAGGAGAGACTAAAGGATTTATAAACATAGCTTGAAAGGAAGCTCCAGATACAGCATAAGATGCTCCAATTAAAATAGCAGCGATAACTCTAGGTAGTCTTATTTCCATGATAATATTATCTATCATTTGTAAACTTTCATCTAAACTATTTGAAATTAGAAGTGAATACAAATAGTTTAACATCTGCTCAAAACTAATTGGATATTTTCCAAGAGCTAATGATACAAAAATAGTAAATAAAAGTATTAAAAATAATTTAAAATAGATTGACTGCATCTTTAACCTTTTATCTTATAGCTTATAGGTACTCTTAATGTTAAATACTTTTTTGAAATCTCTTTTGGAAAAGCTTTAAAGTTTTCAATACTCTTAAAAATCTTTAAAGTTGATTTATTTAAAACTTTATAATGTGTAGGTTTTTCAAACTCAACTGTTTCAATCTTTCCACTATTTAAAACTTTCAATTTAATTAAACAATTACCTTCTAGCTTCATAGCTTTTGCAATTCTTGGATAAAATTTATTTTTTTCTACAACACTTCTTACATAAGAGATATAAAGTTTTATATGCTTTTTTTCTAAACTATTCTCTTTTTGTTTTTTAACCAAGCTTTTTTGTTGAAGTTTATCTTTACTTCTATTTACTTCTTGTTTTTTTATATATTTTTTACTATTTTTAACTACTTCTTCTTTTTTTAACTCTTTTTTTATATCCTCTTTTTTGACTAAATTTTTTTTAGGTATAACTGTTTTTTTTAAAACTCTATTTTGTGTCTTTTCTTCTTTTATTGGTTTAATTTTATTTGATACAAACTCTTGTTTTTTTTCAAGTTTTACAAAATCTATATTTGTAACGTCTTTACTTAAATTTTTTATTTTTACTTTTGTATCTTTATTAAACTCATAACTAATAATAAAAACATGAGTTAAAAAAACAGTTAAAAAAATTAAACAAAAAGAAAAAATCTTAGACATTAAAACTACTTTAATTTTGAAGTAACAAATCTTACAGCTAAAAATACCACAACTGAAAAAGCTATAATAACTGCTGCAACAGGAGCAGAAAAACTTAATCCATAACTATTAAATCTATCAAAAATTAAAACTGGTGTTGTCATTGGATGATAAACTAAAATCACTACTGCACCAAACTCTCCAAGCCCTCTACTCCACATCATTAAGGCACCATTAATAATATCCTTTTTAGCATTTGGAATAGTGATTCTAAAAAATACAGAAATAGGACTAGCACCTAAAGTTCTTGCTACTTTTTCAAGTTTTACATCTACTTTTCTAAAGCCATCTTTTGCACTATTGATTAAAAAAGGAGCAGATAAAAACATCATTGCAATCATTATTCCATACTCAGTTCCTACAAACTCTATTCCAAAAAATTTAAAAAAATCACCTAAAAAAGTATCCCCAAATGTTGTAAGAAGAGCAATACCAGCAGCTGTGTGAGGAATCATAACTGGAATATCAATAATAGATTCAATAAAACTTCTTCCAGGAAAGTTATATCTTGCAATAATATAGGCAAGTGGCAATCCTGTAATTAAAACAAATATCATTGCCCAAGCTGAAACTTTCATAGTAAGCCAAATAGAAGCTAAAACTTCTCCATCTTTTATTGTTTCAATTAATTTATCACTTCCAACACCCACAAACATTTTTAAAATAGGAACACTTAAAAAGAAAACTATTATAAATGCAAGTGCAATAAGTAAAATTGTAAATGATTTTTTTTGCATTAAATAAATCCTATATCTTTTTTATCAAAGCCAATAAAAACTCTATTACCACCATTTGCATAGCATCCTTCGTACTCTCTTTTAAGTATTTTTATAAAAAATTGATGATTTTTAACATTTACAAAAAGTTTATAATGGTCAACTACTCCCATACAATCTTCTAATATTGCTTCAAAAGTATAATCACAATTTGGTCTTTTTTTATTTGATACATGTATAACATTTGGGTCAACAGAAAAAAACTTTGAAGAAGAAGAGAATCCAAGTAAAGAAGAAGGAAAGATATTTTTAAAACCTAAAAACTTTGCAACTTCAATATTCTCAGGATGATTCAATACTGTTTCACTATTACCTACTTGCTGAATTTTCCCATTCATAATAATTGCTATTTTATTTGCTAAATATGAAGCCTCTCTAAAGTTATGTGTTACATGAATAGTTGTTAAATCATATCTTTTATGTATATCTTTTAAACTTTTCATAATAGAGTTTCTAAAAGTTGGGTCAATTGCACTTAAAGGTTCATCTAAAAGTAAAATCTTAGGTCTTGAAAAAAGTGCTCTTGCAATTGCGACTCTTTGTTTTTCACCACCACTTAAGTTTTCAATTTCTCTTTTTAATAGTTTACCAAGTTTTAAAAATTCTACTAAATCATCAAATAACTCTTTTTGGTTATCAATTTTTTTATATTTTGCTGCAAATTTAATATTTTCTTCTACATTTAAATTAGGAAATAATGCAAACTCTTGATATACAAATCCTATATCTCTTTGCTCTGGATGAAGTTGTGAAATATCTTCATTTTTATATACTATTTTTCCACTACTACTATTTAAACCAGCAATTGTTTCTAAAAGTCTTGTTTTACCACTTCCACTTTGCCCTAAAAGTACAAAATACTCATTTTTTTCAATCTCTAAATTTACATTATCAAGTACAAAATTATCTATTGTACTTGATAAATTTTCTAATTTCAAATAGCTCATTAGTTCCCTAAAATAGAAGCATCGCCAGTTATTTTTGGTGGGTTTATTACACCTTGACCATTTTTCTTCATAATCTCTTGTCCTTTACTTGATAGAACAAAATTTACAAATTTAATAGCACCTTCTTTATTTGCAGGAGATTTTTTATTTTGTGCTACTGTAATTCCATATACCATTGATGCACCAGTTTTAGTAATAAATGTTCCTGGTTTTTTACCATCAATATCAAATTTTGCAGTTTTATAAAAATCTGCATTTTCATTATCTTTTAAAGAAACCTCTTTAGGTAAAGTAATATATTTTAATCCATGTTGCTTAGCAACTGATTTATAAATATATAAATAATCATATGCATTAGCTTCAATTAAACCTAAAAGGTCAGTCTCTTTTGGTCTAACAATTACTTTTTTCTTATTCTCTTCCCCAACTTTATATGATTTTCCATAACCTAATAATTTATTATAAAAATCAGGAATTTTATAAAAATCTTCAGCTAATTTAGTAACTAAAATACTTCTATATCCACAAGGGTCCATATTTGGATTTGAGTGACCTACTTTTACACCATCTCTTAAAAAAATCTCTGGCCAATTTTTTGAATTAATTTCATTTGCGTATTTTGAGTTTGCAGTATATGCAATTGCCATCTCATTTGTTGCAAATTGTGCATTAAATTTTGCGTGATTTGGAATCAATAAATTATCAATTACTTTATAATCAGCACTTGCCATAACATCAGCTGCTCTACCAATTTCTGATATTTTTCTAGCTGCTGCTCTACTTCCACTAGCTTCTCTTTGAACGTCATATTGTGGATATTTTGTTTCAAATGCTTTTTCAATTTGAGAAAAAGGAACTGATAAGCTTCCTGCATGAAATACTATAATTTTCTCTTTTGCCATTGCTGATGTTGCTGCCATTGCAGTAGCTAGTACTGCTGATAATAAAATTTTCTTCATATTTTTCCTTTTATTTTTAAATCCAACAAGCTTTACTTGTATCAATTGTTACATCTACTTCACTTCCTGGAAGTAAATTTTTCTTTTCTATTTCTTCTTTTGGAAGTTTACTATTTAAAGTAATACCGCCTATTATAAACTCAACTTGCATTTGCTCATCACAAGTTGGTTTGTGTATTGAAGTAATTACAGCTTTAATACTATTTTGACTCTTTTTATTCAAATAAATATCTTCTGAGTTTAACATTACAATAGAGTCTCTTTTTTTATATAAACTATCTTCAAATACTAATTTTTGTCCACATAAAAACTCTTTTACTAAGTTTCCATTTATATCTTTTTTCCAAGGAGCAAAAAGTAAATTTATACTTCCATTTTCAACTAACTTACCTTGAAAAAGTGCAACTTTTTTATCACAAGTATGATTTAACCAATTATGGTCATGACTTGAAATAAATAAAGTTGTATCCCATTTTTGTTTTGCTAAAAATATAGCCTCTTTTATTAATTGAGCAGAGTTTGTATCAACTCCTGAAGTAGGTTCATCTAATATTAAAACTTTTGGCTTTAATATTAATCTTGCAGCTAATGCTACTCTTTGAGCTTCTCCACCTGATAATTGACTCCATTTCCTATTTTTAAAAGAGCTTTCAAGACCAACTTGTTTTAATGTAGTTTCAACTCTTTGTCTTAAATCTTTTGTATCATTTCTTAATCTTAATCCATATGCTATATTTTCAAAAACACTACGTTTTAAAAGATATGGATTTTGAGGAAGAATTACAATATCTCTTTTTATTTTTTGTTCAAGTTTTTTACTATCTATTCCATTAAATAAAATTGTTCCAATAGTAGCTTTATTGACAAAAGACAAAAGAGAAAAAAGAGTAGATTTACCACTACCATTTGGTCCAAACACACCTGTGATTTGACTCTGTTCTAATATTAATTTATCTATGTCCAACACTTTTTTTTCATCATGAAAGTGTTCTATATTTCTTAATTCATATAAAGGATTCACTGTGTCCATTTCCTTTTTAGCATAGATAAAGCAATATTAACCATTAGTGCAACACAAAAAAGAACTAATCCAAGAGCAATACCTGTAATAAACTCACCTTTTCCAGTTTCAAGTGCAATAGCAGTTGTAATAGTTCTTGTATGATATTTAATATTACCACCAACCATCATAGAAATACCAATTTCAGTTACAATTCTTCCATAAGCTGTCATAGCAGCTGTCATAAGACCAAATCTTGCTTCTATTAATGTTGCTATTAAAATCTGTTTTGAATTTGCACCTAAACCTTTTAAAGAGGTATATAATCTTTTATCAATTGCTTCTACTTGAGTTGCCGTTAAGGCAATGATTATAGGAAGACCTAAGACAATTTGACCAATTATAATCGCTTTTTGACTAAACAATAAGCCAAATTCACCAAACACACCACTTCTTGAAAGCATTGTATAAGCTATTAATCCTATAACAACTGTGGGAAGTGCTAAAAGTGTATCTACAACTGTTCTTACAGCTGGTTTGCCAGGGAAATTATAATACCCTAGCAAAAACCCTAAAGGAAGGCCAATAATTAAGCTTATAAGTAGTGACCAAGAAGATACTGTAACTGTTACTGCAATTGCAGAATATACACTATCATTTCCTGATGCAAGTAACTTCAAAGCTTCATTAAAGCCATCAGTAAAAAGATTCATCCTATACTCTTACCTTGTAAAAACTTACTATTTATCTGCATTAGGAATAAATAAAGATTTTCCTAATAATCTAAAATCTGCAATAAATTTTTGTGTTTCATCTTTAATAATCCAGTTTGTAAACTGTTTTGCTAATTCAGGTTTTACATTAGAGCATTTTTGTTTATTAATTGTAATTACACTATATTGATTAAATAACGATTTATCACCTTCAACAACAATTTTCATACTATTTTTATCAGCTTTTTGAGATTGGTATTTAATCCAAGTTCCTCTATCTGTCATTGTATATCCATCTTTTTCAGCAGCCATGTTAATAGTTCTTAACATACCTTGACCTGTTTGAACATACCATGATGCTTTTTCAGGAGCCTTTGATAAAGCTTTTTTCCATAAACTAATCTCTTTTTTATTAGTTCCTGAATTATCCCCTCTACTAAAGAAGTTTGCATTCGCTTCTTTAATTTTTGCTAAAGCTTTACTTGGAGTCATACCATCAACATGTGCAGGGTCAGATTTTGGACCAATAATTACAAAGTCATTATACATAACTTGTTTTCTATTAACTCCATATCCACTATTTACGAATTTTTTTTCACTTGCTGGTGCATGAACAAAAAGAATATCTACATCACAATTTTTCCCCATTTTTAAAGCTTTACCAGTTCCTGTTGCAACCCATTTTAAAGTAGTACCAGTCTCTTTTTGAAACTTTGGTGCTAAATAGTCTAATAATCCAGTATTATCTGTACTTGTTGTTGTAGCCATCATTAAATCTTTTGCCATTAAGTTTGTTGATACAACCATTGAAACTGATGCTAAAAGCATTGTTAATTTATTGAATTTCATTGTTTTCCCTTTTTATAAAAAATTAAATTGTTTAATTAAAAATATCTATTTGTTTATTTAATAGTTTGTTATTAAATTTAATAACACCAACCTCTTGATTACATTTTATACAATCAGTCTGTTTATTTGTTACTAATAATGCATTACTTTCATATAAAGCTGTAATCATCCCCGAACCATATTTATTATCTCTTGTTACCTTAAAACCTCCATTTTCACAAAGTCCAAGTACTACATTTACTCTTCCTTGCTTAGTTTTGAACTCTTTTTTATTTGTTGCTTTTATTATGTCATGATAAAAGTTTTGACACCCCTGAAGCTTTTTTAATACAGGTATTGCAAAAAGATGCATATTTACCATTGCAGTCAAGGGATTCCCAGGAAGTGACATTACAGTAGTTTTACCCATTTTCCCCATCATTATTGGTCTTCCTGGTTTTACATTCACTCCATGAAATGCTGTTTGTAATCCATTTTCTAAAAAAGCTTGAGCAACAAAATCAGCATCTCCCATAGAGATACCTCCTGTTGTTATAACAACATCATAACTTTTTAAATTAGAAATAAACTCTTTTGAACTTTGTAGGTTATCTGGAATTACACCACTATATGTAGCAGTAAAACCTTTTTCTTTTAGAAGTGAAATCAACGCATATGAGTTACAATTATAAATCTCGTCTTCACTAGATGTTTGCCATGGCTCTTTTAATTCATCTCCTGTTGATAAAACAGCAATTGAAATATCTTTAAAAACTTCAACCATTACAATCCCTTGAGAAGCTAACAAAGTAATATGTGAAGAGTCAATTACTTCACCTTTTTTAAATAAAATATTACCTTTTGTTTGTTCTTCACCTTTTAATCGTAAATTGCTTCCTTTTTTTATCTGAGTTGGTAAAGTTACTAAATCTTTTGTAACATCTTTACAATTCTCAATTGGAACAATTGTATCAACATCACTTGGAACTTGTGCTCCTGTCATAATCTTATAACATTCACCCTCTTTTAAATCTGCTTGAACTTTTTCATCTTTATCTCCAGCATAAATTACTCTTTTAATATTTAATGTTTTTCCAGCATCTTCATACTTAAAAGCAAAGCCATCCATTGCTGAATTGTTAAATGAAGGTAAATTTTTCTGACAGATAATATCTTGTGCAACAACTTTTCCTAAAGATTCTAATAAAGGAACCATTTGTGTTAATGTAGTTGAAGTAACAAGTTCCAAGCTTTTATTTACTGCTTCATTAAAATCTAAATATGTTAATTTATTGCTCATTTAAAACCTTTATTTGTCGATATTTCTTATAAAAAAGTTTTGATAGTTTTTGAATATCCTCTTTTGAATACTCTTCAATAAATGATAAAGAGATTGCATTTCTACTAGTTAATTCATCATAACCCATACTTTGAATAATTCTTGAAGGTTTAGAAAGACCTAAAGAACAGCCCTCACCATTTGTAATAAGTACATTTGATAAAGATAGTGTTCTTATAAGTTCTCTTGCTTTAATACCTTTTAATCCAAAGTGTAAAGAGTAATCTAAAGTTGTTTTATAATCTACAAAAAAATATAAATCATCTTTAAAAACTTCTTGTAACTCTTTTATAAAAATCTCTTTATTAGTTGTATTAAATTTTTGCTCTTTTAAAGCTTGTAATGTGAGTTTTACTGCAATTGAGTCTATATTTGCTATATTTTGTTCTTCAAACTCATCATTATATAAAACTATAGCACTACTTGTATATCCACAAAGTTTATAACAATCAAAAATTGCAATATCACAAACTTCATCAAAATTAGCACTACAATTTGAAATAATTTTTGCACTATTTAACTTTTTTATATTTTTTAATTCTGTTTTAACAAAAGTATCCATAACATAAGAAGAGATAAATATATAATCAAGCTTTCTATGTTCTAAAATACTTAAATCAACACTTCCATCTTTTTTTAATTCAAGCCAAGTTATTTCTAAACCTAACTTTTCATACTCTTGTGCTGCTTGTATAATCGCTTCTGATTCTCCTTTACTTACAGCAATTTTTCCTTTCAAATCCAAAAACAAGCCTAAAACTCCTGCTTTTGAAAAATCTATTGTTTTTAAATCATTAAAATTATATTTTAATAAAAACTCTTTTTTTAAACTATAAAAGGTGTCATTATTGCTTAAAACATTAAGGGAGTCATCTTTTGTAATATGATAATTTTGCACATTTGGATACAATAAAAAATTTAATTTATACACTATTTATCCTCCTTTGGACTAAGTATTTCTTTCCCATCTTTATGGAATAGTTCTTGAAATCTTTGCTCTGAATATTTCTTTATATCGTGTTCTAGTATTTTATATGTTTGAATAACTTCTCTTGCTTTTGGAGTAAGTGTTGTGCCACTATTTTCACCTCTACCTTTGAATCTAAGAACCAAATCTTCTTCAATATGTTTTTCTAAAATTTTGATATGTGTCCAAGCCTTTTTATAGTTCATACCTACTTTTTTTGCTGCTTCTGCAATTGAACCAGTAGTATCTATATTTTCTAAAACTTCTGTCTTACCACTTCCAAAAATTAGATTCTCTTCATCATCTTCTATCCAAACTTTTACTTTTACTTTCATTTTTTACGACCCTTTTTCTCTCTAAAACAGCCTAATTGGCAATGAGTTACTTCAATATCAGAGTTTTTAACAGTTGAACCAACTGTTCTTAATGTAGATTTTTGAGCTTCATCCCATAAAACTTTGCACTCTAACTCTTTATGTCCCATATAATTCTTTTTTAATCTATTATAAACTTCTATATGGGGATCATGAAACTTTAGTTTTCCAAAAACACCTAATTCACAATTTGTGATTTTGATGCCTAAACTTTTAGTAATTGCAGACATTTCTTTAGGTTTTTTACCTATTAGTCTAGCAACTTTAAATGCTTTTAGACAAGACAGTTTCCCGTCTTCATCTAAATTTGTTAAGATTAACTCTTTTTGTATATTATCAAGTTTTATGTCCATATTATCGTCAATACTAGACATCTATTCTTCCTTGATGTGTGTATAAATTCATTCTTTTGCCTCTAGCAAATCCAATTAATGTAACCCCATGTTTATGTGCAGTTTGTACGCCAAGATAAGTTGGTGCTGTTCTTGAAACTACAATAGGGACTTTATGCATTACTGCTTTTGTAACCATCTCAGAAGATAATCTTCCACTTACAAATAGAACTGATTTTGTTGTATCTAAACCTTTAAGTTTACACTTACCTACAACTTTATCAATTGCATTGTGTCTTCCAATATCTTCAGAAGTTACTGTTGTTCCATCAAGCAGATATATCATCGCTTTATGTACACATCCTGTTAATTTATAAAGTTCGCTCTCTTCGTAAAATTTTTTAACTTCTCTTGAGATAACTTCTGGTTTCACTTGAAAAGAAATTTGATTAAAAGGTATTTCTACACTTCCTTCAACATTTCCAGTCACTCCTCCACCACAGCCACTTACAAGAGTTTTTTCTGTATATAAATTTTCCAATGAACCTTCATTGATTTTTGCTTTAATGTCAACAGTTAACCCATCCTCACTTACAGTTAACTCTTCAACATCATCAATACTTGATATAACATTTTCACTCATTAAAAAGCCTACTGCATGTGCATCTTGATCAATAGGTATGCACATCATAGAGATTGCTTTTTCACCATTTAAGTAAAGATTCAATCTTGACTCTTCAATTGTTACATCATCAAATTCTACGGCCTCATTTCCCGAAACTTTATCTATTATTACACTCTTTAAATACTTCTGGTTATTATCCATTCTTTTCCACTCTTTTTAAATATGGTTAAAGGGCATATTTCAAAATTTTTAAAAAACTAGTAAGAGTCTAATCTTACCAGTTTTTTCTTTATATTTTATTATTTTCTTTTAATTCTTTATAATAAGAGCTGTGAAGAATTTCAACTTCTTCTTCTTCTTTATCTCCTGTAATCATCGAATGTATTGCACCTTTAATGGCAAACATTGACATATAAACATGTGTAAAGAATAGTGCTGCAACTGCCATACCTAATATATTATGTACAATGGCACTTAATCTTAAAAAGTCAATTTGAGATAGTCCCATTGACTTAATAATTGCCAATTCAAAATCTTGGAAATACATAGCTGCACCTGTTAGAATCATAACAATTCCACCAAAAGTACAAACCCAAAACCACATTTTTTGTCCAGCATTAAATTTTCCTGCTGGAATTGGTCTTTTTACTTTACTTAAATATCCACCAAGAATCATCATCCATTTTACATCATCCATTGTAGGAAGCATCTCTTTAATCCACATTAATGTCATTGGAACTACTGCTATTGCAAAAAATACTGTTGAGATTGCATGTAACTCTTTACTAACCTCTACAAAAGTTCCTCCACCAAAAAATGAACCAAAAATCATAATAAATCCAGTTGGAATCAATACTAAAAATGAGAATCCCGCTAACCAGTGAATAAATCTATGAAATAAATTAAATACATGAATTTTTTTTCTATCATGAGAAAATACTTTTGGTCCTATTATAAAATAGTGTAGTGCAAATACAGCAGGTACTCCAAATAATATAGCTAAAAATGCAATTGAAAAATATTTACCTTGAAGTATTGTAAACCACTGACCTAAGTGTAAAGAGCCCTCTTTATCATAACCTAAAATATTTGTAACTAACTCTTCACCATAAATAGCACTATCAGCAGCAAATGCTGCTGTAGTTAAAGCTAAAAAGATGATTAATATATTTCGTTTCATCATATGCCTTATTTTGCTCCGTATGCTCTACTCCAAGTCATAGGTGCAGTTTGAACACCATGACCTCTTGCTAGAACTCTTTCTCTGTAAATTGCACTAACTTCTTGTGCATCACCAACTAATAGTGCTTTTGTAGAACACATAGCTGCACATACAGGAACTTTTCCTTCAGAGATTCTATTTTGACCATAGATGTGTCTCTCTTCTTCACTATTTGTCTCTAATGGACCACCAGCACACATTGTACATTTATCCATAGCACCTTTTGTACCAAATGCTCCATCTCTTGGAAATTGTGGAGCACCAAATGGGCAAGCATATAAACAATAAGCACAACCTATACATTTCTCTTTATCATGAAGAACTATTCCATCTTCTCTGATATAGAAACAATCAACTGGACATACTTGCTCACAAGGTGCATCTGTACAATGCATACAAGCTATTGATAAAGAGTATTCTAATCCCTCTTTACCTTCATTTAATGTTATTACTTTTCTTCTATTGATTCCTGCTGGTAACTCATGAGCTTCGGCACAAGCAATTGAACAACCGTCACACTCAATACATCTACCCTCATCGCAATAGAATTTTAATCTTGACATTTCACTCATAACCTAAACTCCTACGCTCTTTCTATTCGGCATAATCCGCCTTTTGTCTCTGGAATTTGTGTAATAATGTCATAACCATAGTTAGTAACAGTATTTGCACTTTCACCAATAGCATAAGGTTTTGTTCCTTGTGGATACTTATGACTAATGTCTTCACCTTGGAAGTGTCCTGCGAAGTGGAAAGGTAAAAATACTCTATCTGGACTAACAGCAAAAGAGTATTTAGCTTTAACTTTAATCTTCGTTCCTTCAGGAGCATGAATCCAGATCATATCTCCATCTCTAATACCTAGTTGACCTGCTAACTCTGGGTTAATATCACAGAACATTTCTGGACTTAACGCAGCAAGATATTTAGATGCTCTATTTTCCATACCAGCACCATTCATATTTACAAGTCTTCCTGTTACTAAGTTAATAGGGAAGTCTTTAGACCAATTTTGTTCTGACTGTTTAGAGATGTATTGTGTATCAACTCTATAATGATTAGCTTTATCCGCATATGCTGGATATTTTTTAACTAAATCTTGTCTTGGAGAGTGTAAAGGCTCTCTATGCATTGGTATTTCATCTGGGAATGTCCATACTCTAGCTCTTGCTCTTGCATTTCCGTATGGTGCAATTCCTGCTTCCATACATTTTTCTGCAATAATATTAGATGTATCAACTTTCCAGTTTTTACCAATTCTTTTCTTTTCATCAGCAGTCAATTTGATATTTAACACTTCTTCAATGTTATCTCTTGTAATTTCAGGATATCCACCATCAACTTTTGAGTTTTTAGGAGCACTTCCTTTTCCTGCTAATTGAGAAACACCATCATGTTCAAGTCCAAATCTATTTCTAAATCCCATACCACCGTCTTTTACACTTAAATTAGTGTTATACAGTAGTGGACTTCCACCATGATTCTCTGTCCAACAAGGCCAAGGTAAACCATAATATTCACCTTTCATTTCTCCATAACCTCTAAGCGATACTTGGTCAAACATATGCCAATTTTTTGTATGCTTTTTGATTCTTTCAGGAGTCCAACCTGTTAAACCAATAGTTTTTAATGTTCTTGCAATCTCTCTTGTTGCATCTTCTGGCCAAGTAAATTTACCACTACTATCTTTCATAGCAGCTGTATATTCATCGTAAAAACCTAATCTTTTTGCAAATTCAAATAGAATTTCTTGGTCAGGTTTTGACTCAAATAATGGCTCAACAACTTGAGTTCTCCATTGTACAGATCTATTAGTTGCAGTAACAGAACCACTTGTTTCAAACTGTGTTGCTGCTGGTAATAAGAAAACATCATCTTGTTTATCAGTTAATACTGCTGCTTCATTTACAAATGGATCAGCTAAAACTAATAGTTCTAAATTGTCTAAACCTTCTTTAATTTTTGCTTGTTGAGCAACAGATGTAATACCATTACCCATTACAAAAAGAGCTTTTAAACTTGTTTTACCATTATGTGATTTATCATTTCCATTTTTACCATCTAATACACCAGCCCACCATCTAGCAAGTGTAAATCCATTTTTATTCATCCATTCAGGAGATTGAAATTGTCTAGTTAACCAACCATAGTCAACTTTCCATTGTTGTGCAAAATATTTCCATGAACCATCACCTAATCCATAATAACCTGGAAGTGTATGTGATAAACAACACATATCAGTAGCACCTTGAACATTATCGTGCCCTCTTAAAATGTTTGTTCCTCCACCAGCTTTACCCATGTTTCCAAGAGCAAGTTGTAAAATTGGAGCCATTCTTGTATTAGAAGAACCAATTGTGTGTTGAGTTAGACCCATAGCCCAGATTAATGTACCTGGAGAATTTTTTGCATAAACAGTTGTAATTTGAATTAATTTATCAGCAGGAACACCAGTTACATCAGCAACTTTTTCAGGAGTCCATTTTTTAGCTTCTTCTTTAATTAATTCCATTCCATAAACTCTATCTTTTATGAAACTTTCATTAGCCCAACCATTTTTAAAAATAATATTCAACATTCCATACATAAAAGGAATATCAGTACCTGGTCTAATTTGACAGAAATAATCAGCTTTTGCTGCAGTTTTAGTGTATACAGGATCCACTACAATCATTTGTGCATTATTTCTCTCTTTTGCTTTAAGAAAGTGTCCAAATCCTACTGGGTGATTAACCGCTGGATTAGCACCAAAAATAATTATAGCTTTAGCATTTTGTATATCACCTAAAGAGTTAGTCATAGCGCCATAACCCCATGTATTTGCCACACCGGCAACTGTTGCACTATGTCAGATTCTAGCTTGGTGATCTATATTATTAGTCCCATACATTGCTGCAAACTTTCTAAAATAATAAGCTTGCTCCGTACTCATTTTTGCTGATCCTAAGAACATTGTTGAATCAGGGCTTTCTTTTTCTCTTAAGTCCTTCATTTTCTTAGCGATTCTATCATATGCTTCATCCCAAGAAAGTCTTTTCCATTGTCCTTTTTCTTTTACCATTGGATGTTTAAGTCTAACTTCAGACCTAACCATATCAATCATATCAGCACCTTTACAACAATGACCACCTAATGATACAGGGTGATCTTGTGCAACTTCTTGTCTTACCCAAACGCCATTTTGAACTTCTGCAATAACACCACATCCAACAGAACATGCAGTACAGATAGTTTTTACTTTTTTAGAACCTGGAAAAGGATTTTTTACCTCTTCAGCAGTAGCTTCTCTAGTAACACCATCATTGCTTGCAAAAGCGCTTACAGCACTAGAAGCCGTAGCAACAGCAGCCATTTTAATAAATGATCTTCTACCTACTTTAGCTTTTAATGCATCATATGTACTATTTGACATACTAACACCTTTTTATTTATTTAGCTTGTTTGTAATACTCTTCCCAAGCTTTTGATTTTTTGTATAAAATCTCTTTTTTAGGAGATTTTCCTACAGTAACACCATTAGAATCCGCTTCATAGCTTTTTCCACTTGCAGCTAGTGTAGTAGCACCAACAGCTACACTTGCACCAACAACCATTGCACTTTTTTTGACAAACTGTCTTCTATCGTCTTGCATAGTTGATCCTTATTGTTTTTTCAGTCTCTAAGAGACCAAGAAAAAGTAAATTTATTACTCTTTCTTGGCCTCTTAAAATTTTTAATTAAATGTCACTTTCTACATCATAAGTAACAAAAACATCATTATCTTGTTTTTTTGCTCCTGCCGCTTTTGCAGCTTTATTTCTTGCTCTTCTTTCCATCTCTTCTTTAGAAATAGGTTCTTCACAAGAAGCTTGCTCTTTTACAATCTGTTTTGGTTTTGCTCTTGAAACTTGTAAATATAATCTTTCAAACTCCATAAAAGATAGTAATGCAACAATCACATCTTTAAATATATCCGCTTTTTCATGCTCATATACTTCTTTTGAAAACTCATCTACAAACTCATTTAAAATATCAGCAAACATACAGTGTTGAACTGTTTTGTACTTCTCTTGACCTTCACTTACTAAATGAGCTAATTCTGATAAAACAGCAAAAATAAAACCAATATTATCTTCATATTCTGAATATTTTTTTTCATCTCTTCTAATTTTTGTTTTTGCTAAAAAGTCAATCATTTGAACTCTTTTTTTACCACTTTCTACTTGCTCATCATAATAAGATGCCGTAGTTCTTACTTGTTTTGTTTCTGGATTATGAAAAATATCATCATACTCTTGTAATAAAGCCACATTTGAATCTTTTTGAAGCTTATTACTAAGATTTAAAAAAGCTTGTGCAGATGAACTATCTAAAGGATTATTTTTTACAATATCAAGTAAACTCAATAATTGAAAATATTTACTTTGATCTGTAAGATAAACAAAAAAGCTACTAAATATTTTGTAGTAAACTGCTCTTGCTTTATTAACTTCTTGTTCTTTCATCTTTTTTCCTTGCCAAAATAAAAAAGTAAATTTTTCATGACTTTTAAATAGGACAATATTAGTCATATTTTTTACCATTTTTTAAATTATCTTTTTTCTTTTGGTAAATTTTTATTTACCTAATTGTAAGTATAGATTCTTTAAAGATAACTTAGTTTAGCATTGTCAAACATAAGCTTTATCGGGTTATGAAAGTAGAAGTGTTAATAAAAGAAACACTTTAAAAGTGTAACTTTCCTGACATATTTTTGGTTACTTTTTATTTACTTTTTTTTATGATTTTTTACTATTCCCAAGCTATCATAATTTTAAAAATATGCCATTTTTGCACATTAAAAAGTTATAGTAAAAAAAAGAGTGATTTTTTTGTCAATAATCTTATAAGTAGTTTAATTTTGATAAATTTTGAAATTTTTTGAAATTTTTAGATTTTAAATAAAAATCCTCCCTAAAAAAGAGAGGATTTTTTTGAAATTTTTAGACTTTTTTATCTTCTTTTAATTTTTTATAAAAAG
>NZ_NXIF01000111.1 GCF_002837275.1 Malaciobacter halophilus | reverse complement strand
CAAGATGAGATAACACAAGTTTTAGAGTATGAAGCTATTGTTGAGAAGTTTTATAATGGTGTTTGGAGTAAAACTACTGATTTAACTCCTACTCAAGAAGCTCAATTACAATGGTATTTTATTAAAAACAATGATGAAGCTGATACTGATATTTTAACAGATAATCCAACCAATGATAATATTACTATTAATGGATTAAAAATGAGTGTTACTTTAGAAGAAGAAAATATTTATAAAGTAGGACATGCACACTGTTTTGTAAGTAATAGTGAAGAAGAGGGATATACACAAACACAACTTGCAAGATATTTAGAAGTTGAAGATATAGTTAGTTCTCATATTTCACAAGAAGAGGGTGAATGTATAGCTGTATTAAATGTAGAAGAGCCAAGACAAGAAGAGTTAGCACAAATTAGA
>NZ_NXIF01000014.1 GCF_002837275.1 Malaciobacter halophilus | reverse complement strand
CTTTTTTTTGTAATAATAAAATTGTGCTTTTTTTGGTAAGATTTATAATCTTAAAAAAAGGGTCACTTTGCCAAGAAAGAAGTTAAAAAAAATTCTTCCAACTCATGAAAAAGTAAAAGAACAAAGATATTTAAAAATTTTTGGTAAATTCTTACAAAAAAATGAGATATGGGGATTATCAAGAAGAAAAGTATCAACTGGTGTTTTTATTGGTGTTTTTGTAGCTTGTTTACCCATGCCTTTTCAAATGATTTTAGCTTGTCTTTTAGCAATTGTGTTAAATGCAAATTTACCCATAAGTTTTGCTTTGATATTTATAAGCAATCCTATTACAATGCCACCACTTTTTTATTTTGAGTATCAAATAGGGAAACTAATCTTCCAGCCTGAAAATCCGGTTGAATTTAACTTTGATTCTATGTATGATAATTTTGAGCAAATAGCTTTGTGTTTATGGAGTGGAGCAATAGTATTAGGAGTAATAAGTGCTTCTATTAGTATGTATTTAGTTAGTTTTATATGGATTAAATCAGTTAGAAAAAATAGAAAAAATAAAAACTCTTCTAAATAGAAGAGTTTTTATTCATTTTTTTTAATAGTTCTATTTTTGTCGTCCAAAGTTTTTGGGATAAATCAACATAATATTTATGAGGATTTTCAAATCTCAACATCTCATCCCATAAGTGATTTAACTCATTTTTTGTATGCTCTCTTATTTCTTTTATTGTTGGTAGTTTATAAACTAATTTCCCATTTTTATAAATAGGTAGTTTTAAATCTTTTAAAATATAACTTTCAAAGGTTTTTGTTTTCCAAGTATGCACAGGGTCAAAAATAGTCAATGGTTCTTTTTCATCATATACTTCATCATAAATAGTAATTAAATCAGCTTTTGCTTTGTTTGTTTCTTTATCATAGATTCTATATAGTTTTTTAAAGTGTGGAGTTGTTATTTTTACTGGATTATCACTTATTTTTATTTTAGGAATAATCTTTTCATTCTCTTCTATGGCAGCAAGTTTATAAACACCTCCAAAAACTGGATTGCTTTTTGCTGTTACAAGTCTTTCTCCTACTCCAAAGATATCTATTGGAGCACCTTGATTTAGTAATGTTTCAATTAAAATCTCATCAAGTGCATTACTTACAACAATCTTACAGTTTGTAAGTCCTGCTTCATCTAGCATTTTTCTTGACTCTTTTGATAAGTATGTTAAATCACCTGAGTCTATACGAACTGCAAAATCTTTGATACCCTTTGGCAATAACTCCTCTTTGATTACTTTTATTGCATTTGGTATTCCACTTCTTAAAGTATCATAAGTATCAACTAATAAAGTTGTATTATTTGGATAAGTTTTTGCATAAACTCTAAAAGCTTCTTCTTCACTTTCAAACATTTGAATCCAAGAGTGAGCCATAGTTCCACTACATGGAATACCATATAAACAACTAGCCAAAGTATTACTTGTAGCATCAATCCCTGCAATATAAGCTGCCCTTGAGCCACTATTTGCACTACTAATTCCATGGGCTCTTCTTGCTCCCATCTCTAGTACAGTTCTACCTTTTGCTGCATTTTTAATTCTACTAGCCTTTGTTGCAATTAAAGATTGGTGATTAAAGCTAAGAAGTAAAAAAGTCTCTAATATTTGTGCTTGAACAATATTTGCCCGTACAGTTAAAACAGGTTCATTTGGAAAAATTACAGTACCTTCTTTTACACTATAAATATCTCCTGTAAATTTAAAATCTTCTAAGTAGTTGATAAATTCATCACTAAAAAGATTGTAGCTTTTTAAATACTCTAAATCCTCTTGTGAAAATTTTATATTCTCAATATAATTTATAATACTTTCAAGCCCTGCAAATATAGCATAACCACCATTGTCAGGTACTCTTCTAAAGGATAAATCAAAATAGACAATTTTATCTTTTAGTTCTGAATTAAAATACCCATTTGCCATTGTAAACTCATAAAAATCTATTAACATTGTTTCATTTTTGTTATTCATTATTCTCTTTCTTGGTTATTTCATATTATATTATTTTTGTTTGATTTTATTCAAAGATAGATTAAAATCTATCTTGAAAAGGCGATTCCTATACCTATTTTATTTATATCTTCATCATAATCAATCAAACTATCTGCGTATCCACTAAATACTTGAAAGTATCCAAAGCTATTTGGTAGATTTAAAAAGCTTGGTAGTGGGAAAGTCCAGTTGAATTCTACTGCGCCTTTATTATCTTCACTAAGTCTTAGGTTGTTTCTTAGTTTTAATTCAAATGTGTGTTTTTTGTATGGATAAAATAGGGTTAAATCTCCATATCCTAGATATTTTTGAATATCTTTATTATCATCATTTCTCTCTTTTTCAGGAATTCTATACCAAACTCTTGGAACTACAAAGAGATTGGAAAACTGAAAGAAACTCTCTAAATACAATCTATTCCATGACCTTGATTTTTCACCATCTTGTCCATTTGATTCATGAAGTAAAGATACTTTATATGCTTTTAAAGATGAGTTTTCTTTTTTATATGGAAATGTTAAAAATACTTCTGGTTGATAGTTTGATTCTCTAAAGGGTGCAGATTCTCTTGATGTTTGCCAATAAGATTTTTGTGTATATGCAAAAGATAGTGTTTCATCTAAACCAAATATATTATAAGTTAGTGGTTTTTCAAAACTTAATTGAAATTTTGTTTCATATTGATTTCTTCCATCTTTATTTTTTGTATCATAAGTTATAGGAAGTAAATAGTTTGTTTTATATGTATATAAACCAAAGTTCTTGACAATCACTTGCTCTACTGTATTTGCTGTTTCTTTGTCATTTATTTTATCAATATTTCTTTTAAAAAAATTACCTCTTAAAGCTTTAAATTTTTCTTCTTTTATTAAAAGCTCTTTTTTTACCAATGTATCTTCTAAAGAGTTTTTTTTGATATTTAAAGTTTCATTTTTTAAGCTATTTTTTGCAAGTTGTTTGTAGATTTGCATAGCTTTTTTAAACTCGCCATTTTTTTCATAAATAGAAGCTTTTTCATAAAGCTCTTGAATATTATTACCAAATAGAGTTGTTACTGCAAATATAACTATAAGTAGTTTAGATTTTCTCATGAATAGTACCAATTGAATAGTTAAGATTTGCTAGATTAGTTAAGTACGCGTAATAAATATTTACAAGCGAACTTTTTGCTTGTGTGTATTCAAGTTTTGCATCATTTAATTCTATTAAATCATTTAATCCAGCTTTATATCTTTCATTTGCTAAGTTTAGATTTTCTGTGGCAAGTTTTACATTTAAAAGTCCAATATTTAAGCTATCAATACTTTGTTTTACATTTAAGTAAGCTGATGTTATCTCTTGTTTTATATCAAGTATTTGTTGTTGAAGTTGTTTTTTAGCACTACTTAAATTTGAAAGAGCTATTTTATTATCTGCAACAGTTGAAAGGCCTGTAAAAAAGTTCCATTTTAAATTTAATGCAACTGATGATTGTTCCACATCTTGTGTATCTATTTTATCTGATTGACTATTTGTATATGATGCATCGACATCTATTCTAGGTAAATAATCAGCACTAGCAATATCTTTTTGCTCCTTTGCAGTTTGAATTTTTGCTTTATATTTTCTTATTTCATCTCTTTTTTGTAAACCTAAAGATACAAGTTTTTCCAATGAAAAGTCTTTATATTTTGTATTTTTTACAAGAGTTGTAATCTCTTTATTATGAAATTTGATATTTATATTTGTGCCTAAATCTTTTCCTAAAATTGATACTAGTTTTGTCTTTGTAGTTTTTAAATCATATTTAGCTTGAATAAGTTTTAGTTTAGAGTTTGAGAGTTGAAGTTTTGCATTTGTTACATCTATTTTTGTTCTAACACCTGCTTTAAAGTACTCATTTGCTTGATTTAATTGTAATTCATCAAGTTTAACAGACTCTTTTGCAACTTCTATTTGTTGATATTTATTTAAAATATCATAATAAGTAGAAGTAACTTGTAAAATAGTTTTTGCAATAGTTGCTTTTATATCACTTTTTGATTCATCAAAACTAGACTTTGATGAGTCAATATTGCTTGTTGTTTTTCCAAAATCATAGATTAATTGATTTGCACTAACTGCTACACTATTTACATCATCTATTTTATTTCCTTGTTGTTTTATATCTTTTCTTGCTGTTGAAGCATTTAGTGATAAGTTTGGTAAATAAGTTGAAGTTGCTTTGTTTATTTGCTCTTTTTTTATATTAGATTGCTCTTTTGATAATTCAATATTTGTATTGTTTTTTAAAGCAATAGATATTAAATCTTCAAGGTTTAAATCTTTTGCAAAACTTGTTGTAACAAGTAAACTAAATGATGCAATAATTGATAATTTTTTTAATTTAAGCATTAGTTTTCCCTTTTTTCTCTCTTAATCTTTGAAGTACTACAAAAAGTACAGGTGTTAAAAGTAGAGTTAAGAATGTTGACATTATCATTCCACCAAATACAGCTGTACCTAAAGATTGTCTTGATACAGCTCCTGCGCCACTTGCAAAAACTAAAGGCAAAATACCAAGTAAAAATGAGAAAATAGTCATTAATATAGCTCTAAGTCTTAAAAGTGAGGCATTTATAGCAGCTTCAACTATACTTTGACCTTTATCTCTTAACTCTTTTGCAAACTCTACAATTAAAATAGCATTTTTTGAACTCATACCAATTAAAAGTACAAGACCTATTTGTGTATAAGTATTATTTAAAAGTCCTGCAAGCATATTTGCTCCTAAAGCCCCAAACATAACAGTTGGAATTGGAAGCATAATCATAAGTGGCATCATCCAAGATTCATATTGAGCTGATAAAAATAAAAATACCATCAAAATAGATAAAAGGAAAATATACATTGCTGCATTTCCTGCTTCTTTTTCTTGTAAACTCATACCTGCAAATTCATAGCCTACATCACTTCCTAAAGTCTGTTTTGCAATTTTTTCAATTGCATTTAGTGCATCTCCTGAACTATATCCTCCTTTGATATTATGAACACCATTTATAGCAATACTTTGATAAGAGTTAAAGTGTGTAATAGTACTTACTCCACTTGTTCTTTTTATTTCAACAATTGCACTTAAAGGAACAATATCTCCTTTTGTACTTTTTACAAAGAAGTTATTAATAGAGTTCTTTTCAGTTCTAAAGTTTTGGTCTGCTTGTAAAAATACTCTATAAGTTTTTCCATACTTATTAAAATCATTTACATAAAGTGAACCAAGATATGTTTGAAGTACAGAAAAAACTTCATTTAGTTTTAGGTTTAAAGTAGCAACTTTATCTCTATTAATATCAATATAGTATTGAGGATAGTTACTATTAAAACTAGTATATGCCATCATAATTGAATCATCTTCATTTAATTTTTTTATGAACTCATTTGCTCTTTGTTCAAAATCTTTTATATTCATTGATTGTAGGTTTTGAAGTTTTACTTCAAATCCTCCAACAGCTGAAAGACCTGGAATTGACGGCATATTAAATACTCTAACACTTGCATTATCTATTTGTTCTTTTGCTTTTTGATTTACTGTATTAGTTATTGCATCAATTGAAGTATTTTTTGTTGTTCTTTTTTCCCAATCCTCTAAAACTAAGAAAATTGTAGCACTTGATGAGTCTAAAGCACCATTTATTAAGTTAAATCCAGCAACAGAAATTACATCTTTAATTCCTTGTGTCTCTTTTATTAGTTCAACAATTTTTTCGGTCGCATCTTCTGTTTTATTTAAAGTTGTTCCTGCTTGCAACGAAACAGAAGCAACAAGAGTACCTTGGTCTTCATTTGGAATGAATCCAGTAGGAAGACTTTTAAAAGCAAAATATGTAGCTCCTAAAAGTAATATATAAATAAGTGCTGCAATTTGCCAATATTTGATAATTTTTTCTAAAATCTTTTTGTATAATTTTTTGAAGCTCTCTAAAGCGTTATCAAACTTTTCAAAAATAAAACTCTTTTTTTCTTCATTTTGTGAGTTTTTCTGTTTTCTTTTTAATAAAGTTGCGCAAAGTGCAGGAGAAAGAGTAAGCGCATTTATTGAAGAGATAATTACTGCAAAGGCAATTGTTGTTGCAAACTGCTGATAAAGTGCACCAGAAATTCCAGGAATAAATGTAACTGGAACAAAAACAGCTAAAAGAACAAGTGTTGTTGAAATAACAGGTGCAAAAACCTCTTTCATAGCTGTTTTTGTAGCATCTTTTACACTAAGTTCTGGATTTTTTTTCTAAGTTTGATTCTACATTCTCTACTACAATAATAGCATCATCAACAACAATACCAATTGCAAGTATAAGACCAAACAATGTTAGAGTATTTATAGAAAAATCCATAGCTAAAAGTAGGGCAAATGTACCTATTAAAGATACTGGAATTGCAATTGCTGGAATAATAGTTGTTCTAAAAGATTGTAAAAAGAAGTAAACTACTAAAAGAACTAAAAGTAAAGCTTCAAATAGTGTTACAATAACTTCTTTAATAGAAATTTCAACAAATTTTGTTGTGTCATAAGTTGGTTTAACTTCAACTCCATCTGGAAATCTTTGTTTTAATTCTTCTATTTTTTTCCCAACTTGTTGGGCAACTTCTAAAGCATTTGCTCCTGGTAATTGATAGATTCCTAAAAGAGCAGTTGGTTTATTATTTAGTTTTGCTGACCAACTATAATTTTCAGCACCTAACTCAACCCTTGCAATATCTTTAATTCTTACTTTACTTCCATCACTATTGTGTCTTATAATAATATCTTCAAACTCTTTTGCTGATTCAAGTTTTGTTTTAGATGTAAGTGTATATTGAAACTTATTTGATGAAGAGTTTGGACTTGAACCAATAGAACCAAGTGCAGCTTGAGTATTTTGTTCTTTTATTGCTGCTATTACTTCATTTATACTAAGGTTTAGACTTGATAGTTTATCTGGATTTATCCAGATTCTCATAGAGTATTTTCTTTCACCTAAGTTTTGAACATCTCCAACTCCATCAATTCTTTTTAACTCTTCAGCAATATTTATACTTGCAAAATTTGATAAAAATAGAGCATCATGTTGAGGATTAGTTGAATCAATTGTTAAAATTTGTACCATTGAAGTAGATTTTTTCTTTGTAGTAACACCTCTTTGCTTTACACTATCTGGTAAAATTGGTGTTGCAAGAGCAACTCTATTTTGTACATCAATAGCTGCAACATCTAAATCATATCCTGACTCAAAATATAAGTTTATAGTAGCTTTCCCATCTGAAGAGGAAGTTGAGTCCATATAAATCATACCTTCAATACCATTTAATTGTTCTTCAATTGGTGTTGTAACAGAAGTTTCAACTACTTGTGCACTACCACCTGTGTATGTAGCACTTACTTGAATAGTAGGAGGTGTGATTTGAGGGAATTGAGCAACAGGAAGTAAATATAAAGCTATTAGCCCAACTATTACAATAAAAATAGATATTACTTTTGCAAAAATAGGACGATTTATAAAAAATATTGAAAACATTCAAATTCCTAAAGTTTAATTGGGTTTTCTACTTGTGTAGCTTCTACACTCATACCATTTCTAAGTTTTGTTATATCACTTACAATTACCTTATCACCTTCTTGTAATCCTTCTGATATAATCACTAAATCTTTATTACTGTAATTTAATTTTAGTTGTCTAGTTTCAATTTTGTTTTCTTCATTTACAACTAAAACATAAGCTCCTAATTGATTTTGTCCTAAGTTATTTGGACTTACTGCGATTACTGGAATTTTATCTGTAATAAAAAGATTGATTTCAACAAATGTTCCAGGAAGTAAAAGGTTCTCATCATTGTTAATAATTGCTCTCATTGCAACTGTTCCTGTTGTTTCATTTGTAACATTATCAATAAAATCTACATGACCTGTTGTTTTAACTGTATTGTATTCATTTTGTGATTGAATAACTTCAACTTTTGGTTTCTCTTCAGATTTATATTTTTTTATAAGAGATACTTCATCTGTACTTGGGTTGAAGTTTGTATATAATGGATTTGATTGAACTACTTTTGCTAATTCAGTAGAAGAAGCATTTATCATATTTCCTATGTCAACTAAAGGTTTTCCAATAACTCCATCAATTGTAGCTTTTATTTGTGTATATTCAACATCAAGTTTTGCTTGTTTAAGTGCTGCTATATCTGCATTTACTACTGCTTGAAGTTGCTTTTGTTCTGCAATTAGCTGGTCTAGTTTTTCTTGTGGAGCAAGACCTTTTTTCACTAAAGGTGAATATCTTTTAACATTTGCAATAGCTAAGTTTAAACTTGCTTTATCTTTTTGTAAAGTTGCTTCTCTTTGTTCTACAATATTTTTATATTTTGTATCATCAATTTTAAATAATAATTGTTCTTTTTTTACAAACTCTCCAGCTTCAAAAAATCTTTTTTCAAGTTCTCCTGTTACTCTTGAAGTAATAGCAACATTTTTATATGCTTGTGTTTTACCAGAAAAATTAACCCAAATAGGGTAAGTCTGTTTTTTTAAAGTGTGAACATCAACTTTTACTTTTTTTACCTCTTTTTTTATCTCTTTTTGTTCTTGCTTTTCTTGACAAGCAGTTAAAAAAACTGCCAAAATAGAAGTAAAAATAAAAATAGAAGTTTTTTTAGTTAAATTCATATATTTACCTTTGATTTTAAAGTTAGTGTTTAATCATAGTAAAAAAAAGTGTCTTTTTCTACTACTTAATACTTTTAATTATTATTTATATACTATAATATAGTTTTTATAAAAAAAGGAAATTAAATTGCAAGAAAATTTAGAAAAAACCTCAATTTGTAAAGATTGTGGTTTAGTTTTGAAAAAACCCAAAGTTGATTATAAACATCAATTTCATTGTCCAAGATGTAATGCAATAATTTATAGATTTGGACAAGATTATCAAACAGTATTACTTTTTGCAATTACTTCAATAATACTTTTTATTCCTGCAATTATTTTACCTATACTTAGTTTAGAGATTTTAGATTTAAAACAAACAACTACACTTATTGAAACTTTATTGATTTTTTTTGAAAGTGGATATACAGCTATTTCTCTTTTAATAACTTTTATTGGAATTATTATTCCTTTTTTTATGCTTATACTCATTATGTCAATTTTAATACCTTTAAAGTTTGGTAAAGATGCAAAGTTTGTATCTAAACCTTTAAAATTTTATGAACATCTTTTAAAGTGGCAAATGGCAGAAGTTTATATGATAAGTATTGTTGTTGCAATAATAAAACTTCAAAAAATGGCAACTTTACATATAGGTTTAGGTTTTTACTTTTTTTTAGGATTTTTAATAATGATGTTTTTGACTATGAATTTATTTAATCCTTATGATGTATGGAATGATGATGAATTATAAAAGTGATAAAGATTTAAAATTAGTACTTTGTATGCATTGTATGAATGTATGCAAAATTACTGAAAAAAAGTGTTCAAAATGTAATAGTAAGTTAAAACAAAGAGACACTTACTCTTTAGTAAAAACTTTATGTTTTTGTATAATTGCAATAATATTTTTAGTTCCTGCAAATTTACTACCGATGATGGAAGTGACTACTTTAGGAGTAGTTCAAAGTAATACTATTTTTGATGGAATTGTCTATTTTTTTCAGACAAAATCTTATTTTATTGCTTTTATAATTTTTATAGCAAGTATTGCTGTACCTATTTTTAAACTTGCAGTTTTATTATATCTTTTATATGTGACTAAATTTAATAAAACAACTTTAGCAAGAAATGCCACTAAATATTATCGTATAATCAAGTTTATAGGCAAATGGTCTATGCTTGATATATTTGTTGTTGCTTTAATGATAGTAATGGTACAGTTTGGAAATCTTTCAAATATTAGTGCAGGGTTCGCTGCTATTGCATTTACAATAGTAGTTATAAGTACAATGTTAGCAACAGAAAGTTTTGATACTAGATTATTATGGGATAAGGATTAATATGAGTGAAAATATACAACATGAAAGTGTGAAAAAAAGTAAGAAAATTGTTTTTATAATATGGCTTTTACCTTTTATTGCACTTCTTATCTCATCTTGGATGTTATATAAGCATTTTGATAAACAAGGCGAAGAAGTAAGTGTCTCTTTTAATAATGCAGAAGGTTTTGTTGTAGGGAAAACACCTTTAAAGTATAAAGGTATAAAAATAGGTGTAATTACAAATATAGAAGTAGATGAAAATAATATAAATAGATTTATTGTAAATATAGAAGTTCATAAAAAAGCTTTACCTTTAGTTGCAAAAGAGGGGACAAGATTTTGGAAAGTTGAACCTAAAGCTACAATTACTGAAATTTCTGGACTTAATACGATTCTTAGTGGAGTTTATATAGAAGCTATGCCTAAGGTTCAAAAAATTGAGCAGATTAAAAACTTAAAAACACAATATAGTTTTGAAGCAGTTAGTGAAAAACCAATTAACTATTTTAATAATGGGATTTTTTTAACTTTAAAGTCACAAAAAGGAAGCTTAGAAGTTGGAGCACCAATTTTATATAAAAGTTTTGTAGTTGGAAAAATAGTAAAGAAAAACTTAATAAAAAATGATATATTTTATACAATTTTTATCGAAAATGAGTATAAAGATTTAGTTAAACATAGTAGTAATTTTTGGAATATAAGTGGAGTAGATATAAAAGCATCTTTAAGTGGAGTGAAGTTTAAAATAGATACTTTAGCTTCACTAATAGCAGGTGGAATAGAGTTTGATTCAAATAGTTTAAAACCACCTTTAGAAGATAAAACAAAAGTTTTTGATTTATATGATAATAAAGATGATATTGCTTATTTAAAAGATTATGTAATTTTAGAAACTACAAAAGAGCATAATTTGCAAAAAGAGTTTAGTAAAGTTTTTTATAATGGAATTGAAGTAGGTTTTGTTGATGATATTAGTTATTTGCCAAATGATAAAAAAGGGTATTTATTTATAAAATTTAAAAAAGAGTTCTCTTCTTTATTAAGCTATAAACCATATTTTGAATTAGTAAAGCCTTCTATATCTTTAGATAAATTAGAAAAAATATCTTCCATTATTAAAGGTAGTTTTATAAGACTTACTAAGACTTCACAAACTTTAGAAAATAGTAAAAAAGATATTTATACTTTACACAATTTTTCAAAACCCAAAACAGTATATAAACTACTATTAAAAAGTGATGATAATATAAAAATATCAGAAAACTCACCTGTTTATTTTAAAGATATAAAAGTTGGTAAAGTAAAAACCAAAAAACTTCATCCTAATTCAGATGAGTTAAGAGTAGAAGTTGATATATTTAAGAAGTATGAGTATTTAGTAAATAAAACTTCAAACTTTTATGTACAATCGCCAATAGAGTTTAATGCATCTTTAGAAAAATTAAGTTTAAAAACAGCACCTTTAAATGGTTTTTTAAACTCTTCTATTGCTTTTGAAACTACAAACTTAAAAGCAAAAAAAGTTTCAAATAGATTCTATTTATTCCCAAGTTATGAAAAGATGTTAGAAGATAAATATCTTCAACAAAAAGGTGAAAAATTTACTATAAATATAGAAGATGCTTCAAAAATAGATGAAAAAAGTAGTGTTTATTTTAAAGGTATAGAAGCAGGAAGAGTAATTAATAAAAAGTATAATGAAAATACTAATAGTGTTGAGGTTGAAGTTTTTATTTTTGAAAAGTTTGCAAAATTTATAAATAAGAGTACAAAATTTTATTCTATTAGTGGAGTTGATGTTGATTTTTCTTTAACAAATTTAGATATAAAAACAACTTCTTTAAGTACCTTAGTAAAAGGAGGAGTAGCTTTTATAACTTTAAATAAAAAAGCCAAAAATGTAAATAGGTACTATAATTTTAAGTTTTATGATAGTTTAAAAGATATTTATAAAGAACAAAAATATAGTGATGATGGCTTACGAGTTATAGTAAAAGCTAAAATGAAAAGTTCTTTAAAAGTAAATTCACCTGTTTATTATAGACAATTGCAAATTGGTAGTGTAGAGAGCTTGAAGTTGTCAGATGATGGAACAAATGTACAACTACAACTTTATATTAATGAAAAATTTAAACATCTAGTTAGGAAAAACTCTATTTTTTATAACGCAACAGCTTTTGGAATGGATATAAGTTTATTTGGAGTAAAAATTTCAACTGAAACTTTACAAACTTTAATCTTTGGAGGAATATCACTTGTAACTCCTACTAAATATGAAAATAGAGCTCAAAATCTTCAAGAGTATATTTTATATGACGATGTCAAAAAAGAGTGGTTAGAATGGAATCCTAAGTTTGAAAAGCTATAAATTTTAAAATAGCTTTTCAAGAAAAACAATGGTATAATCCCAAAAATTAATTATCAAAGGTTATTATTTATGCTTGTTGCACCCTCTATATTATCAGCAAATTTTGGCAAAATTGATGAAGAGATAAAAGCTATTTGTGAAGCTGGCTGTGATTTAATTCATGTAGATGTGATGGATGGTCATTTTGTTCCAAATATGACAATAGGTCCTGTTGTTGTAAAATCCGTAGCAAAAGCTGCTACAAAACCATTAGATGTTCATTTGATGGTTGAGAACAATACTTTTTTTGTTGATTTATTTGCTCCTTTAAAACCAGAATATATCTCTTTTCATATTGAGAGTGAAAAACATCCTCATAGACTAATTCAAAAAATCAAAGCTCTTGGTATAAAACCAGCTATTGTTTTAAACCCTCATACTACTGTTGAAACAATTGAGTATTTGCTTGAAGATTTAGATATGGTTTTACTTATGTCTGTTAATCCAGGATTTGGAGGACAAAAATTTATTTCAAGTGTAGTTGAAAAAGCACAAAAATTAAAAGAGCTTATTAATAAAAGAAATCCTAATTGTCTTATTCAAGTTGATGGAGGAGTAAATGATAAAAATATTCATGAACTTAAAGATGCAGGTGTAGATGTAGTTGTTGCTGGAAGTTATGTTTTTGGAAGTAATAGTTATAGTAAAGCAATAAAAAGTTTACAAATTTAGTAAGAGAGTTACTCTTTCTTACTAAAATTATAAATATCATCTAAAATTTCATCATTTCTATCTTCTTCAAAAGTATCTTCAAATAGTTTAGTTGTTTCATTTGTATCTCTATTTATTGTACAATTTAAATTTTTTTGAAAAAGTCCCATATAACTTTTAAGTTTTAAGGTTAATAATTCACTATCTATTGGTTTGGTAATATAATCAATTGCACCTATTTTTAAGCCTTCAATCTTATATTTATCATCATTATAAATTCCAGTAATAAAAATAAGAGGAATATCTTCATACTCTTTATTTTTGTATAATCTTGTAGCAAATTCAAAACCATCCATTTTAGGCATTTGAATATCACATAAAATTAGATTAATCTCTTGTATTTCTAATAGCTCAAAAGCCTCTTTTGCACTTAATGCTTGATAAATATCCACTTCAAAAGTGTCTTCTATTACCATTTGTAAGGAGTATATATTTGTTTCATTGTCATCAATGATAAGAAGTTTAAAATTACTCATAATTAATCCTTTTTGTTAAGCAACAAGGCTTTACAAATTATACATTTAAAAAAAATCATAGTCAAGATATGAATAATAGTTTAAATTAAATAAAAAATGATATAATCGCAAAAAATCAATAAGAGTATCTAATGAGAGTGAAAATTTGCGGAATTACAAATTTAGAAGATGCCCAAGACGCAGTAGAGCTTGGTGCTGATGCTTTGGGCTTTGTTTTTTATGAGAAAAGTCCAAGATATATAACAGCACAAGATGCAAGGCAAATTGTTGATAAATTGCCACCTTTTGTTCAAACAGTAGGTCTTTTTGTAAATGAGTCTTCAAAACATATAAATGATATATGTCATCTATCAGGAATGCAAATGGCTCAAATAATAGATGATGAAGATAATACAGAGTTTGAAAACTTAAATATGAAGTATCTTGAAGTTATAAGAGCAAAATCAAAAAGTGATTTAGAGTACTTAAATAAACATAATTACTATTTAGTTGATGCTTTTGTTGAAGGCTTTGGTGGAGCTGGTAAGAGAGTTGCACTTGAGTGGTTTGAAAATATAGATTGTTCAAAAATAGTCTTAGCTGGAGGATTAAATGCTTCCAATTTACAAGAATTAAAAAAATATAATTTTTTTGCTGTTGATGTAAGTAGTGGAGTAGAAGCATCGAAAGGCAAAAAAGATAAAGAAAAAATGAAAGAGTTTATACAAAAAGCAAATGGGAACTAAAAGAAGAAAAAGTAAAAAAACTATCCATGTTTCTAATATGGATAAATTAGTTGCAAGACTAAATAGAAGCGATATGTCATTAGATGAATTCTTATTTACATTAGATGGCTTTAAAGATACATTTTATGAAAATTCAGAGTTAGAAATGGAGTTATTAGTATCAAATGGATTACCAATTGAATTAGATAATGAAAATATATTTTTAAAAACAACAAGAACACCTTTTAAAGAGCAAACTTTCTGTATTGTTGATATAGAAACAAATGGTTCAGATGTAAATAAAGGACAAATTATTGAATTAGGAGCAGTAAAATATAAAAATGGTAAAATAATTGATAGATTTGATTCTTTAGTTTTTGCTAAAAGTGTTCCAAGATATATTCAAGAAGTTACAAATATTACACCTAAGATGCTTGAAAATGCCCCAAGAATAGAGAAGGTTTTAGAAGAGTTCAAACTTTTTTTAGAAGATGATGTGTTTGTTGCACATGATATAAAGTTTGATTATAATTTTATTTCAAACTCTTTAAAAAAGTATCATTTAGGACAATTAGAAAATCGAAAACTTTGTACAATTGCCCTTGCACGAAGAACAATTGATGCACAAAGATATGGATTAGATTTTTTAAAGGAGCTTTTAAATATAAAAATCGATAATCTTCACAGAGCATATAGTGATGCTTTAAGTACGACTTATATTTTAGAAGAGTCTTTAAAAAACCTACCAAATAATATTTTGACAACAGAGCAGTTAATTAGCTTCTCAAAGTCTGATAATATCATAAATAAAGGAAGATAAGATGTTTTCTCAAGAAGAGTATCTAAAAGCTTTACGTTTTGCAGCTAAAGCTCATAAAGAACAAAAAACACCATATGGTTTGCCTTATTTAACTCATGTTACTAGTGTAGCAATGGAAGTAATACATGCAAGTATTGAGTCAAAGCTTGATGATGATAAAGCAAATAAAGCTATTTCATGTGCACTTTTACATGATGTACTTGAAGATACTGATATGACTTTTGATGATATATTTAATGAGTTTGGTTTAGATATTGCTGAGGGAGTAGAGGCTTTAAGTAAATATGAGAGTTTACCTAAAAAACAACAAATGCAAGATAGTTTAAATAGAATTTTAGAACAGCCATATGAAATACAACTTGTAAAACTTGCCGATAGAATTACCAATTTACAAAAACCACCAAAAGATTGGGATAATGAAAAGAAAAAAGCTTATTTAAAAGAGGCTAAGTTTATTCTTTCATGCTTGAAAAATTCAAATCTTTATTTATCAGCAAGACTAGAAAAGAAAATAGAAGATTATAATCAATATATTGATTAAGATTTAAGATAAAGCTTTTAAAAGTAGTTTATTTAAAAGCTTTTGTTCTTCTTTATCTAATTTAGCAAAATATTTATCTTCAAGTTCTACTATTTGTTTTAGAGCTTTTTTTGTCATGTCTTTACCTAAATTTGTTAGTTGTACAAGTTTACTTCTTTTATCTAAGATATTATCAACTCTTCTAATATATCCTTTTGTTTCAAGCTTTTTTAATACTTTTGTCATTCCACCTGAAGAGAAAAACATTACATCATATAAATTTGTTGGGCTCATAGTAAAGTTATTTTCAGTTTTATAATAAAGTGTTGACAATATATCAAGCTCACTTTGATTTAATAAAAAGTTTTTTTTTAAAAAATCATCTCCATGTTCAAATATTTTTCTATGTAATATAAAAAATGGAATAGTAATGTTCATACTATCTTTATAAACTTCTGGGGTTAATTTTTTTACATTTTCAAGGTTGGTTTCAAAGGATTTTAAATTCATAAAGAGATTATAACATAAATAAAATTATCTTTCCTAGAAAGGTAAAATTAAGTAAAAATATAATATCTTTCCAAGAAAGATAAATATTTAAAGGAGAATCTATGTCAGCATGGATTTATTTAATTTTAGCAGGTGTTTTAGAAGTAGGTTTTGCCTCAATGCTAAAACTAACAGAAAACTTTTCAAAACTTATTCCAACTTTGATTTTTTTAGTATTTGCAGTAGGAAGCTTTTTTAGTCTTACAAAAGCAGTACAGCATATACCAATAGGAACAGCTTATGCAATTTGGACAGGAATAGGTGCTTTTGGAACTATTATAATAGGAATTTTATTTTATAAAGAACCAGCTAGTATGATGAGATTGTTTTTTTTATTTACACTTATTTCTTCAATTATAGGTTTAAAACTAGTATCAAATTAATTTAGAAGCATTTGCTTCTAAATTAATTATTTTCTAATGCTTCTTTTGCGTATTTAAGTCCTAAATCAAAAGCTTTATTATTTATATCATGAACTTTTGAAGGAACTTTTGAAAGCATTGTTTTTCTTAATATTTCATTGTCAACTGTATTGTTAGTCATATAGTTTGCTATTGATAAAGCAAGTACAGATTGTGTAATTACATTTCCAACTTCCTCTTTTGCAATAGTAATAATAGGAATTTCATAAATTTTAAATTTCTCTCTATCCTCTTTTGTTGGTTTAACAAGATTAGGCTCAATTACTATAATTCCACCTTCTTTTACTCCACTTTTAAATTGGTCATAAGAGATTTGTGCAACAGAGAGCATAAAATCAATCTCTCCATCATTTGCATATGGAAATAAAATAGGTTCATCTTCTAGTGTAATATCAACAACAGTTGGCCCACCTCTTACTTGAGATGTATAAGTTGCTGTTTTTAATCCATATCCACCAGCTTCAATTTTTGCAGCAGCAAAAATTGCTCCTGCAAGTAAAACACCTTGTCCACCAACTCCTGTGAATCTCATTAATGTTCTAGCCATCTTATCTCCTAAAGCTCAACTTTTGTATTGTTTTGATGTGCTTGTTTTACTTTTTCATATGATTCACAATACTCTAAAGCTTCAGTATCATGTTTTAACACACCTGTTGGAAATTTTCCTTCTTTTTCTTCATCTTCTAATTTATCAAATTTAGTTTTTGCAAGAGTAATTGAGTCAATCCATTCTAAGTTTTGCATAGCAGTACCCATTTTGTTTTTTCTTCCTAAATTTACATGACAATTAGAAAAAATATCAAAAAATGAATAACCTTTATGTTCTAAACCTTTTACAAAAACTCTTTCTAGTTTTTTAGGGTCTAACATACTCTCTCTTGCAACAAAAGTTGCTCCTGCACCAATTGCTAAATCACAAGCATTAAAAGTAGGGTCTATATTTCCTCTTTTTGCTGTAACTGTCCACATACCTTGCGGAGTAGTTGGACTTGTTTGTGAATTTGTAAGTCCATAAATAAAATTATTTACAACAATATGATTAATATCTATGTTTCTTCTACAACCATGAATTGTATGATTTCCTCCAATTGCTAAACCATCTCCATCTCCTGTAACACAAATTACATGTTTATCTGGATTTGCAAGTTTTATTCCTGTTGCATAAGCAATTGTTCTACCATGTGTTGTATGTACAGTATTACAATCAATATATGAAGAGAATCTTCCTGAACATCCAATTCCTGATACAACACATACATCATTCATATCCCAACCAACTTTTTCAATGGCTCTTATTAGTGCTTTTAAGATAACACCATCACCACAACCCCAACACCAAAGTGTTGGCATTTTATCTACTCTTAGGTATTTATCGTAATTAAAAGCCATATTATATTCCTTTTATTTTTTCGATAATTTCAATTGGAGCTATAGGTCTTCCATTTGCTTTAAATAAAGTAGCAAAATCTTTTCTTTGACTTGCTCTTTGAATCTCTTGGATATATTGACCTTTATTTAGCTCAGTTACTAAAACTTTGTCTATTTTTTTACAATATTCATAAATTTTTTCTTCTGGACTTGGCCAAAGTGTAATTGGTCTAAATAGTCCTATTTTAATACCCTCTTTTCTAAGTCTTTTAATTGCTTCTTTTGCTGAAAGGGCTACTGAACCATATGCTATAATCATAATTTGTGCATCATCTAACATATACTCTTCATATTGATGAACTTCATCTAAATGTGAATCTACTTTATTAAATAATCTATCTATTAAATTTTGACATATAGTTGCATCTTCTGTTGGATGACCTGTTGGTCCATGATGTAAACCTGTAAAGTGAAATTTATATCCTTTAAACATAGGATTTAAAATAGCAGGCTCATCTTGAGGTACGCCATAAGGTTTATAATCTTTTGGATCTCCTTCATAAACTCTTCTTGGAGTTATTGAAGCTTTTACCTCTTCTAAATCAGGAATAATAGCTTTTCCACTCATGTGTCCAATAGTTTCATCTAATAATAAAAATACTGGTTGCATAAATCTATCTGCTAAATCAAAAGCTTTAATAGTTTGAGTATAGCACTCTTCAAGTGTTGAAGCACAAAGTGTAATAGAGTTGAAATCTCCATGTGTTGGTGCTTTTGCTTGAAGAATATCTCCTTGCTGAACTCTAGTTGGAAGACCAGTTGATGGACCTCCTCTCATAACATTGATAATTACCAATGGAACTTCAGCAATATAACCTAATCCAATATTTTCAGCTTTAAGTGAAATCCCTGGCCCACTAGTAGCAGTTAAGGCTCTTTTTCCACTCATTGCTGCACCTAATGCTGCACAAACTCCTGCAATTTCATCTTCCATTTGAATTGCTGCTCCACCATTTGCTGGTAATAAATCAGAAATTGTGTGCATTACTTCACTAGATGGAGTAATAGGATAACCTGCAAAAAACTCACATCCAGCATCAACTGCTGCTATTGCAGCTAAATCATTTCCTGTTGATATTATTTCTCTTGCCATATAATAATTCCTTGTATTAGCTAAGTACTCTATAGTTGTTATTTTTTATTGCAATACTTCTTTGTTTTGCTTCAGCACTTAATTTTGCAAATTTAAACTCTTTCTTATCTGCTACAAAAATTGCAAAATCTGGGCAAGATAGTTCACAGTCTGTACATCCAATACATGAGTCTTTGTACTCAACACTTACCATAGAACCAAGTGTAGAACCAGGCTCTGGTCTCATTGCCAATACTCCAGCAGGGCAAACAGATACACAAACATCACATGCTTTGCATCTACTTTCATCAACCCAAACAGGTGTATTTTCTGGCGCCTGTATAGTTCCCATAATTTTTTCCTCTTTTGTAATAATAATTACACGTAATTATTTCTAAATTTTATAAAAATCCAATAACTTATATCAATTATAAAGAATAATTAAACTTTAGGCAATCAATACTTAAAATATACTTTATGGAAGCTGTTTTTGGTGTATTGTTTGATTTTATATTAAGTTATTTTTTATTTTTTTTTACTCAAAAGTTACTTTAAATCTATTATTTGGTTTATTCGCTATAATACAAAAAAAATTAAAGGTTAAATATTGCTTCTTTATCAGCCAAAAGATGGTTATTGTTACAATAGTGATACTCATTTTTTATATAACTTTATTATTGAAAATCTAAGCCAATTTAAAAATATACAAGGTGAACTTTTAGATATAGGAAGTGGTAGTGGAATACTTGGGTTGTTACTTGCAAGGGATAATCCTAAGCTTAATTTAAACCAGTCTGAAATTCAAGAGAAGTTTCAATTTTTAAGTAAAATAAATAGCAAATGCAATAAAATAGAAGCTACTATGTTTAAAGGTTCTTATTTAACATTAGATTTTGATAAGCAGTTTGATATTTGTGTATCAAATCCACCTTTTTATCATAGTAGTGTAATAAAAAGTGAGAATGAAAATTTAAAAATTGCAAGATATAATGATTCTATGCCATTAGAAGAGTTTATATCAAAAACAAATAGAGTTTTAAAGCCAAAAGGAAAGTTTTTCTTTTGCTATGATGTAAAACAGATAAATGAGATACTTATTTTATTGAATAAATATAAGTTTAATGTACAAAGTTTACAGTTTGTTCATCCTAAAAAGAATAAAGATGCAACATTGGTTTTAGTTTATGCAAGAAAAAGCTCAAAATCATTGACAAAAATTTTATCTCCTTTATTTGTTTTTGAAGAAGAAAAGTTTTCTAAAGAGGCTTTAGCTATTTATGAAAAATGTTCAACACATAGTATAAAAGTAGAAATATGATTTTAAAAGAAAAAGGTTATAATTACTGTTTTGATGCAAAAGTTTGTTCAAGTTGTGAGGGCAATTGTTGTATTGGAGAAAGTGGTTATATTTGGATAAACAAACAAGAAATAGAAGTTTTAAGTAAGCATCTAAATATTAGTTTAGAAGAGCTAAGAGTTAAGTACCTAGAAAAAGTAGGTTATAAATATAGTTTAAAAGAGGTGAAATTAAAGAAGAATAACTACGCGTGTGTATTTTTTGATTTAGAAAAAAAACAGTGTTCTGTTTATGAAGCAAGACCAACACAATGTAGAACTTTTCCTTTTTGGGACTATTTTAAAAATAATGAAAAAGAGGTGTATGAAGAGTGCCCAGCTATAAAACCCTTATAATAATATTTTTATCAATGTTTTTTGCATCATGCGTGGGTAATAAAGATTTACAAAGAAATGATGTAAAACTGTTTGAAGCAGAAGACCAATATATACTTTTTGCTTTAGAGTATGAAAAAAATAGAGATTTTTACAGTGCAAGACAGGTATATCTTGAACTATTTGATAAAACAGAAAGATATGAGTATTTATTAAGATTTTTGACTATTAGTATGCAACTTTCAAGATATGAAGATGTAAAAGAGTATAGTTATAAATATCTTGATGAAGATAGTAGTTCTTATGAAGATGTATTAAGATTTTATACTATTGCACTTTTAAAACTTGATAAGTTAGATGAAGCTTTGAAAAATGCAACAGTACTACTTGAGAAATTTAATAATTCAAAAAATTATGAATTGATTGCAAATGTTTATTTTGAAAGAGAAGAGTATAAACAAGCAGAAGAACACTTTGAAAGTGCATATATATCAAATGTAAGTGGAGATACACTTATAAACTTAGTAGATGTTTTATATTCATATTTAAATAAAAAAGAAAAAGCAATCTCTTATCTTGAAACTCATGTACGACTTTATGGATGTGAGGGTGGAGTTTGTACAAAACTGTTTTCATTTTACAGAGAACAGAAAAATATAGATGGTATAATCTCTATATTAAAAAAATCATATTTTGAATATAAAACACATGGAGATTTTTACTCTATGAATAGAGCCTATAAATATTTGATTGCTTACTTGGAGCAAAAAAATATTGATGAGGCTATAAAATTTTTAGAAGAGAATAGAGTAGATGATTTTAAATTATTAACTTTATATCAAAAAAAAGATGATAAGAAAAAAGCTTTGCAACTTTTAGAAGAGTTATATAAAAGTACTGGCAATATTGACCTTTTAGCGCAAATGGCTATTTTTAAGTTTGAAGTAGCAAAAGATAAAAAGAAAGTATTAGCTGATGTAATAAAAAAATTTGAAAGTGCTTTAATTATATTAGATAATCATATTTATCAAAATTTTCTAGGGTATTTATTGATTGATTATGATATTGATATTAAAAGAGGAGTTAGTTTAGTTGAAAAAGCACTAAAAAAAGCTCCAAATAATGTAGCTTATATAGACTCATATGCTTGGGGTTTATATAAACAAAAAAAATGTAAAGAAGCATATATTCAAATGAAAAAAGTTGTAGATGCAATAGGACTTGATGAACCAGAAATTAAAATGCATTGGAATAAAATTAAGGAGTGTAAATAAGTGATTTTAGATGAAATTATTGAAAAAACAAAAGAGGATTTACAAAGAAGAAAAATTGAAATACCTCTTGATTTACTTGGTAGAAGTTTAGCTTCAAATCCATATGCCCCAAGAGATGTAAAAAAATATTTAACTTCTACAAAAGAAGAACCAGTAAGAATTATTGCAGAAGTAAAAAAAGCAAGTCCTAGTAAAGGAATAATAAAAGAGGATTTTGATCCACTTGCAATTGCACAAGAGTATAGTGCAAATGGTGCAAATGCAATCTCAGTTTTGACTGAACCACATTATTTTAAGGGTGATTTGGAGTATTTAACTCAAATAAGAAGATATGTTCCAACACCACTTTTAAGAAAAGACTTTATAGTTGATAAATACCAAATAGTTGAAGCTTTAGTTTATGGAGCTGATTTTATCTTACTTATAGCAAAAGCATTAAGTACAAAAGAGCTAAAAGAGTTATATGAGTATGCTTTATATATAGGACTTGAAGTATTAGTTGAAATTCATGATAAAGAAGATTTAACAAAAGCTATGAAATGTGGTGCAAATATAGTAGGAATAAATCATAGAAATTTAGATACTTTTGAAATGGATATGCAACTTTGTGATAAATTAATTCCTATGATTCCTAATGGAAAAATCATAGTTGCAGAAAGTGGAGTAAGTAACACAGAAACTATCAAAAGACTTAGCTCAATTGGAGCAGATGCTTTCTTAATAGGAGAGCATTTTATGAGAGTTCCATCTATTAAAGATGAGCTTGAAACTTTTAAAAACGCTATAAACTAAATTTAAAATATAAAAGGGATTACCTTTTATGTTTTATTCTAAAATTAATAACTACTTAAAGTTAACTTTTCAAATTAGCTATAAACTAACAGTTTTTTAAAAAAAATTTTTTTTTTGACAAAAGTGATGAAAAATGCATTATAATTACACTACAGAATTAAAAAAGGAAGAATGATGAGATTATACATCCTATCAAGAAATGAAGAACTTTACTCAACAAAAAGACTTGTAGAAGCTGCACAACAAAGAGATTGGGAAGTTCGAGTTATTGATTATTTAAAGTGTAGTATTGAGATTATGAAAGGTGAACTAAAAATTAGCTATTTTGGAGAAGAGTTACCAAAACCTGATGCTATTATTCCAAGAATTGGAGCAAGCAGGACATTTTATGGAACTGCAATGGTAAGGCACTTTGAGATGATGGATGTGTTTACAGTTACAGGAAGTTTAGCTATTAAAAGAAGTAGAGATAAATTAAGAAGTTTACAAATACTTTCAAAAAAGTCAATAGATATGCCAAAAACAGTTTTTGCTTCAAATGAATCAAGTGCAAAAGATGTAATAGCCTTAAGTGGTGGAGCACCTCTTGTATTAAAAATACTTGAAGGAACTCAAGGCGTAGGTGTTGTATTAGTTGAGAGTGAAAAAGCAGCAAAATCAGTACTTGATGCTTTTTATGGGATGGATGTAAACTTACTTGTACAAGAGTTTATTGAAGAAGCAAATGGTTCTGATATAAGAGTTTTAGTAGTAGGTGGTGAAGTTGTAGGAGCTATGAAAAGACAAGGTGCTGAAGGTGATTTTAGGTCAAACTTACATCAAGGTGGAACAGCAACTGCTCATAAACTTACAAGAAAAGAAAAAGCAACTGCAATAGCAGCAGCAAAAGCTATGGGATTGGGTGTTTGTGGAGTTGATATGATACCTTCAAAAAGAGGACCTCTTGTGATGGAAGTAAATTCTTCACCTGGATTAGAAGGAATAGAAACATCAACAAACCTTGATATTGCAGGAAAAATTATGGATTATATAGAACAAAATGTTACACCAAATGATTTAATAAAAAAAAGAAAAATAAAAAAAGATAATATTGGAGCATAAGTTATGAATAAAGATTTTATAACTTTAGGTGGACAAAATATTCCTAAGGGAGTAAATATCACAACAAATATAGAGCTTCCAAAGCTTTATAATACACCAACTAAGCTTCCTATTCATGTAATAAGAGGAAAAAAAGAGGGGCCAATAATATTTATAAGTGCTGCTGTTCATGGAGATGAATTAAATGGTATAGAGATTATTCGTAGATTACGAAAGTTAAATATTTTAAAAAGATTAAAAGGTACACTAATTTTAGTACCTATTGTAAATGTATATGGAACAATGACTTTATCAAGATATATGCCAGATAGAAGAGATTTAAATAGAAGTTTTCCCGGTTCTATCAAAGGTTCTCTTGCTAGTAGAGTTGCAAATATCTTTTTTAAAGAGATAGTATCAAAGTGTGATTTAGGTATAGATTTGCATACAGCTTCTATTCATAAGTCTAATTTACCACAAATAAGAACTAATATAAAAGATGAGTTTACGTATAAGCTTGCAAAAGCATTTGAAGCACCAGTTGTATTACATTCAGAGTTAAGAGATGGCTCTTTACGACAAACTGCGCAAGAAGAGGGAATACCTATTCTTTTATATGAAGCTGGAGAAGCTTTAAGATTTGATGAAACTTGTATTAGAATAGGAGTAAAAGGGGTAGTAAATGTTTTAAGAGAGTTAAATATGCTTCCTCTTTCAAAAAGAAAATCTAAAAAACTTCCTATTGTTACAAGAAGTAGTCAATGGATAAGAGCTGGAGAAAGTGGAGTTTTAAGAACTATAAAAGCTTTAGGAGATATTGTAAAAAAAGATGAGGTTATTGCTTATATTGATGAACCTTTAGGTGATGCTTCATTTGAAGTAAAATCTCTTTTTGATGGGATAATAATAGGAAAATCTGAAATCCCTTTAGTTCAAGAAGGTGATGCTATTTTTCATATTGCGAAATTTAAAAATCTTGAAGTAGCAGAAACAAAAATTGAGTATTTTAGTGAAGAGATTGTTTATAAAAATGGAGTTGACGAACTCCATAATGAAGAGATTATAGAGTAAAGATACAACTATTTAGTTGTATCTTTTTTTCTATTTTTTATTAAAACAATAATTCCAAATAGTCCAAGTAGTAATCCTAATACACTTAGCATTTTCATATATCTTTCATATGGAGTTTTTTCAAACTCATCTACTTTTCTATTTTCATCAATAGTAATTTTGAAATCTTTAATATGACCTCCATGGTCACTATCAACATTAATAACTACTCTCCATTGACCATGACTATCTGGCATGAATGCAAAATTTCCATTTACATCTGTTTTCCCATTTACAAAAGGAAGTGAAGCTTCTGGTGCATATATAGTAACATTTGCATTACTAATAGGAATATTATTAGGTGCAGTTACTCTTACTCCAACTGCACCATCTACTAACTCATAAAATATTCCATGGGCAAATGCAGAAAAATTTAAAATTAAGGCTAATATTGTTGCTCTAATAATCATACTATTTTACTTCAAATGAGATACTACTTTGAATAGTGATACTATTAACATTTATATCACTTACTTCATCGTCCATGTAAATTGCAGCAATAATTTGTAAACCTTTGTTTTTTACAGGAATATTAGCAATACCATATTTATTTGTTTTAACATTTAAATCACCATAATCAGATGTTTCAAAACCTGCATTTTCAAGTGCTTTTCCATCTTTTAAAACTAATACTGGAAGTTTTTCTCCAACTTTTATATTTAATGGATTAACTAAAGGTATAACTTCAAGTTTCATTCCAATTGGATTTAAAAATGAGTCATTCCATTGAAAATATCTTTTACCATATTTAATACTTTTTAAACTATTGTAAACTATACCTTTATATTTTGAAGGGTCTTTAATTGCTTCATATCCATTATTTCCTTCTACCCAATATCCAGCATCAAATGTTAAACTTATCATTGCAGGTTTTTTTGCAGTAAGAAGTGTTGTTCCTTTTGCATAGTCAATTCCTGTTTTAATAACATTATTATTTAAATCATATGCTGTCGCACCCTTTAATTGTCTTGCATCAAACTTTTGATATTTTCCATGTGCCCAGAATTGAGCTTTGTAAGTGTTATTTTCAGCTTTTTTTGCAGTAATTTGGTGAGCGAACATTGTAGAAGTTGCTAATACTAAAGCTAATGTAAATTTTTTCATAAAATCTCCTTAATTTATTTTTATAAGAAGATTTTAATATATAAAACATAAACTATTTATAATAATTATAAACCCTTATGTATTTTTAGAACTAAATAATATAAAATAAATAAAAGATGGGAATATTTTTTATTTAAATAAACTAGAACCAACTCTTATCATATTTGAACCGCATTTAATAGCAAGTTTAAAATCATTGCTCATTCCCATAGAACAATATTTTGCACCATACTCTTGTAGTTCATCAAAGATTGTTTTTGTTATTTCAAAGCTTTGTTTTATTAGTTGCTCATCATTTACATGTGCTCCAATACTCATCACACCTTTTAGTTTAATATTAGGACAAGACTGAATTATTTTTTTATATGTTTCAATAGCAACTTCAGGCATAACACCTGCTTTACTATCTTCTTTTGCAGAATTAATTTGAAGTAAACAATTCATCTTTTTATTTTTAGCTTCAAGTTTTTTATTTAATTCATTGGCAAGTTCAAGAGAGTCTAAACTTTGCATAAGAGTTGGTTTTAAATCTATAAGATTATTGATTTTATTTTTTTGAAGTCTTCCTACAAAGTGCCACTCTAAAGGAAGCTCTTCTAAATCTGACATTTTTTGTTTTAAGTCTTGAACTTTATTTTCTCCAAATGCTCTTTGTCCAGCTTTATATAAAGTTGCAACGTCTTCACTTTGACTATATTTACTAATTCCTATAATTTTTACAATATGGTGTTCTGATAGTTGAAGTCTTGCATCTTCAACATCTGTAATTAGTCTATCTAAATTATCAATCGCTTTTTGTATTTGCATAATATTAACCTTTTAAAAATATTCTATTTATATCGTTGTAAATACCTAATAACATAAGTGAACCTAAAATTACCCATCCCGCTAGAGTTAAATACATAAATACTCTATCACTTGGTTTTCTTCTTGTAATTATTTCATATAGATTAAACATAATATGTCCACCATCCAAAGCAGGAATTGGTAAAAGATTTAAAACACCTAAGTTTACAGAAATTAAAGCTGTAATTGCTAAAAGTGCAATAAAACTAGATTCACTTGCATCTGAAATAACTTTTCCAATAGTAATTACTCCTCCAACTTCACTACTTGGAATAATTCCTTGAATAAGTTTTTGTACTCCTAGAAATATCATTTTTGATGACTCTATTGTTTTGTCATAGGCATATGAGATAGCTTCAATAGGAGAGTGATAAATAGTTACAAGTTTAGGAGCAGGAGCAATTCCAATCATTCTTTTTTTTATTTTTTCTCTAAAAATATTTTGCGAGTCATTAATTTCAGGTTTTATTACAAACATCTGAAGTTTATTATCTCTTTGAATATAAAATTTTAATGCACCTTGTGTTTGAGTAATAGTTTTACCTATTTGTTCCCATGTTTTGATTTCAGTATCATTGATTCTTACAATTTTATCATTTTTTTGAATACCAGCTTTTTGAGCAGGAGAATCTTTCATAACTTCTCCTATTGTAGGAGATAAAGAGTTTGCTCCCAAAATTGCTATTGCAAAATATAAAATTGCAGCAAGTATAAAATTTGCAAAAGGACCTGCAAAAAGTATAACTATTCTTTGCCATGGTTTTTTATTATTATAAGAGTCATCTCCATTTTCTATTAGGCCTGGTTTTGTATCGTCTTGACCTTTCATTTTTACATAACCACCAAGTGGTACTAAAGCAAATTGCCATTGTGTACCTTTCCAATGTTTTGAAAAAAGTTTTTTACCAAAACCAATAGAGAAAGTATGAACTGTTACTCCAAAGTATCTTGCTGCTAAAAAATGTCCTAATTCATGTATAAATACTAAAATTGATAGAACAATTAAAAAAGTAATAGTACCCAATATAATCTCCAATTAATCTTTGTAATAGTCTCTTAAATACTCATATCCAGAGTATAAAGTTAAAATAACTGCTAGCCACAATAGTTGTGTAGCAAAAGGCCAATTCATAAGTAAAAAACCAATTGCAATCATTTGAACAACTGTTTTTATCTTTCCTGCCATAGTTGAAGCTACATTTCTTCCTTCATCTGCAGCAACAACTCTAAGTCCTGTTATAAAAAATTCCCTTGAAAGTATTAGAAAAACTGCCCATGCAGAAGCTCTATCAATCATCATAAGACCTAAAAAACCTGCTAATATAAGCATCTTATCTGCAAGGGGGTCAAGAATCGCTCCAAGTTTTGTAATTTGGTTCCATTTTCTAGCTATAAAACCATCAAAAAAATCAGTAACTGAAGCGATAACAAAAATTAAGCCTGCAAAGTAGTCCAACCAAGTTGGATGCCAAGATGAGAAAAGTACATTGTCTCTATCAACTAAAAACCATAACATTAAAGGAGCTAATGCTATTCTAAAAAGTGCTAATATATTTGGTAAGTTAAATTGTTTATTCATATAATTTTTTTATTCTTTCCTCAAGGTGACTTTAGTTTATGGGTATTAAAAAAGCAATTATTCTTGCTTTTTTAATATTATTATTTAAATGTAGTTCCACCATCAACAATTAAAGTATGACCTGTTACCCAAGATGCTTCTTTTGTACATAAGAAGTAACAAGCACTTGCTAAATCTGTTGGTTGACCCATTCTATTTAATGGAGATAATTCTGCTGTTTTATCTCTCACTTCTTCATAATTTGTAAAAGCTTTAAGAGCATCAGTATCAATTGGACCACCACTTACAGCATTTACTCTAATTCCCATATCTCCAAGTTCTGTTGCAGCATATCTAACCATTGCTTCAACTGCTGCTTTGTTAGTTCCATGCCCTGCATAGTTTTCAATATATACTAAATTTCCTGTACTACTTAAACTTACAATTGAACCACCACCAGTTTTTTCCATTCTTTTTGCTGCTTGTTGTGCTCCACAAACAAATGCATTTACAGTTGCTGTGTAGATATTATTTAATCCTCTTGGTTTTAATTTCATAAATCTTCCATATCCACCAACAACTGCTCTACCATAAATCATGGCATTAGAAATAAAAAAATCAACTCTATCAAAGTCTTTATCAATTTCTAAAAATAACTCTTTATACTTTTCTGGTTCAAGTACATTAAAAGCATAACATTTACATTTTACACCAAATTTTGCTTCTACATCATCTGCTATTTCTTGTGCAACTTGTGCATTTGAATTATATGTAAAAGCAACATTTACACCCTCTTGTGCAAATCTATAAACGCACGCTTTACCAATACCTTTTGTTCCACCAGAAATTACTAGAGTTTTACCATTCATATTTTCGTTCATTATTTAATTACCTCATAACCTTTTAATACATCTTCTAATTTGCTCATTGTCTCTCTACTTGGAGGAGTCAATGGTAATCTGTATTCTAACGTGTCGATAAGACCTGCAAGATACATCGCAGCTTTTATTGGGATTGGATTACTCTCAACAAAAAGTGCTTTATTTATAGCATATAAATCATCATTAATTTTTTTTGCAGTATCAAAATCTTTGTTAAATACACTGTGAACTAATTTACTTTTGTAGTTAGGTAAAAGATTTGCTGTAACAGAGATAATACCTTTTCCTCCATTTGCTAACATAGCATAATCTATTGAATCTTCACCCGAAACAACACAAAAGTCTGGTCTTTTTGAGCTTAGTTCAATTGCTCTTTCTAAAGAACCTGTTGCTTCTTTTATTGCATAGATATTTGATACATCATCAAATAGTCTAATAGCAGTATCAGCTTCAATATCCACACCAGTTCTACCTGGTACATTATATATCATAAATGGAATTTCTACTGAACTTGCAATAGCTTTATAGTGTTGATATAAACCCTCTTGAGAAGGTTTGTTATAATATGGTGCAACAGATAAAAGACCATCAGCACCAACTTTTTGAGCATGTTGTGCAATACCTATTGCTTCGTGTGTTGCATTTGAACCAGCACCAGCAATTACCTTTACATCTGTATCTTTACATGTGGCAACTGCAATCTCTATACACTCTCTGTGTTCATCATGAGATAAGGTTGCACTCTCTCCAGTTGTTCCAACAGGAACAACAACATCAATACCTTGTGCTATTTGTCTTCTTATAAGCTCTTCATATTTTGCTGTATCTACTTTTCCATTTTTAAATGGTGTTATAAGTGCTGTCATCGCACCAATAATATTTTGCATTGAACGATCCTTTATATATTTGCATTATTTTGTATTTTTAACTTGTAATCTTAAAGCTCTTCTTTTTCATCTTTTCTCCCCTTTTTTAAAATCACTGTTGTTGAATTATCTTTCGTAAGATATTTCTTAGCAACATTAATAACATCACTTTTTTTAAGTTTTTCTATCTCTTCTTCATACTCAAAAAGAGGTTTAATATTATCTCTTACAAAATAACTTCCTAAAATAGAAGCAACTGAACTTGAGTTTTCAAGTGAAAATATAAAGTCTGCTTTTGTATTTATTTTAACTTTCTCAATATCTTTTTTAGAGATATTACCTTCTTTTATACTTGATATAATTTTTAATATCTCTTTTTCAACATCTTTTGCTTTAACACCTTGATTACAAACAGCTGAAAATAGGAAAAGACCAGGGTCTTTTAACTCTACATTATATGCATACACAGTATTTACTAATTTTTTTTCATCTACTAAAACTTTTTGTAAAAGTGAACTTTTCCCTGAACTTAATAATTCACTTAATGCACTTAATGCAACTTGGTCTTTGTGCTCAAAATTTGGGATATGAAATGCAATTGTTAACATTTCAACAGCACTATCTTTTTTAATAATTAATCTTTTAGCTCCATCTTGCTTTGGCTCAACCGTATAAGATTGTCTTACAATATCTTTTGTATTTTTTACATCTTTAAAATACTTTTCAGTCTCTTTAAAAACACTATTTTTATCTATATCTCCAGCAACTACTACAATTGCATTTTTAGGTTGATAAAAAGTACTATGAAAATCTTTTATATCTTCAATAGTCCAGTTTTTTATATCATTCATAAAACCAATTGGAGTCCAATGATAAGGATGATAAATATAAGCATTATTAAAAAGTCTAAACTGCATATATCCCATAGGATTATTATCAGTTCTCCATCTTCTCTCTTCTGCTACAACATCTCTTTCTGGTTGAAACTCTTCATCTTTTAAAGTAAGATTTTGCATAAGCTCAGCAAAAAGTTCTAAAGATTTAGCCATGTTTTTAGAACTTGATTTTATATAATAGTGTGTAAAATCAAAGCTTGTACTTGCATTATTTACTCCACCAAAACCTTTTACAATTTCATCAAACTCACCAGCTTTAAGGTTTTTTGTTGATTTGAAGTTTAAGTGTTCTAACATATGGGCAATTCCACTTTTACCCATCTTCTCATCTTTACTTCCAACTTTGTAAAAAATATCAGTTGATACTACATTTGAGCCATTGTCCATAGGAATAGCTACAATTCGTAAACCATTTTCTAAAGTTTGTGTATAATATTTTGGTAAGCTATTACTACTCATAAGTTCCCCCATAAATATAGTGAAAAAAAGTATATATAAAATAGAACTTTTAGTTCTTTTTATAACATTTAAAAGTTTCATGTTTTTCACCTTTTAATTATTTTAAATCTGCTCCAATAGCTTCACTAATGTGGCTATAGCCATCTTCTTGCATAAGTTTTAAGATACCTTCATTTATATTTTTAACTGTTGATGGTCCTTCAAAAATCATACCTGTATATATTTGAAGTAGGCTAGCACCTGCTTTAATTCTTTTGTATGCTTCTTGTGCAGTACTTATTCCTCCAACAGAGATAAGAAGAGTTTTTCCAAATAGCTCTTGGGCTATTGCTTTAAACATCTCATATGCTTTATCTTGTAAAACTTCTCCACTTAATCCTCCAAAATCTTGGCAATTTGGAAGTAAGTCATAATCTATTGTTGTATTTGTTGCAATAATTCCAGCAGCACCTGCATTTACAGCTGTTTTACATAAGTTTATAGCTGCTTGAGGTTGCATATCTGGAGCTATTTTTAATAATATTGGCTTATTTGTAAGCTCTTTTGCCATTTCAAAAAGTGCAGTAATAAACTCTTCATTTTGTAAATCTCTAAGATTTGGTGTATTTGGACTAGATATATTTATTGCTATATAGTCGCTATTTTTTTCAAATTTTTTAATCAGTGTTTTATAATCACTTAAAGCATACTCTTCAGGTGTTGTTTTATTTTTCCCAATATTTACTCCAATAGGTAATACATTTGGATAAACTTTTTGAAGGTTTTTTAGTACTGTATGTGCTCCTTCATTATTAAAACCCATTGCATTTTGTACTGAGTTTTTATTTGGGTATCTAAACATTCTTGGTTTTGGATTTCCATCTTGTGGTCTTGGAGTAATTGTTCCAATTTCTGTGTATCCAAAACCTAATGATGTCATTGCATTTACCATTGTGCAGTTTTTATCAAAACCTGCTGCAAGGCCTACTGGATTTATAAATTTTACATTAAAAATCTCTTGAGTTAATCTTGCATCATTGACAAAGTTTCTATTTGTCATATAGTTTGCTGCTATTCTACATTTTGGTAATACTCTTAATCCTAACTCTGCAATATGATGAGCTGTTTCAGGTTGAAATAAAAAAAGTACCTTTTTTAAATTTTTATAATTAAACACTATTATTACCTTTTTGAAAATTTTATTATTTTATCTAAAATAGGTTAAAAATTTGTTTTAATACTAAGAATAAGCCTTATTTTAAGGCTTAAAACTTAGATGTTTGCAAGATTATGAAGTCTTTGATACTCTTCACACTCTTTTTTAAGAGTTGCTTCGTTACCAATACACACAATTTTACCTTTTTTGAAAACAGCTATGTTTGTTGCATGTTTAACAGTGCTTAATCTGTGTGCAATTACAAATGTTATTTTGTCTTTACTTATTTCATCAATTACTTCAGAAATAATAGATTCACTTTCATTATCTAATGCTGAAGTGGCTTCATCTAAAATAAGAATTTGTGGATTTTTGTATAAGGCTCTTGCAATTGCTATTCTTTGTCTTTGTCCACCACTTAAATTTGTACCAAACTCATCTAATTTTGTATAAATCCCATTATCCATATCTTTTACAAAATCATAAGCATGAGCTTGTTTTAATGCATTTATTACTTTTTGTTCATCGACTTCTTGTCCATAAGCTATGTTTGCACATACAGTATCATTGAATATATAAACTCTTTGAGTAACTATTGAAACAGCATCTCTTAAAGATTTTATATCAATACTTTTAATATCTTTATCATTAAATTTTATTTCACCACTATGGGTTTCATAAAATCTTATTATTAAGTTTACTAAAGAAGATTTACCTCCACCACTATCACCAACTAGTGCAAGTGTTTCTCCTTTTTTAACTTCAAGATTTATATCTTCTAAGGCTGGAATTTCATCATATTTTAAACATACATTATTTAGTGTTATTTTATTGATTTCTTCATTTAAAATAAGATCTCCTGATGGGATTTCACTTTTTATACTAAATAGTGAGTTGATTCTATCATTTGCTGCAAGTGCAGCTTGCATTTTATTATATAAAGAAGATAGTTTTTTTATTGGAGTATAAAGCATAAATAAAGCAGTCATAAAAGAGAAAAACTCTCCAACTGTTAACTCTCCATCAATAACTTTAGTACCTCCAAGTACAATTACCGTAGCAATAGCTAAAGCTCCTAGTGTTTCCATGATAGGAGAGACTAATTCATTTGTTTTTACACTCTTAATTGAAATATCAAAATATTTTTTATTGTGCTTTTCAAACTTGTCTGTCTCTATTTTTTCAGTTGAGTTTGCTTTTATAATTTCTATATTATTAAACGTTTCACTTAAATGACTAGTAATATCTGAGATACTTTCTTGAGAAGCGTAAGATAGTTTTTTCATTTTTTTTGCAAGTTTTGATAAAGGAATAATTGCAATTGGCATGACAACAAGTCCATAAAAAGCAAGTTCTGCACTTTGGTAGATTACTACAAAAATAAGTGCAAAAATGGTTAATGATTCTCTAATTAATTCTGCAATTTGACTGGATACTGCTGATTGAATCTTATTTATATCATTGGTGATTCTTGAAATAAGTTCACCACCTTGTTTCTTTTGGAAAAAATCAATATCTAAAGTTAGAGTATGTCCTAGTAGTTTATCTCTTATTTTTCTAATTATATCTTGACCAATATATGAGATATAATAAGATTGAATATATTTTCCAAAACCTTTAGCAAAATATAGTAATATTACTAATGCAGGAATTGTATATAACATTTCCAAATCTTTTGCAATAAAGATTTCATCTAGTAAAGGTTTAACTACATAAGCAGAACCTGCAGTTCCTCCTGCTGCTAGTGCCATACCTATAAATGCGTAAAAAAACTTAAGTTTATAATCTTTATAATATGGTATATACTGTTTTAAAAACTCTTTCATAAAAATCCTAATTTAAAATTTCAAAGCTGTAATTATAGCAAAGATTACTTTGTAAAAAGATTGAGAAATTTTCTTAATCCAAACTCTTTAATTGTTAAGAAAAATAAAATAAATCCACTCAAAGTGCTTGCAAGAGCTAATCCAGCAGCTTCATACGGAATAATTAAAGCTAGGGAAAATAAGATATTCCATGCTAGAGCTTTCATTGAAATTTTTGCAGCTAAAAACTGTTTTTCATGAGAATATAGCCACAAAGAGAAAATTTTAGCAATACCAAATGGTAAAAGACCTATTAAATACATTGTTAAAATTAGTGCTGTATTTTGTGTATCTTCTTGTGTAAAAGCTCCTCTTTCAAATAGCAACCATATAATTAAATCATTGAAAATAACACCAATTAAAGTAGCTAAACTTAAAAGAATAAATAAAATAATAGTTGATTTTTTAAGTAATCTTAATGCTTTTTGTTCATCACTATTTTTTATAGCCTTTGCTATCATTGGAAATAGGGCAATGGATGTAGCTATTGCAAAAAGTGCTAAAGGAAGTTGGAAAACCCTATTTGCATAATATAAATAGGAAATAGAGCCACTAACTAAAAATGAAGCTAACCATGTATCTAAAAAAGCTGATACATGAGCAGTTGAACTACCTATTGTAGCAGCAAAAAAGCTTTTGTAAAATCTATTTTCTTCTTTTTTCTTATGTTTTTTGAAAGTGGAAATTTTAAGCAAATTCTTTTTTTTAACAGCAATTAAATGTGCTAATACTTGTAACAATCCACCAATTAATACTGCATAAGACAAATAATAAGTAATTTCATACTTATCTAAATTTTTTGATATTAAAAGAGCAGCAATAAGTGAAAGATTTAATAACGCTGTTGAAAATGCAGTAGTTGCAAAATGATTTTTATATTGTAAAAGTGCAGCCATAAATGTAACTATAAAGATTAAAGGTAAATAATAAAAGTTTATAGAAACAAGAGGTGCAGCTAAGTCGATTGTTTTATCATCAAAACCTAATGCAATTGCTTTTGTTATTAGTTTAGAAAATAGCGTGACAATTATTGATAAAATTAATAAAAATCCAATAAGTTGTAAAAATATCATTGAAGAGAATCTTATTTTATGCTTTGCTTTTGCATATGCTGGAATAAAAGCTTGAGTAAAAGCTCCTTCTGCAAAAATTCTTCTAAAAAGATTTGGAAGTTTAAATGCTACAAAAAATATATCACTATAGATATTTGCACCTAAAATTGATGCTGTTAGTAAATCTCTTATAAAACCTAAGATTCTCGAAAATAAAATACCACTACTATTTGTAAAAATTGATTTAATTAACATTTTGATATATTAGCTAAATCTTGCTTTAGAGGTTCAAAGAAATTATTGTATAATTACAAAAAAATAGTAAGGAATATAGGGTTTTGAGTTACGAAGAGATATTTATTTTAGGTTGGCTAGCAAATATTTTTATGATATTTGCAAATGTATTAGTAGTTTTAATGGTAGTAAGAAATAATGAACCAGAAAAATTAAAAGAACAAAGTATTCAATTAAATGAATTAAAAAAAGAGTATGATAAATATTACCCTTATCATAAGCAAATGAGTATATTAGCTTATTTACTTCCTTTTACAGGTTTTTTTAAAGTTGGATTTAGACTTTTTGAAATGACTCTTTTTTTATCAAAAAATAAAGATGCCAATGTTTATAATTTTATTGAATATAAATATACAAAAGATATTCAAAGAGCTAAAAATAGTAATTAAAACTATTTATTAGCTTTTATTTTTATTCTATTCATCTAAATCTAACTTTCCTTTAAATTTTATTGGAAATTCATCTGAATTTAGTTGTAATTCATATCCTTTTTTTATTGTTTCGTTTGGGATGTTCCATGTGTTTTTAAGAAGTTTTAAAACTGAACTTTTACTATACTTATTTTCTATTAATGCTATTGCATATGCACTTGCTTTTATATCATCTTTTAAATGATGGTGATATAGTCTTGATAAGTTATGATTAGCTTCTAAATCTTTTAGTTTTACACCCTCTTTGTAATACTTTTCTGCTTTTTTATAATCATGTAAATAATTTGTATATAAATATCCCAATGCTATTGGTGCATCTTTATCTTTACTTTCAAATGATTTTACAAACCATTCTTCTGCTTTTTTATAATCTTTTTTTTCTCTATAAGTATATGCTAACTGAAACAATGCTTCTTTATTACCTAAGTCAATTGCATTTTTACACCATTTAATAGCTGTTTTATAATCTTTTTTCATTTGATATGCATAGCACATATAGTTTGAGTTTGTTCCTGTTGGTTTCATTGAGTTTGAGTATTTAAACCATTTGATTGCTTTATCATAATCTTTTAGCTCTTCTGAGTATGCATATCCTATCTTTGTGGCTGCAATTGGGTCTGTTTTTGCATCTAAATAATCACTAAACTTATAATATTTTCCAATTTCATTTTCATTGACTTTTGGTATTTGCAAAACTATATTATTATTTACTTCTTTTTTGCTATTATCATTGCATCCTACAAGTATAAATATTATATTTATTATTAACAGTAATTTTAGTGCATTTTTCATTTTCACTTTTTTAATCCTTTTTTTCTTTTAGTTTTTCTAATTCTTCTATATCTTTTATTGTAAAACTTGATTGTTTAAAATTTAATGCAAAAAGATAGTTTAAATCTTTATAATCATATATAAAATCATATTTTAATTCTATTTGTGGGGAAAGTACAATAATTGAAGCTTTTTTATTATTTAATTGTGACAATTCTTTTAGATAAGCAAAATCTTGATTATATAAATCAAAGATAATATTATCATTATCTTTAATAAATAAATTACTAGTTTTATTAATATATTCATATTTATTATTATAAAGAAAAATTAATTTAAAATCTTCAATATCTAAAATTGATTTTGATATTTTTATAAATGTTTTTTGATTTAGTACAATATCTATATCATACTTATTTTTTAATTTCTTAACTCTTTTTGTTTCATTTAATAGTTCTAGTTTATATCCTAATAGTGATGATTTAAAGAAGCTTAGTTCATTTCTTAATGCTGTATCAAAGTATTCTTTATTTTCATCATAATTCTCTCCTATAAAATTGATTAGGTTTTTTGAAGTTTTAAAGCCTTTATCATTTATTTGTTTTAACTTTTCATTTGTATTTGTAGTTTCAAATAAATAGTAAGCTTTGTAATTTATATGATATAAAGAACCTATATTAAAAAATCCACTATGTTTATATACATCTTCATATAGAAGTGATTTATAAAGATATTTTTCTATATTACTATCAATTATATAATGAGAAAAATAGTTCCAAACTATTTCTAATAAAATTAATAAGACATAAGATGTTACACTAGAAGCAATAAGTAAAGATACAGTCAATGCAGTTTTTAATCCACTTAAAAAACTTGCATCATAATCATCATTTGACAATAATTTCAACGAAGAGTAAGTACCATTTATAACTACAAGTGGAACACCTACTTTTGTAATAAGATCTACTGTTGTTTTAGACATTGATTGGATTTTTTTATCTTTTAATATCTCTTGTATTGTTTTTTGTGCTGTTCCTGCTGTTCTATTTGCATTTACAGAATTTATTAGCATTTTTTCTGTTATTATTTTTGTCATATATAATATATCATCAATCACGCTCATTGTATTTTGAATATTTTTATCTTTTCTAAAGATATATATTCCTAATGTAATAAAAGCAATAATTGCAGATGCAACTTTTATTTTATTGGTTGTTTCGGTTAATTTATTTAATTTATCTTTTATATTTTTTGGGATTTTAGTTCTATCAAAATCTTTATCTTTCATAGCCTCAAATAAATCAATAGTCTTTTGACTAAATCCATTTATTGTATATAATGTACTTGTTATATCTTCTGTAAGATTTTTTGATTGAAAATTTTCATCAAATAGATGGTCATTTATATCTTCTAATTTTACAAAATAGTTTCTATTTTCTTTTTTTTCATATTTTGATATAAAATTTTTTGCAGTTATTTTTTGATTATCATTAGAAAAGTAAGCATATTTTATAAGTCTTAACATCATATCTAGATATACATCTGATATTTTATATTCATTTGTGATTCTATCTTTTATTTCATCACTTAAAAGTATTCTTCTATCTGTCAAATTTTTTACAAAAGTATAGATATGTTTTAATTTAGGACTAAAAAAACTAATCTTATCTATTTCTTCATCAAAATTTACTCTTGGATAACTTAACAAACAAACTATATTCATACAACTTATTATATATGCTTCTTCATCTTTTACTTTAATCTCTTCATATATTCTTAATAGTTTTTTTAATTCTTCACTTTGTAGTTGTTTCTCTATTTTTTTTATTATATTTTGAGGTATTTCTAATTTTGCTTCATTTTTATAAAAGTTTTCTTTATTTGAATATAGAAAATTTGATTGAAATTTGATTGAAGAGCTATCAAATTCATATGATTTTTTTGTAAGTTGTATTTTTAAACTATCATATTCCTCAAATAG
>NZ_NXIF01000110.1 GCF_002837275.1 Malaciobacter halophilus | reverse complement strand
CCTGTTTTTGCTGAGTTACTTAACTCTTGTGCATAGTTACTCATTTTTGCTACATTCTCTGAGTTATTTACTATTGTACTTGTTATCTCTTCTAAAGCTGCTGCTGTCTCTTCTAAGCTTGCTGCTGCTTCATTTGAACTTGTATTTAATACATCTACATTTGCTATTAATTTATCAGAAGCTTCATCTAGTGTTAATCCTATTATTAATGAGTCTTTTAATAGTCCTGATATCTCTCCTGTTAAGAAGTTTACATTCTCTATAAACTCTTTCATATCTCCTTGTATTCCACTACTATCTACTTTGCTTGTAAATTTATAATTACTAAACTCTTTTAGCACTACTGAAATAGAA
>NZ_NXIF01000109.1 GCF_002837275.1 Malaciobacter halophilus | reverse complement strand
AAAGGAACGCCTATTTTATCTTGGCAAGTAAATAAAGATGGAGAAAATAAGCCTATTTGGATAATTGGTACAAAAGTTACTACAGAACCAGAAAAACCAACACCTGAGCCTGAATTACCAGAACCTGAAAAGAAACCAGAAGTAGAGAAACAAATAGATAAAGTAGTAACAACAATAGTAAACAAAGAAGCAGTAAAAGTGCCAAATATACCAAAGGTTACAAAAACACCAAATAATGCAGGTAAAAATGTAAATGTAGCATTTAATATAGGAGAAAATAAACAAATTGTTTCAAAACCAATAGAAGGACAAGCTACAAAAAAAGTAACATTAAGTCAAGCAAAGCAGATGCAACAAGAAACAACAGGACAAAGTGTAGATGAAGTAAAAGTGCCATTATCAAGAAGTTCACAAATAGTACTTGTAAATGGTGGAGTATCTTTACCAAATGGTGTTGAACAAGAGTTTTATGTAGCAGAAGATGAAATATAGGAAAAGAAGAATGAAAAAAAGAAATATAATAGCATTATCAATAATTACAAGTATATCACTAAATGCAGCCAATATTCCAAATATTGGTGATGCATTAAAACAAGTAAAACCTCCTAAATTAAAAAAAGAGAAAAAAGATATACCACAAATAAAAATA
>NZ_NXIF01000013.1 GCF_002837275.1 Malaciobacter halophilus | reverse complement strand
TAAATTTGATAGATTTGTTATTGCTTATAATGAAACAAAAAAAGTATTAGAAAATAATACTTATAGTGGTAGTGTGGGATTGAGAATTTATTTTAATAAAGTAGGTTTTGAGATTTTTAAAGATAATTTATTTTTTGGAACAGGCCCTAAAGATAATAGAATCCTACTTCAAGAAAAACAAAAATTAGATACTAATTATAATGCAAGAATAATTAATCATTTTCATAGTGAACATATGGATACTTTAACAGCATATGGTTTAATAGGATATAGTCTATTGTTTTTAAGTATAGTGATTTTAATTTATAATTTACGAAAAATCCCATTGTATTATTATATGAGTTTAACTGTTTTTTTATCATTGTTTTTTAATTCCTTTGCAAACAAAACATTGTCTGTTAAACCTTTAAATTATGTTTATATAATATTTTTCTTACTTTTTGTTATTATTGCATTTAACGAAAAAAATAAAAAAGAGAGTGAATTGAGTTGAAAATAACAGCAAATATAATAACACTTAATGAAGAAAAAAATATAAAAGAAGTTATAAAATCAGTACAAACAGTATGTGATGAAGTTTTAGTTATTGATTCATTAAGTAGTGATAAAACATGTGAAATAGCAGAGAGTTTAGGTGCAAAAGTTATAAAGCAAGAGTATTTAGGTGATGGTCCACAAAAAGCTTTTGGAGCTCCATTTGCAAAAAATGACTGGATTTTAAGTATAGATGCAGATGAAAGATTAGATTTAAATGCAATAGAAGAGATTAAAAAATTAGATTTAGAAAATACAACTTTTGATGCTTTTTCTTTCGCAAGAAAAACTTATGTTGGAAATAACTTTATAAAACTTTGGTATCCAGATAGAGTTACAAGACTTTATAATAGACGAAAATGTGCTTACTCAACTGCAAAAGGTCATGCAAAAGTAGAAACGCAAAATATTTGTGATTTAGAAGCTGATATGTTGCATTATTCATATGAAGATTATATACATATGATAAGAACCACAGAAAAGTTTATTAAAAGAGGTGCCGTTTTAGCATATGAAGATGGTAAGCGTGCAAATGTTTTTGATCCTTTTATTCATGGAGTTGGAGCACTTTTTAAAACATTGATTTTAAAAGGTGGTGCATTTCATGGAATTAATGGTTGGAATGTAGCTGTTGTATCTGCTTTTAGCTCTTATATGAAATATGCAATTATGTTAGAGATGCAAAAAAATGAAAAATAAGAGTATCTTAGAAGTTTGCTTATCTCCTGATTTAGGAGGATTGGAACTTTATATGAGTAATTGCTCAAAGTATTTATCAAAAGAGTTTAATGTATATAATGTAATTTCAAAAAATTCAAAGCTTGAAGACTATTTTAAAAATGACAAAAATAGTTTTCTTTTAAAAAGAAAAAGTAGTTTTTCATTATTTTTGGCTTTAAAACTTGCAAAGATTATCGATAAACAAAGTATTGATATTATTCATCTTCATTGGACAAAAGATATTCCAATTGTAGTATTTTCAAAAAAATTATCAAAAAGAAAACCAAAAATTGTACAAACAAGACATATGACAATGACAAGATTTAAAAATGATTTTTATCATAAGTTTTTATATAAAAATATTGATACAATTATTTGTGTAACAAAAGCCTTACAAGAGCAAGTTAATAAATTTATTCCTAAAAATATTAGACCTAAAACAGAAGTTATATATCTTGGTGCTAAAACATCTGAAAAGTTAAAAGAGAATGAAATACTAAAGTTTAAAAATAGTTTGAAAGTAAATGACTCTTTTATGCTAGGACTTGTTGGTAGAATCAATGAATTTAAAGGACAACATTTACTTATTGAAGCTATGAGTTTGCTAAAAGAAAAAAAATTAAATATCAAAGCTTATATCATAGGACATGCTATGAATGAAGAGTATTTAGAAAAGCTAAAACAAAAAGTTATAAAATATGAGTTAGAAGAGCAAGTTTTATTTGTGGGTTTTACAAAAGAACCTTCAAAATTTATGCAAGCTTGTGATGTAGTTTTAATGGCTTCTAAAAATGAAACTTTTGGATTAGTTACAATAGAAGCAATGCGAAATGGCACAGCTGTAATTGCTTCAAATTCTGGGGGAGTTTTAGAAGTAATTGATGATGAAAAAACTGGACTTTTATTTGAAAATCAAAATTATGAAGATTTGGCTTTAAAAATAGAAAAGTTATATAAAGATGATATTTTAAGAGAAAAATTAGCTTACGCAGGACAAAAAAAAGCAAAAATACAATTTGATTATGATAAACAGTTTGAAAAAGTAATTGAATTGTTTGGTAGATCTTAAAGTATCATATTTTATAAATCAAATTTTTGATAAAATAAGAAAAATAGAGTTTAGGAAAATTTATTGAATTTAATAAAATTAGATGAAAGTTTGTATTTAGGAAAGGGAAGAGAACGTAAATGTTATATTCATCCTCATGACTTTCAAAAAGTGATTAAAATTGTATATAGAAAAGACCAAGGGCTAAATCAAAATGAAATGGAATATAGTTATATTCAATATTTAAAGAAAAATAAAAAAGAATTTTCTCATATTACAAATTGTTATGGTTTAGTGAATACAAATATTGGAAAAGGTTTTGTTTTTGATAGAGTATTAGATTTTGATAATACACAATCAAAATCATTTAAGGAATTAGTCTTAAACTCTTTTTTCAGTAAAGATGAAGAACTAAAATTAATAGAAGATTTAAAACAGTATATTTTTAAAAATAATATAATTTTTGTAGATATTGCTTTAAGTAATATTTTATGCAAAAAAATTGATGAAAATAGTTATAAACTAATACTTACTGATGGAATTGGTGGGAAAAGATATGGCTTAAAATCAAAACTATATCAGTATTCAAAAGTTTTTACTAAATATAAAGTTTTAAAACAATGGAAAAAATTTTTAAAAAGATATGAAAAAGTTTCTTCTATGAAAGATTTAAATAAGTAGGTGATTTTGAGTTTTAAATATGAATTAAATAAAAATTATAAAAATATAAAAGAGTTTTTACTAAATATAAAAGAGTTTTTTGAAGAAAACTCAAATACTATACATAAAGCTAGAAATGAATTAAAAGTTATTGAATATAAAGGTGTAAAAACAGTTGTAAAAGGTTTTAAAGTACCCAATATAATCAATCAGATAGCATATGCATATTTTAGAGATTCAAAAGCTAAGAAATCATATAAAAACGCAATAAAGTTAAAAAATCTAGGTTTAAATACTCCTGAGCCAATTGGATATATAGAGTTTTATAAGAATTTTTTGTTTAAAGAGAGTTTCTTTATAGCAAAAAAGTATGAATATGATTTTACTATTAGAGAGCCTTTAAGAAATAAACAACTTAAAAATAGAGAAGATATTATAAAAAAGTTTGTTGAGTTTACATATAATTTGCATAAAAATAGTGTTTACCATAAAGACTTTTCAGCTGGAAATACTTTAGTATCTATCAATGATAATAACTATGAATTCTCAGTTGTAGATATTAACAGAATGGAGTTTAAAACTGTTGATTTAGAAACTGGACTTGATAATTTTGCAAAACTTTGGTTGGATGAAGACGATATAATTTTAATAGCTACAACATATTCAAATTTAGTAAATGCAGATAAAAATGAAGCTATAAAGTTATTAAAAAATTCAGATAGAAAATTAAAAGAGTTTGTAGAGTTTAAAAGAAAAATTAGAGGTAAAAAATAGTGAATTTACTTATTACTAGACATGATAAAATTGGTGATTTTGTTGTGACTTTACCTTTATTTAAAGCTATAAAAGAACAATACCCAAATACAAAATTAACAGCATTAGTTAGTAAAATTAATTTTGATTTTGCAAAAGAGATTGATTTTATTGATAATGTAATTTTATTTGATAAAGAAAATTTAGACACTACTTTAAAACAGATAAAAGAGAAAAAATTTGACGCAAGTATTTCTTGTTTTATTGATACTACTTTGGGAAAACTTCTTTTCAAAAGTGGTATAAAAAATAGAGTTGCTCCTGCTACTAAAATTGCTCAAATTTTTTTTAATAAAAGGGTAAAACAGCGAAGAAGTAAAGTAGAGAAAACAGAGTGGCAATATAATTTAGACTTAGCAAAAAAACTTTTTCCTAAGATTAAATTAGATTATACAAAGCCATTATTAAATCTTAATATAAAAAAAGAGAATAGAGTAGTTTTTCATCCAGGTTTTGGTGGAAGTAGTGATGGTAATTTATCTTTAGATGATTATATAAAGTTGGCTAAAAAAGTAAGTGAAACTTCAAAAAAAGTAGTTTTTACTTTCGGGCCAGATGATGCTTATTCAAAAGATTATATCTCTTCAAAAATTGATTTTGAAGCAGAAATTTTTGATTCAAAAATTTCATTATTTGATTTTACTAAATTTATAGCTTCTGCTGAAGTTTTTATTAGTACTTCAACAGGACCTATGCATTTAGCTGGGACAACAAATACTAAAACAATTTCTTTTTTTGGAGATTCATTATTTGCTAGTTCTGAAAGATGGGCAACAATAAGTGAAGAAAAAAATCAAAATAATTTTATGTTATCAAGTAATTATAGTAAAGAAGAATATAATAAAATAGAAAATTGTTTAATGGAACTTTTGAATGAATGAAAAAGTAGTTTTAAGTAATAAATACTTTTTAGCAAAAGGTGGAGAAAGAGATTGTTATATTCATCCCAATGATAATTCAAAAGTAATTAAAATAGTTCATAGAAAAGGTAAACATAACAATCAAAATGAACTAGAGTATATTTATAATAAATTTTTATTAAATAACGCTATCCCTTTTACTCATCTTACCAAATGTATTGGTTTTATTAATACTAATTTAGGTCAAGGTTTGATTTTTGATAGAGTTTTAGACTATAACAATAAGCAATCTAGTTCATTTAAAGATTTTTTACAAAATAAATTGCTTTCAAATGAAGAAGAGAATAGATTAGTAGAAGAGTTAAAAGAGTTTATCTTTACATATAATATATTATTTATTGATGTAGATTTAAGTAATGTCTTTTGTTGTGAATATAAAAAGAATAATTACCGATTAGTGATAATTGATGGATTAGGAGCTAGAAGAACTGGATGGAGATTTAACTTGTATTTAAAGTCAAGAACTTTTACTAAATATAAAATAAAAAAGCAATGGAAAAAATTTTTCAAAAATTTCCAAAATGCAAAAAGTAAAATATATGAATAAAGCTCCATTTTTTTGGGATAAATACTCAGACCAGCCAAGTGTTATAAAAGATAAAGCTTATAAAAAAGCTATGAGGAAAAAGTATATTTTTGATTATGTAAAAATGCTTTTTTTTTCACTTTTAATCTTACCTTTTGCAATTTTGTTTATGAAACTATTTAAAGGAAAGAATAATTTTTCAAATAAAGAGTTTATTGGTCTTGGTGTAAACTTAGATAAAGATGATGGAAATAATACACAGCAAAAACTTATTGAAGAGCTTGGTATTAAAAATCTTATTATTAGAGTACCTTTATGGGATATAAAAAATATTGATTCTTATGTAGAGTTTGCAAAAAGTTTTAATGAAAAATCTTTTAAAAATATTTTAATAAATATTATTCAAGATAGAGTTCATATTGAAAATCATAAACTTTTAAAAAAAGATTTAGATACTGTTTTTTCAAAATTTAACTCTTTTGTAAGTGAGTATCAAGTGGGAACTACTATAAATAGAGCAAAGTGGGGTTTTTTTGCTGTAAAAGAGTATCTTGAATTTTTTAAAATAGCTCAAGATTTAAGAGATGAAAAATATAAAGATTTAAAATTAATAGGTCCAAGTACAATAGATTTTGAGTATTATTATAATATAAGGGCTATGTTTAATTTGTATAATATAAAATATGACAAAATAAGTTCTCTTTTATATGTAGATAGAAGAGGAGCTCCTTGCAATACCCAATATATTTTTTTTGATACAAAAAATAAGATAGATTTACTTTACTCTTTATGTAAACTTTCACCTAAATCAAATGATAAGATTTATATTACAGAAGTAAATTGGCCTTTATCAAATACTGCACCTTATGCTCCAACAAGTGAAAAAGAGTGTATTAGTAATGAACAGTATGTAAAGTATATGATTGAGTATTTAAAAATAGCAAAGAAAAGTAAAAAGATACAAAAAGTTTTTTGGCATCAACTAATAGCTCCTGGATATGGGTTAGTTGATAATAGAGAGGGTAAAATAATAAAACTACCACAATTTTATGCATTAAAAGAAGTTTTAAATGAAGATTGAAAAAATATTTATAGAAATACCAACTTGGCTTGGTGATGCAATTATGACAACGCCAGCTATTGAAAATATTATAAAAACATATCCAAAAGCAAAGATAACTCTTCTTGGCTCGTATGTTTCAACTCAAGCTTTGGGAAATTTTAAAAATATAGAAAAAGTAATTGTTGATGATACAAAAAAAAGGGGAAATCGATATATTAATCTTTATTCTTTAGCTAAACAAATAGGAAAAGTTGATTTAGCTATCTCTTTTAGAAGAAGTTTTTCTTCAAAATTTATGATGTTTTTTATTGATTCACAAAAAAAATATAACTATAAAAGACTTCAAAAAGAGCAAATTCATCAAGTATTAAGATACAATGATTTTATAAATTATGAATTGAATTTACAAAATAAAGCTGGTGATTTAAAACTATATTTTAAGCCATTTTCTTATGATAAAGCAACACTTGGAATAAATCCAGGAGCCACTTATGGAAGTGCAAAAAGATGGTATCCAAATGAGTTTGCAAAAGTAGCAATTAAGATGTCAAAAGAGTATGATATTGTAATCTTTGGAGGTCCTAGTGAAATTGATATTGCAAAAGATATAGAAGATGAACTTATATCAAATAAAATTTCAAATTATCAAAATTTAGCTGGAAAAACTACAATTCCTGAACTTATAGAAAAAATAGCAGGTTTAGATATTTTTATTACAAATGATTCTGGGCCTATGCATGTTGCAGCTGCATATAAAGTAAAAACAGTGGCTATTTTTGGTCCAACAAGATTTAAAGAGACAAATCAATGGAATAATTCAAATGAAAATATTATAACGAAAAATTTAGAGTGTGCTCCATGTATGAAAAGAGTGTGTCCTTTAAAACATCATAACTGTATGAAACTTATTACAGCAAATGATGTTTTAAAAGTAATTGATAATTGATTTATTAACTTAACTCATTATCAATACATTGACATATTGTATGACCAAAAAGAATATGCATTTCTTGAATTCTTGGCGTATCATTTGAAGGAACTACTAAATTTACATCACAAATTTCATTCATAACTCCTCCATCTTTTCCTGTAAGTCCAATAGTTTTACAACCAAGCTCTTTAGCTAAATTTAATGCATTTATTACATTTTTACTATTACCACTTGTACTAATACCTATAATTAAGTCCCCTTTTGAGGCTAATGCTTCAACTTGTCTATCAAAAACTCTGTCAAATCCATAATCATTACCAATTGCAGTTAAAGCACTTGTATCTGTTGTAAGGGCAATTCCTGGTAATCCTTTTCTTTCTGTTTTATATCTTCCTGTTAATTCAGCTGCAATATGTTGAGCATCTGCTGCACTTCCACCATTACCGCAAATTAAAATTTTATTTCCATTTTTTAAAGTTTCAACTGCAATTTGTGATGCAGCCTCTAATTTATCTTGCATAGTTTTGATTGTATTGTTGATTGTTTCAAGGTGTGCTTGAAATTCATCTGCTATCACTTGCTTCATTAAAGTCCTTTATTATTGATATTTTATTTTATCATAAGAATATTTTAAAGTAATTGAATAGGTTTTATAACTATTTTAATTAATTTTGTTAAAATTACTAACTTTTAAAAAAGAGAAGAGATTTATGCAAAATATTACAATTGATTTTAAAACAAAAACAAAAACAATAAATAGACTTTTGGAAAAGCCAAATATTACAAAAATAAAAAAAAGAACTCTATTAGATAAATTAACTTTTTCAAAAAAAGAGTATGCTCAAGTATTTTTTCACACAGGAAATATAAAAAAAGAGGATGCCTTAAAGATTAAACATGCTAAAAAAATTATAGTAAATTCAAAAAAACAAAAGCAGAACTTACTTAAAAGATTTCAACTTGAAAATAATAAAATCGAAGTAGTTTATCCAAGTATTGACGTAGAATATAAGAAACCAAAAGATGTAAAAAAAGAGTTTTGTGAAGAGTTTGATATAGATATAAAAAATAGAATAATTCTTTTTACTGCACAGAACTTTAAAAACTCTGGTTCAAAAGAGTTTGTTGATATTATAAGTAGTTTAAATTATAAATATTTTAAAGCTGTTGTAGCTGGAGAAAAGAGTGAAGTTCAAGGATTAAAATTTCAAATGTCAAAATTGAACTTAGATGAAAAAATGATTTTTCTAAATGATTATAAAGATATGGATAAACTCTTTTTAGCTGCAGATATTTTTGTTCTTCCTACTCATACAAAAGCCTTTGCTAAAAATGTTTTAAAAGCTATGTATTGTAAGTGTGCAGTTTTTGTTCCTTCTAATTGTAGTTCAAGTGAGGTAGTTGATGTATTTGCAACAATGATGATGCCAAGTGATGGAAGTACTGCTTTTAAAATTGACGCACTATTAGGAAGAAAAGAGGATTTAAAGTTTATAAAAAAACAAAATAGAGATGTTGCAAAAGAGTTTACAATAGAAAAAAATCTTGAAAAAATTGAAACAATATTACAAAGTGTATAAATTAATAAACTTTTTAAATAAAGGTTAAGAATATTAAGCTATAATACGCGAATATTTTTCACTAAAATAATAAGGAAATCGATATGGCAAGAAGATGTGCAATTTCAGGAAAAGGACCTATGGTTGGAAACAACGTAAGTCACGCTAAAAACAGAACTAAAAAAAGATTTTTACCAAACTTAAGAACTGTTAGAGTTACATTAGAAGATGGTACAACTAAAAAAATCAGAATTTCTGCTAAAGAGTTAAGAACTCTTAAAAAACATTCATAAGAAGGCGCTTAGAAAAGTGCTTTCATGAGCTTCTTTAAAAGAATAAAAAAAGCTCTCGGGTGGGAGATAAGGTCTACTAAACCTGATTATGACCTAAACCCGCTCATATACTCCCAACTTAAACCCTTTAGACTACCACTAATTTTAATTCAAGTCATCTTAATGGTTGGAACATTAGGATATGTGTATATTGAAGATTATCCAATAATGAAAGCAATCTTTCAATCAGCATATACTTTTACAACAACAGGTTTTGGTGCTTTAAATGAAGCAAATTTTAGTAATCAAGGTATTATTTTTACTGTTACTTTGATGTTATCTGGGTTTGCAGTACTTACATTTTCTGTGGGTATTTTAATCAATACTATATCAAATGGTACACTTTTTAAACTTCTTAAGGAAAGAAAAATGTTATATAAAATCGCAAGACTTAGAAGACATTTTGTCATATTTCATCACAATGAATATACAGCCCAATTAGCAAGACAATTTAGGCAAAACCATGTTCCTTTTGTTGTAGTTGATTCAAGAGATGATATTGAGCAAATAGCAAAAGAGTATAATTATCCATACTATGTAAAAGAGGAACCTTATAAAGAGATTGCTTTTTTAAAATCTCATTTGAGTTCAGCAAAAGGTGCTATTTCATTATCAAAAAATATATCTGATAATATTACACTTATTGCTTCCGTTAGGCTATATGAAAAAGAGCTTGGGCGAAGTCCTTATTTGATTATATCTAATGCTGAGACACAAAATGATAAAGTAAGATTAAAAAAACTTGGTGCAGATAAAGTTGTAGCTCCTCCTTCACTTATGGCAAAAAGAGTAAGTGCAATGGCAATAAGACCTGATATGGAAAATGTATTAGAAGAATTTTTATATAAAAAAGATACTCCAATAGATATGGAAGAAGCTTTTGTAGGAGAAGAGTCTTGGGCTGTTGATAAACAAATTCAAGATTTACACTTAAGAGATAGAATGAAAGTATCAATTATTGGTATTACTGAGTCAAATGGGAAATTTATTCAAATGCCAAAAGGTACTACGGTAATTAGAGCAAATTGTAAATTATTACTAGTAGGAAGCCAAAAAGGTATTTCAAAATCAAAAAGAATACTTTCATATTCACAAAAACCAAAGGATATATAATGTTTACAATTTTACCAATTAAAGGTTTATTTGAACAAATTGAAGGCTTTTATTGTGATGGAATTAGTGCAGGATTAAAGCCAAATAATGCTTTGGATTTAGGGTTTATATATAGTGATACTTTATGTGATGTAGAAGCGCTATTTACAGAAAATAGATTTCAAGCAGCACCTTTAAAACATTATCAAATGTATGAAAAAGATTTTAAAACAAATTTTTTATTAATAAATTCTAAAAATGCCAATGCTATGACAGGTAAAAAAGGTATAGAAGATATAAATACAATTTTCTCTTCATTAAACTATGATGTTGTTAATCCAATTATGAGTAGTACGGGAGTTATTGGGAATCCTTTACCTATAGAAAAAATAGTAAAAGGTGCAAATAGTTTTAACTTAAAAGCTAAAAATGCTTATAATCTTTCAAAAGCAATTATGACTACTGATGCATATGAAAAAAATTGTATGTATGAAGTGAAATTAGAAGATGGAAGTAGTTTTAAAATAGGTGCTGTTGCTAAAGGAGCAGGGATGATAAATCCAAATTTAGCAACAATGCTTTGTTTTATTTGTACTGATGCAAATGTTCCTAAAAAAGATATGAAAGAAGCTCTTAAACTTAATAGTAAAACAACTTTTAATGCTATTTCTGTTGATGGAGATACTTCAACAAATGATACAGTTTTACTTTTAACAAATAAAAAATCAAATACATATAATAAAGAGGCATTTTTTGAAGCCCTAAGATTAGTTATGCATGATATGGCAATGTTAATGGTTGCTGATGGAGAAGGTGCAAAAAAAGCAGCAGCTTTTGAAGTTAAAAATGCAGCAACATATGAAGAGGCTGAAAAAGCTGCAAAAGCTTTATCTAACTCTTTACTAGTAAAAACAGCTCTTTTTGGAGAAGACCCAAACTTTGGAAGAATCGCTTCAACTATTGGTGCAAGTGGAATAAAAAGTGATGAAAATAGACTAGTTATTTCATATAATGATGTAATTGTTTACAATAAAGGTGAGTTAGTATTTAATGAAGAAGTAGAACAAGCAGCAGCTAAAGTACTTCAAAATGATAAATTTAAAATCACTTGTGATATTGGAGTTGGAGAGTATGATTTTACAGCATATGGATGTGATTTGGGTTACAAATATGTTGAAATAAATGCTGATTATAGAACTTAAGAAGCTAAAATAGCTTCTTAACTACACACTTTTTTTTAAAAACTAATTTATAAAAAATATATAACCTACATAATCTATTCTAAGAAATTAACTGTTATAATTGTAATAACTCAACTAAAAGGATTAAATATGTTTCACGAACACAGAGATATTATTACAAAGTTAAAGCAAGAAAATGCTCGTTTTCATAAGATATTTGACAGACATAACGAATTAGACGAAGAGATAATTGAGTTAGAGAAAAATTTTGCAGAGCAAGCAGAAATAGAAAAAAAGAAAAAAGAGAAATTAAAACTTAAAGATGAAGTATATTCATTAATAATGGAATATAAAAATAGTCAATAATTAATATTTAAGCTAAAGAGATTAAAAATTCTTTTTTAATCTCTTTTTTATTAGTAGCTTAAAATCCTACATTAACTTATACTAAGCCCTTTTTAGCTAAAATAAAACCAAATATATAAAATAAAGGCGTTTTTTTATGGAAAACCTTTTCGAAGATCAAGATATTATAGATATTAATATAGAAGATAGTGTAAAAGCTTCTTATTTAGACTACTCAATGAGTGTTATTATTGGACGGGCACTTCCTGATGCAAAAGATGGATTAAAGCCAGTTCATAGAAGAATTTTGTATGCAATGCATGACTTGAATATTAGTTCAAGGTCTCCTTATAAAAAATCTGCAAGGATTGTAGGGGATGTTATTGGTAAGTATCACCCTCATGGTGATAGTTCAGTTTATGATGCATTAGTTAGAATGGCTCAAAATTTCTCAATGAGAGCTCCTTTAGTTGACGGACAGGGAAACTTTGGTTCAGTTGATGGAGACAATGCAGCTGCAATGAGATATACAGAAGCTAGAATGACTAAGGTATCTGAAGAGATTTTAAGAGATATTGATAAAGATACTGTTAATTTTGTTCAAAACTATGATGATACTTTAAAAGAGCCTGCTGTATTACCAACAAGAGTTCCAACGCTATTATTAAATGGTAGTGAGGGTATTGCTGTTGGTATGGCTACTAAAATACCTCCTCATAACTTAAAAGAGCTATTAGATGCTGTTCTTTATATGGTAGATAATAAAGGTGCAACAGCAGAAGATTTAATGCAGTTTATTCAAGGTCCTGATTTTCCAACTGGTGGTACAATCTTTGGAAGAAGAGGAATAATTGATGCTTATAAAACTGGACGTGGTAGAGTAAAAATTAGAGCTAAACACCATATTGAAACAAAAGGTAAAAAAGAAGTAATTGTTCTTGATGAACTTCCGTACCAAGTTAACAAATCAAGACTAATTGAGCAAATTGCTACATTAGCAAAAGATAAACAAGTTGAAGGTATTTCTGAAGTTAGAGATGAATCTGATAGAGAAGGAATTAGAGTCGTAATAGAGCTTAAAAAAGATGCAATGAGTGAAATTGTATTAAATAATCTTTATAAATCAACTCCTCTTGAAACAACTTTTGGGATTATTTTATTAGCTGTGCATAATAAAGAACCAAAAGTATTTAATCTTCCTGAATTATTAAATCTTTTCTTATCTCATAGAAAAACAGTTATTATTAGAAGAACTATTTTTGATTTAGAGAAAGCAAAAGCAAGAGCTCATATTTTAGAAGGTCTAAAAATTGCACTTGATAATATCGATGAAGTTGTACAAATTATTAGATCTTCTGCAAATGATGCAGAGGCTAAAGAGAAACTTCAAGATAGATTTGGTTTATCAATTATTCAATCTCAAGCAATTTTAGATATGAGACTTGGAAGATTAACTGGTCTTCAAAGAGATAAATTAGAAGCTGAGTATCAAGAGTTATTAGCTTTAATTGCTGAATTAGAGTCAATCTTAAAATCAGAAGATAAATTAAATGAGATTATTAAAGAAGAAGTTGCAGAAATTAAAGAAAAATACTCTGATGAAAGAAGAACTGAAATTGAAGATTCATATGATGAAATTGATATTGAAGATTTAATTCCAAATGAGCCAATGGTAGTTACAATTACTCATAATGGTTATGTAAAAAGAGTTCCAATTAAATCATATGAAAAACAAAGAAGAGGTGGAAAAGGTAAAGTAGCAGTTACTACACATGATGATGACTTTATTGAAAGATTCTTTGTAACTAATACTCATGATACATTGATGTTTATTACAAATATGGGTCAGTTATATTGGTTAAAAGTATATAAAATCCCAGAAGGAAGTAGAACAGCAAAAGGTAAAGCTGTTGTTAACTTAATTAATTTAAGAGCTGATGAGAAGATAATGGCTATTATTCCAACTACTGATTTTGATGAGAGCAAATCTTTAGCATTCTTTACAAGAAATGGTATTGTAAAAAGAACATCATTAGCTGAATTTAGTAATATAAGAAGTAATGGTGTAAGAGCAATTGTTCTTGATGATGCAGATGAAGTTGTAACTGCAAAAATTACAATTCCAGGTTCACAATACTTTATGATTTTTACAAGTTTAGGTCAATGTATTAGATTCGAAATTGAAAAGACAAGAGAACAAGGAAGAAGTACAAGAGGTGTAAGAGGAATTAAATTTAAACATGACTCTGACTTTGTTGTAGATGCAGATGTGATTATAAGTGAAGAACAAGAGTTGTTAACAGTATCTGAAAAAGGTATTGGAAAAAGAACAACTGTAGATGAGTACAGACTTACAAATAGAGCAGGTTCTGGTGTTATCTCAATGAAACTTCATCAAAAAACTGGAAGTGTAATTGGTTCAGTTTTAGTTGATGAAACTCAAGACTTAATGGCTTTAACATCAATTGGTAAGATGATTAGAGTTGATATGAATACTATTAGAAAAGCTGGAAGAAATACTTCTGGTGTAATTATTGTTAACGTAGATAAAGGGGATAAAGTAGTTTCAATTGCTAAGTGTCCTAAAGAAGAAGACGATGAATTAGATATTGAGTCTGCAACTGATTTAGCTGGAGTTATTGAAGATACTAATTTAGTTGATAATAAACAAGAAGAGCAAAACAGTCAAGCTAATGAAAACTTAATTGATAAGGGAGAGGAAGAAAAATAATGAGAAAATTTAACGTTGCTGTTGTTGGAGCAACTGGTGCTGTTGGAGAAGAGCTTTTAAGAGTTATGGATGCATATGATTTTCCAGTAAATAATATAGTTCCTTTAGCAAGTGCTAAAAGTGCTGGAACAACAGTTGAATATAAAAATAAAGAGTATACTGTTTTAGAGTTAACTGAAACTGCATTTGAAGAAAATGAAGTTGAAATTGCATTTTTTAGTGCAGGTGGTAGTATCTCAGCAAAATTTGCAAAATATGCAGTTGAAGCAGGTGCTGTTGTAATAGATAATACAAGTCATTTTAGAATGGAGCCAAATATTCCATTGGTTGTACCTGAAGTTAATCCTGAAGATATTTCAAAATGGAAAGAGACAGGTATTATTGCAAATCCAAATTGTTCAACTATTCAAATGGTATTATCTTTAAAGCCACTTGATGAATTATATGGAATTAAAAGAGTTGATGTATCTACTTACCAAGCAGTAAGTGGTGCAGGAAAAGCTGGTATGGAAGAGCTTGTAAAACAGATGCAAGCTTTCTTTGCTTTCAAGCTAGATGAGTCTGAAAAAGAAGCATTTGCTCATCAAATTGCATTAAATGTTATTCCTCAAATTGATGTAGCTCAACCAAATGGGTTTACAAAAGAAGAGATGAAAATGATTAATGAAACACAAAAAATTATGCATAAGCAAATGGCTGTTGCTGCAACTTGTGTTAGAGTTCCTGTATTAAGAAGTCATAGTGAATCTATTACAGTTACATTTGATGAAAATGTTGAAGTTGATGTTGATAAAGTAAGAGAATCATTGGCAAATTTTGAAAATGTTGAGGTTATTGATGATTTAGAAAATAATCAATATCCAATGCCAATTATTTCAACTGATACAGATACAACTTATGTTGGTAGAATTAGAAAAGATGCTTATTCAAATAATGTAGTACACTTTTTTAATGTTGCAGATCAAGTAAGAGTTGGTGCTGCAACTAATTCTGTTAGAATTGCATTAAAATGGATTGAAATGGAGAATGATATCTAATGATAGAGAAGCTTTTTGAAAAAGCTATGTGGCAGACAAGATTTTTAGTAATCTTGGCTGTTATATTTGGACTTGTTGGTGCAGTAGTTTTATTTGTAGTAGCAAGTTTAGATATTTGGGGTGTTGCAAAATATACTTTTACAACTGTTGTAACAGGTGCACATCCTGAAAACTTTCACGAAGATATAGTAAGTGGTATTATAGGTGCTGTTGATTTATACTTAATTGCAGTAGTTATGCTTATTTTCTCTTTTGGAGTTTATGAACTATTTATCTCACAATTTAATCATATAAATACTACAAAAGAGGATTTAAAGATTTTATCAATTACTTCTTTAGACCAATTAAAAGATAAAATTGCTAAAGTTATAGTTATGGTTTTAGTTGTAAACTTTTTTCAAAGAGTTTTACATACAAATTATACCTCTGCTTTAGAAATGTTGTATTTTGCATTAGCAGTGACAGCCTTAGCCGTAGGGTTGTTTTTTTTAGGGAAGATAGGAAAAAATAAATAAAAGGTTATATAAATGTCAAAAATTTTTGTAGATGCTTGTTTTGGTAAGGAAACTCCTTATACTCCTGTATGGATGATGAGACAAGCAGGAAGATACTTACCTGAGTATATGAAAGTAAGAGCTGAAGCTGGAAGTTTTTTAAATCTTTGTCACGACCCTAAAAAGGCATGTGAAGTTACTATTCAACCTCTTGATATAGTAGGAGTTGATGCAGCAATCTTATTTAGTGATATTTTAGTTATTCCACATGAAATGGGAATGGATTTAGAGTTTATTAAAGGTGAAGGACCAGTTTTTCATAAGCCAATTAAAGATGAAGCAGATATTGATGCTTTATTAGGTGGTGAAGAAGCAGCTGATAAATTAACATATGTTTATGATACTATAAAGTTATTAAAACAAGAGCTTCCAGAAGATAAAGCACTTATTGGATTTACAGGAGCACCTTGGACTCTTGCTACTTATATGATTGAAGGAAAAGGTACGAAAACATATAATTTATGTAAAAAATTAATATACTCAAATCCAGAACTTATGCATAAGCTTCTTGCTAAAGTTACTCAAGTAGTTAAGCATTATATGGAAAAACAGATACTTGCAGGTGCAGATGTTGTTCAAATCTTTGATTCTTGGGCAGCAGCATTAGAAAAACAAGCATATTTTGAATTTTCATGGAAATATATGGTTGAAATTGCAGAGTATTTAAAGGAAAAATATCCACACATTCCAGTTATTATGTTCCCTAAAGGTATTGGGCAATATTTAGATGATATTTATGGTAACTTTGATGTATTTGGTGTTGATTGGTCAACTCCAATGGCATTAGCAAAAGAGAAGCTTGGTGATAAATATGTTCTTCAAGGTAATATGGAGCCTTGTAGATTATACTCAAAAGAGAAAACAACTGCATGCGTAGAAAAAATTCAAGAAGTAATGGGTGGGAAAAGACATATTTTCAACTTAGGACATGGAATTTTACCTGATGTTCCTGTTGAAAATGCAAAACACTTTGTTGATGAATGCCACAGAGTAAGTAAAGCTAAATAATAAACTTTATATATAAAATATATTTTAAAAAAGAGAGGCTTAAGTAAGTCTCTCTTTTTTTATTTAAAAGGTAAATAAAAAATGTCAAATTTAAACTCTATTATTTTTGGACCAATTCCATCAAGAAGATTTGGTATATCTTTAGGGATTGATTTATCTGCAAATATAAAACAGTGTAATTTTGATTGTTTATATTGCGAATTAAAACCTGCAAAAACTATGAAAGAGATGAGTGAATATCCAAGTGTTGATGAAGTTATAAAAGAAGTTGAAAAAAGCTTTGAAAAACATCCTAAAATTGATGTTATTACAATTACAGCAAATGGAGAACCAACACTTTATCCACATCTTGCAAAATTGATTGATAAATTAAATAAAATCAAACAAAATGCGAAAACTTTAATTTTATCAAATGGTAGTACCATTTATAAAAAAGAGATTTATGATGCCCTTTTAAAACTTGATATGGTTAAGTTATCTTTAGATTGTGTAAGTGAAAAATGTTTTAAAAAACTAGATAGAACTCATAATAGTATTGAAATTGATAAGATTATCCCTTCTATGATAGAGTTTTCAAAAGAGTATAAAAATGATTTTGTTTTAGAAATACTTTTTGTTAAAGATTTAAATGATAAAGAAGAAGAGATAAATTTACTTTACGATGCGGTAAAAAAAATTAATCCTAAAAGAGTTGATATTGGAACAATAGATAGACCACCTGCTTATAAAGTTAAACCTGTAAGTTTTGAAACTTTAGAAAAAGTAGCAAATGTTTTCAAAGGAATAAATGTAAATATTGCATATAAAAATCGACCTAAACAAGTTCAAACATTTACTGAAGAAGAGATAATTACAATGTTAAAAAGAAGACCTTTAACACAAGAAGATATTGAAAATATGTTTGATACATCTTCAAAAATAATATTAGAGAAATTGTTAAAAAAGCAAGTAATTACAATAATTGATAGCAGTGGATTAAATTTTTATAAAATTTTATAATTTTTTTAAAAATTACTTGACAAAAGATTAAATTTTGACTATAATTCCAGCCCATTAAAGGAAGATGTATTCCGGATTAGCTCAGCGGTAGAGTAGGTGACTGTTAATCACTTGGCCACTGGTTCGAATCCAGTATCCGGAGCCATAACTTTAATGAAAACTTTTATTAGATATATTCCGGATTAGCTCAGCGGTAGAGTAGGTGACTGTTAATCACTTGGCCACTGGTTCGAATCCAGTATCCGGAGCCACTTATCTAATTAAACTTAATATTTGTTCCGGATTAGCTCAGCGGTAGAGTAGGTGACTGTTAATCACTTGGCCACTGGTTCGAATCCAGTATCCGGAGCCATAACTTCTAACTTTAATCTTATTACTATTTTATTTTAACTATAAAAATCAAAGTAAAGATATGATATTTTAATTTATATTTTTATTAAGGTTTATTTTGGATTTAGATTTCTTTATAGTTGCCTCAATTATACTTATTATAGCTGCTTTTGTACATGGTAGTATTGGTTTTGGTTTTGCATTAATTCCTACTCCTATAATAGCAATTTTCACTGATATTCAAACTGCAATCTTACTTACACTTATTCCTACTTTGATAGTTAATTTAGTTAGCTTTTTAAGTGAAGGTAATATACTTGAAGGTTTTAAAAAACATATGCCTTTAGCATTGCTTACAATGCTTGGAAGTGCAATAGGTACTCAACTATTAATAATGAGTAATTCTGAAGTTTTTAAGCTTCTTTTGGCCTTTACGATACTAATATACCTATTTATTAATAAAGTTAATATTTCAATCTCTATTTTTAGAATTTATCCTAAAAGCTCTTTTATTGTTTATTCTGTATTAACAGGAGTAATAGGTGGACTTACAAATGTTATGGGTCCTTTGCTTATGATGTATGGAATTGAACTTAAATATACAAAAGCAGAACTTATTCAAGCTATGAATATATCTTTTTTATTTGGTAAAATTATTCAGATTGTAGTTTTTTTTATAAATGGAAGTTTTACAAGTGAGCATTTGTCTTTCTCTTTTTTAGCTATTTTTATAATTTCATTTGCTTTATACTTTGGAATAAAATTAAAAAAAAGAATAGATACAAAAGTTTATTTAAAAGTAATTAGAGTTGTTTTATTTATTATTTCACTAGTTTTAATTGCACAAGTTATAGTATAAAGTATTAAACCAATTTTTCAATTTAATACTTTTATCTATTTTTAGGTTTTAATGTATAATATCTTTGTTATTTTTATCTTTTTTTATTCCGCAGTTTTTTTTGCCACAATTACAACCTTTGTTTTTAGATATTGTATAGTATATATAAAAAATTGCAATAAGCGTAATTATAATTAAAAATATTTTATCCATATGTTCTCCTTTTTAAGTATGAGCCTTGGGCTCATACTCATTATTTCATAGGTTTAGCTTCTACCCAAATAACTGCATCTTGGCTTAATTCTTTGCCTTTATACTCTTTATCTGGACCTACACCAAGTGCGCAAAATCCCCATTGACCAGCTTTAGGAATAGCAAATGTAAACTCCCCATCTTTATTTGCTTTTATTGTCATTGTTACAAATGCATCTTGAGGAGCAGTAACTCTATCTTTACCCATTTTATTATTTTTTATATCTACATCTCTATTTAAATACTCAACTTCAATTTCAGCATAAGGTACAACTTTTCCTTTTGATTTTACAATTCCTGTAAAACTTCCACCTTCCCAAATTGCATAAGGCTTTGTTAATGGAACAATTTCAGCTTTTAATCCAAGTTCACTATCCCAATCAGTAGGTGTTCCTGCAACATTTATTATAGTTTTTGTAATTTGTTGAATATATGCATCTTCATTTTTTTCATAATATGGTTTTGGCTTTAATACTAAAATATGGTCACCCATTCTTCTAGCTTTATATTTTGATTCATATGCTTTTGCTTTATTGTGATTACCTTGAAAAGTAATAGAATTTAAACTTTTCTTTAAATCTTTTTTCTTACCTTTATTTATAACATAAAACTCTTCTACTCCTGCCATATCCATTGTATGTTCATCTGCAAATGGATGTGTAAATACATGCTTGAATTCAACAGTTTTCCCTTTAGGAAGAGCCATGTTATCAGTATAAAGCATTTGGAAATGTGCAAATGCACTTGTTGCTAAAACTGTTGCAGCAATACTACTAATTAAAATTTTCTTCATTTTATTTTCCTTTTATATTAATATTTATAGTCATTATCAATTATAATTTAGCTTTATCCTCAAAAAAGAAGATAAAGTCTTATACTACTCTGTTATATCAGAACCATTTATTTTAACTTGATGTCCTTCTCCTGCATCAAATATTGCAGTATAATTTCCACTTGGTTTATCAAATGTTACTTCACTATATTCGTTCATTTTAGTATTGAATATAATTTTTCCATCTTTTTCAACTTTAAATTTTACTCCTGTTGCACTGCTTCCATCACTAAAACCACCTTCGCAAGTGATTGTTCCATCTGCATTATCAAAACAACTCATTATTGCACTATGGGCAAACATCGAACTTATCATAAAGCTTAATGCTAATACTATTTTTTTCATTTTATTTCCTTTCTTTGTATTAAATTGTATTTTTTTAAATTAGACTCTATTTAGTCCTCCTTTCCAGTTTATACTCTTACTTGGATAAAAAGCCAAAATAAGAGTAATAAAAACTATTGTAAAATAAAATGTTGCCATGGCTTCTACTCCACTTAAAGAGAAAATATTTCCAACTGTAAAAGTTAATGATGACATTGCAATTCCTAAAAATACAGGGAAGAATATTGCAAATACCATCCACTTATAACTATTTGTTTGCATTTTTACTACAATCATAGTTGCAATACAAGGTGGAGTTAAAATCATAAAAATTATAATTGCCGCTGCATGTAGTGGAGTATAACCACTATTCTCAGCCATTGCTTCTTCTGCTCTTTTTGAATCTGCTTTATTGTTTTCATAGATACTTCCAAGTGTTGCAACTGCACTCTCTCTTGCTGCAAAAGAGCTTAAAAATGCTACATTTATCTTCCAATCAAACCCTGCATATTGAGTAATTGGTTCTAATGCTCTTCCTGTCATACCTAAAATTGAGTTTTCAATTTTTTCGTTTTTCATTTCTCTTAAAACTTTTTTTCTATCCCTTGAAAGTTTTCTAATAGCTCTATTTATTTTTTTTGCTTCTTTATCCCTTTTAGGTTTTAAAAAAGTATAATAGTCTGCATTTATTAGTTTAAACTTTCTATCAAGTTGTTTTGAATCCTCTTTTGAAGTAGCTGCCATTCTTTTTGCTCTATAACTATCATAATAGTTTAGTAAATCTGAAACCTCTTTTTTTGTATCTACTAATGCATAATATTTATTGTTTTTAATTTGTTTATCAAATTTATTTAAATAAGAAAGAGATTGCTTTTCATATTTTAAAGTTGCTTCCTCATTTAATCCTGGAAACTCCAACATTGCAAATAGTATAACTGCTACTGCTAATACAATTGTCACAACTTTTTTAATATATATCCATACTTTTTGAAATGATCTTATAAATACACCTTTTAAAGTAGGAACATGATAAGGAGGTAACTCCATTACAAAAGGAGCTGTTTGTCTTGTTTTTAAAACTGTTGTTGTTAAAAATTTTGCAATTAATAAAGCAATAAAAATAGTTATTGTTGAGATAAAAAACATCATCAATGCCATTTCTGGTTTGAAAAAGGCTCCTAATAAAAGAGTATAAAAAGGTACTTTTGCAAGACAATTCATATAAGGAACTGTCAATATTGTAGCCATTCTTGCTCTTTCATCACTAATTCCTTTTGTTGACATAACTCCAGGAACTGCACAACCTCCTACCATTGCTCCACCTAATACCAATGGAAGTGTAGATTGTCCATGTAAACCAAATTTTTTAAAGATTTTATCAAGAATAAAAGCCATTCTTGGCATATATCCTGCATCTTCCATAATTGCAATTAATGCAAATAAAATAAAAAATATGGGTATATAATTTAATAGTGCAATTGAACTATTAGTCATCCATATAAAAAAGTCCGTAATCATAGGCACTTGTGTAAAATCAGCTTTTGGTAATATATCAATAATAAAGTTTTTCATAGAGGCTAATATAGGCCAAGTATAATCTGTTAGTTTATATCCATAAACAATAGATATTTCATAAACTAAAAATATAATAAATAATAAAATTGGTATTGCAAATACTCTATTTAAAACAATTTTATCAATTTTATCAGTTAAGGTTTCTTTATTTTTATTATGATTTTTTACGCACTCATGATAAACTACATCTGCAGAGTCGTATCTAAATGTTGCTAGAAAAGAGATGGTATCTTTATCATGAAGTGTATGAAAACTCTCTATTTCTTTATCTATTTCTTCTTTATTTATATTTGAACTAACATGTTCTAAAATAGTAGGGTCTTCTTCAAGAAGTTTAATTGCAAGCCATCTTTTGCTCAAATGACTTTTACTATTATCTAAAAGTTTTTCAATCTTTTGAATATGAACTTCTAGTTCTTCATAGTTTATTTTAAACTCTTCATATTTTGTTTTTTTCTCAAAAGTATCAGCAATTGCTTGCATAAGCTCTTTTCCACCAATTCCTTTTGAACCACTTGTTTCAACAACTGGGCAAGAAAGCATTTTAGAGATTTTTTTTGAATCTATTTCTAAACCTCTGTTTTTAGCTATATCAATCATATTTAATACAACTACAACAGGAATACCAATCTCTAAAAGTTGAAAAGTTAAATAAAGATTTCTTTTTAAATTCGAAGAGTCAATAACATTTACAATAATATCTATATTTTTACCCTTATAATTAGGATTACTCTCTTCAATAATAAATTTCTTGGCAACTTTTTCTTCTTGTGAAAATGAGCTAAAAGAGTATGTACCTGGTAAATCTACCATTTCAACTTTATAATCTTCATATTTGAAAAATCCAGTTTTTTTATCTACTGTTACTCCTGGATAGTTTGCAATATGTTGTTCAATTCCACTTACAAGATTAAAAATTGTAGATTTACCACAATTTGGTTGTCCTGCAAGACCTACTTTTATTTGTTTCATATTTTTACCTCAATTAAAGAAGCTTCACTTTTTCTAATACTAATATAGTAGTTATGTATTTTTAATTCCATTGGATCAAATAATGGTGCTTCTCTAATAACCTCAATTTCGCTATTCATAACAAAACCCATGTCTAATAGTCTTCTTAAAAGTTTTCCATCAGTTCTTATTTTTTTTATTTTTGCTTTTTGACCTTTTGATAAAGTATCAAGCATAATCATTTTATTATTCAAAATATAACCTTTAGTAATTATGATAATCGTTATTGAAATATTAAGATATTAAAACTTAAAATATTATAATAAATACTTAAAAAAATAAAATTCTTTTTGAAAGAAATACCATAAAAAGGTGTTTTGTTATTAAAATGTCACTAAGTTGTGAAAGTTTTAGAAATAAAAGTTATAAGAAAAACTTATTATAAATTGAGAGAATAGGCCATAAAACTACCTCTGAAACTCTTAAGATGCAAAATTCGCAATAAACATCTGAAGATAAAAAACTTAAGAAACAAAAAGGGACAATAAAAATGTTCCAGAGGCAGTTTTATGGCCTATATACACCCCAAAAAGGAGTGTATAAAATTAGAAACTATATACTAATGTAGCGTTTAATTGATTCATATCAGAACCAATCCAACCATTTACATCATCTGTATTAAAGTATGTGTATCCAACATTTGCTTTGATATTATCAGATACTTTGTATCCTAACCATAAAGTTGTTTCATTTGCATCATATTCATTATTTGAATCTCTTCCTTTTATATCAACTTTATAGTCGTTAAAGATTCCATAAATTAAAGTAGCATTTAAATCACCAAATGATTTGCTTAAACTTGCATAGTAAGTCTCTGCATTTCTATAATAAAAAGCATCACCTTCTTCAAATGGACTTAAAGACTCTCCAGCTGCTCCATATCCAATAAATGGGTCTTTGTCATCTCCAACTTTTGCATAACCAATAGCTGCATTAACTCCAAGGATTTTTGTACTAGCTTTTAAATGAAAAAAGTCAGTATCATCTTTGTTTAAATCATCATCCATTTTTTGTTGAACATAGTCTGCTCTAATAGAGAATTTATCATAATCAAGATTTAATCTTCCACCTAATTTGTAGTGATTATCTGGTAAATATACATCATAAACAGTTGCTTTAATATTATCATTGAATTTATGAGTAATACCTAATTTATAAGCACCTTTGCTTTCATTGATATTTTCCATAGGTCTATAATCTCTTGCATAAACTCTACCAATTTTTTTAGACCAAATTGCTTCAACTGCTGTATCACCAAATACTGCATCAAGTTTAACTGCATCATGTGTTTTTGCAAACCAATCAGAAACAATAAATTGTCTACCAGCTTTAAGTGTGAAATTTTCATATTGGTATTTTACAAAGAACTCTTCTGCATCAATGTCTTTTTCATCACCATTTTCATAAAATCTTTCACTAGCATCACCAGTACCTTTCCAAGTATCAAGGCTATCATTATCTTCAAATAGATTTTTATATGCTCTAAATTTAGTAGTTAAACTAAGATTATTCCAAACACCTGTTTCATACTTTAATGCAAATGAACCAACACTATAAGCAGTGTCTTGATAATAGTCTCCTACTTTCTCATCAACATTTCTTGTTTCATAAGTAATTGCAACTTCTCCACTTACTTTTCCATTTGATAAAGCTTCTTGTAAACTATCTGCACTCGCGAATGTACATGTTCCTAAAGCTAATGAAGCGATTAAGCTTAATTTTATACTTTTCATTGTTTTCCTTTTCCCAAAGTATTTAAACTTTATTTTTACAGTAGTTGGTAAAATTAAGTTTATTTTCAAATTATAATTAATCAGTGGGTCTAAAAAGTAAATTTTTTGTGGAATATATAGAAAATTTTGATAGAGTATAGAACTACCTCCAAAAAAGACTTTGAAGTTAAATTCGCTAAAAACTTCTTTATAGTAAGGGAAACAAAGAAAGACTATATAATTTTTTTAGAGGCAGTTTTATACTTTATATACTCCTTTGAAGGAGTATATATTAAAATGAGTAAACTAAAGTTGCATTTAGTTGATTTAAATCAGTAGTATTTGCATCTTTATTATCTTCATTTGTTAAGGCATATCCTACATTTAATGTAAGGTTTTTATTAAATTTATATCCTGCCCATAAGTTAAATTCGTCTTTATCAAAATCTTTTTCATAATCAGTGATTCCATATAAAGCTGTTAAATTTAATTTACCAAAAGATTTACTTAGCATTGCATAAGTAGTTTTTGCATCTTTTAAGAACATCTGATCACCTTCTTCAAAAGGAATGATAGTCTCTCCTGCAATGTGATTAAAAGCAGCATCTTCATCAATTTGTACATATCCAAGAGTTGCTGTATATCCATTAATTGTAGCAAATGTTTTTAATTCTAAAATATTACTATCTTGTAAATTAGTATCATCTTCATTTAAATCTGCATAGTGTGCCATTGCTCCAAATTTAATATTATTAATACTATTTTTATAGTTAATTTTTCCACCATAAATATCTTTTAATGATGGTGCTGTTAATCCATAAGCTTTTACAAAGAGTTTATCACTAATTTTTTGTGTAACTCCTAATTTATATACACCACCATTTTCTTTATTGATATGAGTCATAGGTCTATAATCTCTTGCATAAACTCTACCATGTCTACTTGACCAAATTGCTTCAATACTTGTATTGTTTATATCATAATATAAACTTATTGCATCTTGAGTTTTATTAATCCATTCAGTAGAGATAAATTGTCTACCTGCTTTAATATGTAAGTTATTCAAATCATATGCTAAAAATAACTCTTCTGCATCAATATCTTTTTCACTTCCAGTTTTGTAAAATCTTTCACTAGCATCACCTTTACCTGTGCTTGTTATAGATTTATCATCATCTTCAAATAGAGTTTTATAAGCTCTAAATTTTGCTGTTAAACTAAGGTTATTCCACTTTTCTGTTTCATATTTTAAAGCAAAAGAACCAACACTATAAGCAGTATCTTGATAATATTTAGAAATCTCTTTATCTTGTTTTCTTGTTTCATAAGTTACAGCAAACTCTGCACTTACTTTTCCATTTGTTAGTGCTTCTTGTAAACTATTTGCACTAATATTAGTACATACAGTTGTTGCTAAAGCAGCAATTAGACTTAACTTTATAGATTTCATATCATTTCCTTTATGTAATTTTAAATAAAACTAAATATTTATAAGTAGTTTTATTTTTTATGTTTTGAAAGTATAAAAAAAAATTGTAGAAAAAAAATCGAATAAGTATATTTGTAGAAAAATAGATACAATTTGTAGGATTTACTATTTGAAAATCCATTTTTTATCTATATAATATTAGAAATTTTAGAAAGGATAATTTATGACATATACATATCATAATCCAACATTAATTGAGTTTGGAAAACAGAAAATAGAATCTATTTCTACTTATATTCCTAAAAATGCAAAGGTACTATTTGTTTATGGTGGTGGTTCTATTAAGAAAAATGGTGTTTATGAACAAGTTGTTAAAGCATTAGAAAATTATGAAGTTTTAGAGTTTAGTGGAGTTGAACCAAATCCTACAGTTGAGACTATGAATAAAGCAGTAAAAATAGTAAAAGAAAAAAATATCAATTTTATATTAGCTGTTGGAGGAGGCTCTGTAATTGATGGGTGTAAATATTTAGCAGCAGCTTCATTATATGAAGGTGATGCTTGGGACTTTTTAGATGGTAGCGCACAACCTACAGAAGCTTTACCTTTAGGTGTGATTTTAACTTTGCCAGCAACTGGAAGTGAATCTAACTGTGGTTCAGTAGTTTCAAGAAAAACAACAAATGAAAAAAGATTTTTCTTTTCACCTAAAGTTTTTCCTATGTTTGCAGTTTTAGACCCAAGTGTTATGAGCTCATTAAATGATAGACAACTTGCAAATGGATTAGTTGATGCTTTTGTTCATACATGTGAACAATATATTACTTATCCAAATGAGTCATTATTACATGATGGATATAGCGAAACTATCTTAAAAGGTTTAGTATCTCTTGCAAATAATTGGGATAAAAGAGATACTTATAATTGGCAAGAAAATCTAATGCTTTTAGCAAATCAAGCTTTAAATGGATTTATTGGTTCAGGTGTACCACAAGATTGGGCGACACATATGATAGGACATGAGTTAACTGCTTTTTATGGACTTGACCATGGAAGAAGTTTAGCTGTAGTTCAACCACAACTTTTAAGAGTAATGTTTGAAGATAAAAAAGAGAAACTACTTCAAATGGGACAAAATGTATTTAATATAAATGATGCACAAAAGAGTATTGAAAAAATTGAAGAGTTATATCATTCACTTGGAGTTTCAACAAATTTAAGTGATTATGGAATTGATGATAAAGTTGTAACAAATGTTACAAGTGCTTTAGAAAAACATGGAATGACTGCAATTGGTGAAAATCAAAATATCACACTTGATAAAGTAGAAAAAATTCTTAACTTAGCAATAAAGTAAACTTAAAGAGGTCTAGCCTCTTTAAGTAAAAAGATAATAGTTATCGCTTTTTAACACCTCTATAAATTCTTATTTAAATTTTTAATTCTTTGTATATATATAATAATGTACTTTTTATATGTAAAACTCTTTAAGTGAGTTCTTTTTTTCATAAATTGAAAAAAATATAATTATTCGATTTTTTTTCGATTTTTTGTTGATAAGATTTCAATATAAAAGAAAAAAGGATAAACCATGAACAATTCAAGAAGAGATTTTCTTAAAGTTGGTGCTGCTGCATCTGCAGCTGTTGTAGGAAGTGGTACTGTAACAGGAGCATTTGCAAAAGAGTTTGCAAATAGAACTACAAAGATTCCAAGTGCATCTCACTTTGGTGCTTTTTATGCTCATGTAAGAGATAACAAAATTGTTGATATTACTTCACAGTTAGATTCAGATGCTAATCCAACAGTTATGGTAAAAGCACTTGCAGATAGAAACAGTTCAGACTCAAGAGTTAAATATCCAGTAGTTAGAAAAAGTTACCTTGAAGGAAAAGGAAGAGGTGATTTAAGAGGAAAAGAAGAGTTTGTTAGAGTTTCTTGGGATACAGCTATTGATTTAGTTGCAAAAGCAATTAAAAAAGCACAAGAAAAAGGTGGAAACGAAGCACTTTATAATGCATCATATGGTGGTTGGGCTCATCCAGGAGCATTTAAACCAAATGCATTAGCTGGAAGATTTTTTAACCAAATTGGTGGAGCTGTTAGAACATCAGGTGAGTATTCAAATGGTGCAGCAGGACAAGTAAATCCATCAATTGTTGGAGATATGGAAGTTTATTCTATTCAAACTGCCCATGAGCAAATTATTGAAAATACTGAAGTGATGGTTTTATGGGGTGCAGATTTATATAAAACAAATAGAGCAGGGTATTCTGTTCACAATCACAGATGTTTTGATGCTTATGAAGAGTATAAAAAAGCAGGTATTAAAGTAATCTCAATCGACCCAATTTATACAATGTCAGCACAAGAGTTCAAAGCTGATTGGATTAAAATTAGACCAGGTTCTGATGTTGCTTTAATGCTAGGAATGATGAACTACTTATACAAAAGTGGTAAATATGATAAAGATTTTATTGAAAAATATACTTATGGTTTTGATAAATTCTTACCATACCTTTTAGGAAAAGAAGATGGTGTAGAAAAAACTCCTGAGTGGGCAGAAAAATTAACAGAAATTCCAGCTAAAACGATTAGACAATTAGCTGATATTATGATTTCAAAAAGAACATTTATTGCTGGTAACTGGGCTATGCAAAGAGCTCATCATGGTGAGCAAGTTGACTGGTCAATTATTACTTTAGCTTCGATGCTAGGACAAGTTGGATTACCAGGTGGTGGTTTTGGATTCTCTATGCACTATGAAGGTGGAGGAGATGCAAACTCTGGTAAAAATACTATTGGTGGTATGAGTCAAGGTGGAGGAGATAAAGTAAAAATTGCTATTCCTGCATCAAGAATGAGTGACTTAATCAATAAACCAGGTGAGACTGTAACTTACAAAGGTAAAGTTATTAAATATCCAAAAGTAGAGTTTATGTTAAGTGCAGGTGGTTCACCAATTGGTCACCAACCAGATGTAAATGAACTTATTGAAGCAATGAGAAAACTTGATACTGTAGTAGTTGTTGAGCCATGGTGGACACCAACTGCAAAAATGGCAGATATTGTTTTACCTGCAACAACAACTATGGAAAGAGATGATGTAGCAGGAGCTATGTCTTACTCAGCAGATAGAATCTATGCAATGAAAAAAATTGTTGAGCCACGATATGAGTCAAAAGATGATTATGAAATTTTTACAATGCTTGCAGATAAGTTTGGTAAAGCAAGAAGATATTCAAGAGGAAGAACAGTAAAACAGTGGTTAGAAAGACTTTATAAAAGATCTTCAGCTAAAAGAGAAATGGGAATTTCATTTGAAGAGTTCTGGAAAATGGGTGTTATTAAATACGATATTCCAAAAAGTGCAACAAAATTTGTTAGACATGAAGCCTTTAGAAAAGACCCTGTAAACAATGCACTTAAAACAGAAACTGGAAAAATTCAAATTTTTTCTGATAAGTTTGCATCTTATGGATATGAAGACTTTAAAGGTCATGTTATGTGGTTTGAACCAGCAGAGTGGTTAGGTAATGAAGAGTTAGTGAAAAAATATCCACTACACCTAGTGTCGCCTCACCCAACATATAGAATTCACTCACAATTAGATAATACTTGGGTGCAAAATGTACATAAAGTACAAGGTAGAGAGCCTATTAGAATCTCTCCAAATGATGCGAAAAAATTTGGAGTAAAAGATGGTGAGATTGTAGAAGTTTACAATGATAGAGGAAGTTTACTTGCTGGTGTTGTTGTGACAAATACAATTAGAGATGGTGTTGTAGCAATTGAAGAGGGTGCTTGGTACTCTCCTGAAGATGCAAAGGCTGGTGATTCTATATTTGGTGGTAGTGACCAAAGAAAAGTAAGATGTAACTCTGGACAAGTAAATGTTTTAACATCATCAAGACCAACATCACAAATGGCGCAAGCAACTACAGCAAATACTGTACTTGTAAGTATTAAAAAAGCAGGAACTGTAAGTCCAAATGTAGCTTACAATCCACCAAAAATTATAGGAGCATAATATGAAAACAATTATAAAAAATACAATAATACTATTAGCTTTACTTGGAGCCTTCTTCCAAGTAAATGCAGCACAGAACTTTATCTATCAAGATGCAGTTTTAAAAGATGATAATGGAAAAACTGCGAAAGTTTTTGTAGGAGTTCCAGTAACAATCAAAGAAGAGATAGGGAAAAATGTAAAAGTTTCAATTAAAGGTTTTATGTTTAAAGATGAGGTTTATTCAACAAAATCAAAAGACCTTTTAGTTGCAAAAGTGGAAAAAGGTTTTAATGTAAATCAAAAAGATGGAAATGAAGTTGAGTTAATTGGAACATTAGCTAAAGAGTTAACTGCTTCTGATTTACTAGATGTATGGGGTGAGCATGAAGAGTTCTATTTTGAAATGTGTACACAATGTCATGCAGGTCCAGAAGTAAATCATCATACAATGATGGAATGGGAAGCAATATTTGGAACAATGAGAGGTTTTGCAAAGCTTGATGAGGAAGAAGCATCGTATCTTCTTAGATATTTAAAAGCTAATGCTTCAGATGGATTTGTTAAAACAAAACACTAAAGTTTTGTTATAATTATATAAAAAGGGGTCTTCATGCAAAAAGATTTTTTAGAAAAATTACAAGGATTAACTATTCTTTATGCAGAAGATGAAGTAGGAATTAGAGAGAATATTGCAGATAGTTTAAGTTATTATGTAAAAGAAGTATATCAGGCTTGTAATGGTCAAGAAGCTTTTGAAATTTTTGAAACTAAAAAGCCTGATATTATACTAAGTGATATTCATATGCCTATTTTAAATGGAATAGATTTTGTTAAAAAAGTAAGAGAAGTTAATAGAACTATTCCTATTGTTATGATTACAGCCCATACTGATAAAAAGTATTTGCTTGAAGCTGTTGAACTTCATATGGAAAAATATATTGTAAAGCCAATAGAACTTGAGGCTTTATTTGAAGTTTTAGAAAAGTGTGTTGAACTTCTTAGTGTAAATAAAAAGATATTTTTAAAAGTTGATGAAAATTATAGTTATGATTATGATAGAAAAGAGTTAAAATATAAAGATGAACTTATAATTTTAAACAAAAAAGAGATGAATTTTTTTGAAGTTCTTATCTCTTATCAAAATCGTGTTGTAACATATGAAGAGTTACAAGAAAAAGTTTGGGGCGATGATGTAATGACTGATAGTGCATTAAGGTCCTTAGTTAGAAATCTAAGAAAAAAACTTCCAACAGATATTATTTTTAACCTATCTGGGGTAGGGTATCGTTTTGTTTAGATTAATAGTAATTATATTAATATTTTTAAACAGTTTAATCGCGTCTTCAAATATTGTACCTGCTTTTGAGTTTCGTGAAGATGACTCAAAAAATAGAGTTGCAATGAAACTTCATCCTAAGTCTCATATAAATATTTTTCTTCCTTCAATTCCTTATTCTTATATTGCAAAATCAACAAATTCAGGTCTTATACGCTCATATGATAATAAAAGAGGTTGGGTTTATGACCTTGCAAAATCACATAAAAGAGTGGATGATTATACATATATTTTCACTTTAAGAGATAATCTAAAATTTCAAAATGGAGAAAATTTTACGATGAATGATATTTTATATAATTTGGAATTTTTTAAGAAAAATCCATTTTTATATACAAATATTGATAAAATTGATTTTGATATTATAAAACTTGATGAAAAGAGATTTAAAATTGTTTTAAAACAAAAGTATGAGATGTTTTTAACTGATTTAGCAAGAGTTTATTTTTATACAAAAGAGTATATACAAAAATATAATCCAGTAGGAAAAGAGACAGGAACTGCAAATAAAATAGCTGGTGCTTTTGGTATGGGACCATATATTTTAAAAGAAGGGTTTGCAATAGGAGATGAACAAACTGAAAAATTAGAGTTAGTAGCAAATCCATACTACTGGAATAAAGATTTTCCTAAAGTAAAAAGAGTTACTGTTTATACTCAACTAGATGTTGATGATGCAATTAAAATGATTACAAAACAAGAGGGTAAGCTTGATTTAATGCCTATTCCTTTTAATAAAAAACTTGAAGTATTACTTTCAAAATACTCTAAATTAATTGTTTCAAAATCTACTGATAACTTTGTGATTTTTTTTAATTTAATAAATGGAAATAAAAAACTAAAAAATCAAAAAGTAAGACAAGCTTTAAATCAAGCACTTAATCAAGAAAATCTATTAAATTTTGTTTATAAAAAAGAGGGGAAAGTATCTGATTTTACAGCTTCAATCAATTATGATATTGTAAATAAAATCTCAAAAAAGTACAAACTTAATGATACTAAATTAAAAGAAGAAAAACTACATAGACTTTTAGAAGGGTTAGAGTTAAAAGTATTTACACAAGATAGATTTATGTTTTTATTTAAAGGAATAGAGTTTCAATTAAAAAGGTATGGAGTAAAACTAATTTATGATATTACTACAAGTGAAAAAGATATATATAAACAACTATTAAATACAAATAAAAATAAAAATACAAAGCAGTGGGATTTGTTAATTTGGGGTGATGATGATTGGTATTATCAAAATCCTTGGACAGTATTTTTTATTTATGAGACAAACGGTGCTTGGTCAACAATAAATAAAGATGAAAAAATGCAAGAGTATATAAAAGAGTTTTTTATTACAAAAAAAGATACTTTAGAATATGAGCAAATAGTAAGAAAGATACTTTTTAGAGCAAGAGATATGGCATATACTTTAAGAGTACCGTCATTAAATAAAGTTTTTGCAGTAAATAAAGAGGTGATTTTTAAACCTTATGAGGGTGGGATTATTCCTTTGTGGGAGATAGAAATTACAAATGAGCATTGGTCTATAAGAGGTGATAAAGAGTATAAAAGTCATCTAAAAAAAGCCATTAAACCAAAAAGAGTAAATGATGAGATTAATAAATAGCTTGAATATTAAATTTAAACTTGGGATACTGTTTTTTATTTTATGCACCTCAATAGCTGTTTTAGGATATAAATCCATAAACATTAGTGAACAAAATAAACAAACATTAAAAGTAGTACATAGTAAATCTCAAACTGTACTTAGTTTACAAAATAGAATAATTACTCCTTTATATAGATTAAGAGAAGTGACTCAATCTTTAGTTATGGCACCAAATAAAGAAATAAGAGCAGGAATTGAAAAAAATCTTAATGAATTAGTAAAGAGCTTAGATATACAGTTTAAAAGATTAAGTGATTCTCAAATAAAAATAAAACAGATGTGGATAAATTATAAGTATTTAATAGAAACAATTAAAGGCTATTTGCATGAAGAGTTTGAAGAAGGTGCTTATGTAAATGTTACTACTTCTAGTAGAAAACAGTTTCATTTACTTACAAATGAACTTTTAAATACACAAAGTAGATACTTAAATAATGCAACAGTTGCTTATAGCCAAGCAGTACTAAAATCAAAAGAGATTAAAGTAGAAATTTTAACATCAATTATTGTTATTTTACTTTTTGCAACAGTTGTTGGTTGGCTTGTTTCAAATAATATTATACAATCAATATATAAAGTACAAAATGGATTAAAAGAGTTTTTTAACTATTTAAATCATAAAAAAAGAGGTGTTAAGAAAATTGAAATTGATACGAAAGATGAATTTTATCAAATGGCAACAATTATTAATCAAAATGTATCAAATATTCAAAATAATATTGAACAAAATGAAGCACTAATTAAAAATGCAACAAAAGTTTTAGAAAATATTAAATTAGGGAATTTAGGAACTCGACTTAGTCAAGAAACAAATAGTAATGCTTTAAATGAGCTAAAAAAGATGATTAATGATATGATTGATAATCTTGAAATAAAAATTCAAGATGAAATTGATAAGCGAGTTGAACAAGAACAGATATTAATTCAGCAAAGTAAATTAGCTGCAATGGGTGAAATGATAGGAAATATAGCCCATCAATGGAGACAACCCTTAGCACAAATCTCTGCAATACATATGAATATGAAAGTTACATATGATTTTAATAAATTTACAAAAGAGTATTTAAATAGTAAGATAAAAGAAGCAAATAAATTAACTTCATATATGTCTCAAACAATTAGTGATTTTCAAAACTTCTTTAAACCTCAAGGTGAAAAAGAGGAGTTTAGTGTAGAAAAAGCTTGTAAAGAAGCCTATTTTATTATTGAATCCTCTTTAAAATATCATGGAATTGAGCTTAGTTTTGATGTAAAAGAGGATAGTAAAGTATATGGATATAAAAATGAATATTCTCAAGTTATTTTAAATGTTTTAAGTAATGCAAAAGATATTTTACTTGAAAGAGGAGTTAAAAATCCAGCTATTAATGTAGAAATAAAAAGTGGAGATAATTATGCAATTGTAAAAATAGAAGATAATGCAGGAGGAATTAAAGATAGTATAAAAGATAAAATTTTTGATCCATATTTTACAACAAGACATAAAACCCAAGGTACAGGAATAGGTCTTTATATGTCAAAAAATATTATTGAAAGAAATATGAATGGATTTATAAATGTAAGAAATATAAATAGTGGTGCATTATTTACTATAAAAGTTGAAAAATCTACTTTAGTATAACTTAGTATATTAGAAAATATACTAAGTTAAAAGTTATTAAAACTTATAATTAAGTCTTAATGTTGCTGATCTTGATGCTCCTGGCATCGTACTTGATCTCCAATAATCTTTATCAAATAGATTTAAAATACCAAGTGTAATATTTACATCTTTATATTTCCATCCTAATAAAGTATCTACTCTATTAAAACTATCTAAAGTACTTTCATTTCCACTTCTATCATAAAAGTATCTTTTCCCTACATGTGTAACTCCAAGTTCTGTGTAGAAACTCTTTGATGAAGGTGCATATCTTACGAAAATATTTCCATTGATATTTGCAGTATTACTTAAGTAATTGCCTTCATTATCTGGGTTTGATTTGTCTTTTATAACTTTTGCTTGCATTACACCTAATGATGTTCTTAAGTAAATATTTTCATATACTTGTCCTATAATACTTAATTCTGCTCCTCTTGATCTCTCTTTCCCTCTTTGGTACCATTTTGTTAAATCTGTTTCCCAATCAGGTCTATATCTAATATTGTAATGTTCAATTTGGTATAAAGAGAAAGTACTGCTTAATCTATTATCAAGCCAATTACTTTTTATTCCTATTTCATACTGTTCATTGTATTCAGGTTCATCATTAAAAGTGTTAGAATCAGCACTAGCACTTACACCTAAATAACTATTTCCTCCATAAGGTGAAAAACTTTTATTATATGAAGTATAAATAGTATGATCTTCATTTATATCATAAACAACTCCTACTCTTGGGCTAAAAGAGTCACCATCATAAGAGCTGTGATTATTTGAAATATCTGAAGAACTAAATGAGTATTTATCAAACCTTCCACCTAAAACTAGTTTTAAAGAAGGAGTTAAAGAGATAATATCTTCTAAAAAAATACCTTTTGAAACCCCTTCATGCTCATTTTTTATTAGTGCATCTTTCTTTTCAGTTCTTGTCCATGAAGAAGAATCAAAAGGGTCAAATAATTGATTTCTTGTATAGTATAACTCTGGAGTTCTTTTCTCTTTACTGTAATCAACTCCTAAAGTTAAATTATGCAAAATATTACCTGTTTTTACTTCACCATTAAGTGTTAATGTATTTGAAATTGTCTTATTTTCTGTTTCTTGCCATGCATAACTTTGATTTAAAAGTTTAGTAGTAGTGTCATAACTTCCTAAATAGTAATGGTCAAAATTTTGTTCAGCTTCTCTATATGCAGCTGCCCAATTTAGACTCCATTTATCATTGATTTGATAATCTAAACTAGATCTTAATATTTGTAATCTATCTTCTACATAATCTCCATCATGAGCAAATGCTTTATCATAAGAGATACCCATTAAATCATATTGAGTTTTGTCTGGACCTCTATCAGGTGTTCTTTTTGCATAATCATAAGTATATTGAGCTGTCCAATTTAAGTTGTCATTATTTGTAATTGTAATACTAGGAGAAAACATTTTAGTTTTATTCTCAATATCTTTTTGAATACTATCTCTAAATGTTTCACCTTTTGTTATATCACTTACAAATCTAAAAGCAATATTTTCATTTACTACTTGATTAACATCTAAATTTATCCCTTTGTTTTCCCATGAACCTAGTAATATACCAAGACTATTTGAGCTATCAAAGTTTGCATACTTACTTACCATATTAATAACTCCTCCTCCATTACTTCTTCCATAAAGTAATGAAGCAGGTCCTTTTAGTATTTCAACTCTTTCAATATTAGCAGTACTTCTTCTTACTTGACCACTTTCTCTAATCCCATCTCTGTAAATATCATTTGTATCAGCTCTAAACCCTCTAATAAAAATGTTATCACTTCTCATATCATATGTAGTATCAATACCTGCATTTCCTTCTAATATGGAACTTAAATCATTTGTTCCATAGTTTTTATTTTTTTGAATGTTTAAAGTATCAATAGTCATAGGAGTTTGTTTAATACTCATCTTATTTCTTGTAACTGAAGCATTTTCATAGTTTACATAACCTTTTGTTATGTCATCTTCTTTCATAGCTTCAATATAAACAGTTGGTAAGACTGCATTAAATTTCTGCTTTTCTTCTTTATTATTTTTTGAATTTTCAACAGAATTTGCACTAAGTAAACTTTGTGCTGTACTTAAACTTAGCATTACTACAAAAGATGAAGTAACTAATTTTTTCATAAATTTCCTTTGTGTATATAATAATATTGATATTAATTATCAATAATTTTATTGGGCGCGGATTATTACATAGGAAAGCTTAATAAAATATAATACACTTTAAAGTTATTTATCTTTTGAGAGAAATTAAAGAAAAAACTAAAGAGTAAAACTCTTTAGTTTTTTGTAGAGCAACAATTAGTGTCATTGCAGCAGTTGTTTTGTTGTTTTGTTGTAAAATTTTTTATTTCTTGATTTTCTTGTAGGTTACAACTATTATCTTCACAAATTGATTGTTTAGGTTTATCTTTTATTGTTTTTAAGATTCTCATAGAGTTAAAAATTGCAAGTAATGCTACTCCAACATCAGCAAAGATTGCCTCTTTCATACTAATCATAGCCCCAGCACCTAAAGCAAGAAAAGCAATTTTTATGGCCATAATAAAAATAATATTTTGATATACAATAACCTTTGTTTTTTTAGCAATTTTAATAGCATCACTAATTGATTTGATATTATCATTTAAAATAACAACATCAGCAGATTTAACTGCTAAATCACTTCCAACTCCACCCATTGCAAATCCTACATCTGAATTTGCTAGTGTTGGTGCGTCATTAATACCATCTCCAACAAATGCTGTAACTTTATTTGTCTGTTTTTTTATTGCTTCAAAATTTGTTAATTTTTCTTGAGGTAAAAGTTCATACTTTACTTCATCAATACCTAATTGATTTGCAACATTTAAAGCAACCTCTTTTTTGTCACCTGTTAACATATATGTCTTATGAATATTTAAAGTTTTAAGCTCACTAATTACTTCTTTTGCTTCAACTTTAATAATATCACTTACTACAATATATCCAGCAAACTTAGAATCTATTGCAATAAATACTACATTTAAATCCTCATTTATTTCATCATAAGTAATATTAAAATTATTTAGAAGTTTTTTATTTCCTACTAAAATCTCTTTATTTTCTATTGTTGCTTTTACTCCTAAACCACTTAATTCTTCGTGTTCACTAATAAGTTTTGAATCAATTGTTTTATCAAAAGCCTTTACAATTGATTTTGCTATTGGATGAGTAGAAAAACTCTCTGCATATGCAGCAAATTTTAAAAGTTCCTCTTTTGAAATATCTTTACTATTTATCTTTGTAACTTCAAACACTCCATGTGTTAACGTACCTGTTTTATCAAAAATTATATTTTGAATCTCTGTTAATTTTTCTATATAATTAGCACCTTTTACAAGTACACCTCTTTTTGATACTGCACCAATGGCACTAAAAAAAGATAATGGTATAGATACTACTAAAGCACAAGGACAAGAAATAACTAAGAAAATCAATGCTCTTTCTACCCAATCTGCAAATTGTGCATTTTCAATTAATAGTGGAGGAATTACTGCTAAAAGTGCTGCTAATACTACAACAATTGGAGTATATACTGTTGCAAATTTTGTTATAAATTTTTCTGCTTTTGCTTTTCTTGAAGAAGCATTTTCTATTAACTCAATAATTTTAGCAACAGTTGAATCTTTATATAATGAAGTAACTTTTATATAACAAGCTTTTGAAGTATTTATAAATCCACTTAAAACTTCTTGTTCTTTTTTAATACTTTTAGGTTTGAACTCTCCTGTTATAGCACTTGTATCAAAAGAGCTATTAGTAGAAAGCAGTACTCCATCTACTGGTACTTTTTCTCCTGCTTTTACTAAAATAGTATCGCCAATCTTAACATCTTCAGGAGCTTTTTGAATAATAGAATCTTCTACTTTTACATTTGCAAATTCAGGTTTTATATCAAGTAATGAATTAATACTATCTCTTGAATTATTAACTGCAACTGCTTGGAACATTTCACCTACTTGATAAAATATCATAACAGCAATACCTTCAACATATTCGCCCAATGCAAAAGCACCTATTGTTGCTATACCCATTAAAAAGTGTTCATCAAAAACTTTCCCATTTGTTAAGTTTCTAATAGCTTTATATAAAACATCCCACCCAACTAAAAAGTATGCTAAAAGATATACAACAAGTTGTAGTGTTTCATTTTTTATGTAGTTATATGAAATATAAGTTAATACTAAAGATATTATTGTAATAACTAAGAGTTTTTTATCAAGAAGTTGCCAAAACCCTCTTTGTTGTTTGATATTATCTTTTACAATAACTACTTCTCTTTCAATCTTTTGAATCTCTTTTTCTATTTTATCTAGTATATTTTCTTCAACAGTTTGTTCAAAACTTAATGTAGAAGTTGAAAAATTAAGTTTAACATTATTTAGTTCATCTAATTCATTTAGACGTTTTTCAATTTTTCCTGCGCAATTTGCACAATCAAGATTTTGCAATTTTACTTTTTGCATAAAATTATCCTTTTATAATATGTTCTAATCCCATATCGTATATTTTTTTAATATGTTCGTCATCTAGGGAATAGAACATTTGCTTACCAACTCTTCTTGGTTTTACTATTTTTGAGTTTTTTAATACTCTTAATTGGTGCGAAACAGCAGATTGGCTTACATTTATAAGTTCACTTATTGCTCCAACACACAGCTCTTCTTCTTTTAAAACAGCAATTATTTTTATTCTAGTAGTATCAGCAAAAGCTTTAAATAGCTCTGCAACATCATATAAAGTTTCATCACATATCAAAACTTTTTTTACTTTTTCAACCTCTTTTGAGTGGTCACAACATTCTTGAGACATTCTCATCCTTTATTATATGTACATATGAATATGTAATCATATGATAATGATTCTTAAAAATAGATTAGTTTTACTTGAGTTAAATCAAATTTGTAGAGTTAATTTTTTGCTATAATTTTTATATGAAAAAATTAATATTAACACTACTTATTTTTGTACCTGTTTTTGCACAAGATAATGCTTCATTACTTTTTAGTGGGAATTGTGAAACTTGTCATAGAGTTGGCAAATCTATATCTGCACCTTCTATTAATCTAATAAAAAAAAGATATAAAGAAGCATTCTTAAATAAAAAAGAGTTTATTAAATATATGAGTGAGTGGGTTTATAAACCAAATATTGAAGGTTCTATCATGTTAGAACAAGTTAAAAAGTATGAATTAATGCCCCATTTACATTATGATAAAAAAACTTTAGAAGATATTGCAAGCTATATTTATGATACAGAATTTTAAAAAAAGATTAAGTTAAAGTTAATATAATTATTATTTTTAAGAATACAAAAAATAACTTATAATTTAAATTAGAAAAGAAGTCCTCTTATGGAAAATAATAAAAATAGTAAATTATCAATACTTTTTGTTTGTACTGATGATGAGTGTATTTCCAAAGCTTTAAAATTATTAAAACAAGAGTACAATCTTGATGATATTACTATTTGTAAATCAAAAGAAGAGGCATATACTTTATATTTGCAAAGTAACTTTGATATTGTTTTAACAAATTTTTTGATGTCAGATGAAGATGGAAAAAAAATGGTTAAAAAAATCAGAGAGATAAATGAAGACCAAATTTTTATACTTATTTCAAAATTTAATAAGAAAAAAGATTTAATTAAAGCTATAAAACTTCGTATTAGGTACTATATTCAATATCCAATCAAGAAAAAAGAGTTAAAAGAGGTTTTTGACTCATGTATAAAAAGAGTTTCAAATAGATATGAAATAAAGTATGTTAATTCAATTTTACAGCACTATAAACTTGCAGTTGATAACTCAACAATTCTTTCAAAAGCTGATAAAAAAGGAAGAATTACTTATGCAAATGAAGAGTTTTGCAGAATCTCAAAATACAACTTAAATGAACTACTTGGAAAACAGCATAATATTTTAAGACATGAAGATATGCCAAAAGAGACTTTTAGACAAATGTGGGAAACTATTAAAGAAAAAAAGAAAACATGGAAAGGAATAGTAAAAAATAGAGCAAAAGATGGAAGTGTATATATAGTTGATGCTACTATTATTCCTGTTTTAAATCAAGATAATGAAGTTGTTGAGTATCTTGGAATTAGACATGATATTACGGAAATAGAGAGTTATAAAGAGTTATTAAAAGATAAGCTTGATACTACTTCAAAGGGTTTAAGCGAAAAAGTACATTTAATAAAAGAGTTTGAAAAAGCTATTGATGTTAGTACTTCTTTTACAAGAACTGATACAAAAGGTGTGATAACTTATGTTAATGATAAGTTTTGTGAAGTATCTGGATTTAGTAAAAAACAGTTATTAGGAAATAGTTTTAGCTGTGTAAGAGATAAAGAAGTTCCTTCTTTAACTTATAAAAAAATGTGGGAACAACTAAAATCAAAAAATATTTGGAGAGGAATACTTAAAAATAGAACAAAACATAATAAAGCTTATTATATGGATACTACTATTATTCCAATAGTAAATATTAATGATGAAATAATTGAGTATATAAGTATAAAACACAATGTTAGCGAAATTATATATTTAAATAAAGAGATTATTGATACACAAAAAGAGGTTCTTTATACTATGGGAACTATTTGTGAAGGAAGGTCAAATGAGACAGGAAATCATGTAAAAAGAGTAGCAGAATACTCTTTTTTAATGGCAAAGAAATGCGGTTTATCAAGAAAAGAGTGTGAGTTACTAAAACTTGCTTCTCCTGTGCATGATATTGGGAAAATAGCTATTGAAGATAGTATTTTAAAAAAACCTGCAAAATTAAGTGATGAAGAGTATTTAAAGATGAAAGAGCATGCTACAATTGGTTATGAAATGCTAAGAAATTCAAAAAGAGAGATACTAAAAGCAGCTGCTACAATTGCACATGAGCATCATGAAAGATGGGATGGGAAAGGTTATCCAAGAGGTCTTGAAAAAGAGCAAATTCATATTTATGGAAGAATTACTGCAGTTTGTGATGTTTTTGATGCTTTAGCTAGTAAAAGATGCTATAAACAAGCATGGCCTTTAGAAAAAATAGTAAAACTGTTTAAAGAAGAGAGAGCAAAACAGTTTGACCCTAATTTAGTAGATATATTTTTAAACAATCTTGATGAGTTTTTGAAAATTCAAGAAGAGTATCAAGATGAGTTTTAATAAGCAACTTTAATTGGCAAATAAAAAGTTAAATCAAACTTTTCATCCTCATTTAGAAAATGATTTTTATGATAATGTACAAATGAAGGTAGTGTTGTAGCTTCATACCCAGATTTTGGAAGCCAAAAATGATAAACATATCGTAAAAATGCTAATACATCTCCATAAACACCTTCTAAATGAAATGAAGCACATAAAGTTTTTGGAATTTCCATTGTAGATATTTCTGAACGAAACTCTTTAGGAACCTCAATAGCTGCAACATAATTACACTCACTTAATGGAGTTATAGTAGGGTTATCATGAAGTAATGCAAGTTGTTTGTACTCTTTTAAATTATACTCATATGCAAGAGCTTTTAATTTTTGCCAAATATTGATAATTTTTCTATTATAACCTTTATGTCTTATATAAGCACAATATCTTTTGGGAATAACTTCTATTTTCATATTAATATTTTCAAAAGTTTTATCCTCTTTAATAAGAAATTTTGAGTATTCAATATGTCCTGATTTTCTCCAAGCAGTTGGAGTGTAGCAAAATTTTTGCTTAAAGGCTTTAATAAATGACGAGTGAGAAGAGTATCCACAAGTATTTGCAACTTCACTAATAGTTGAATGAGAGTTTGTAATAAGTAAATTTGCAGCTTTTTGTAAGCGTGTTGAAGTGATAAAATCAAAAAGATTTTGATTTGTCTCTTCTTTAAAAATTCTATGAAAATGGTATTTTGATATATTATTAAACTCTGCAAGTTCATCTAAAGTTATATTAGTATCTATATTTTTATAAATATAAAAAAGAGTTTTATTTACAATATTAGCTCTTTGTTGTTTTGTTGCTTTTTTCATAATTAAAGTATATCAAAAAAAGCAATACAAGACAAGAAATTTGCAATTTGAGATAAAGAAAAAAAGTTTGAATTTCTATATAATTTCATCGTAATAAAAATCGAGGGAAGAAAATGAAAAGGTCTTATATTAGGAAAATTTTAGATGCAATAGACAAGGATACAATCTCATTTGCGGGGGGATTACCAAATGAAGATTTATTTCCACTAAAACAGATTAGTAAAGCATCGAAAAAAGTCCTTAAAGACAGAAGCTCTTTGCAGTATAGTAAATCTCAAGGTATAGACTCTTTAAGAGAGAAAATAGCCAACTTTTATACAAGAGTTTATAATCTTGAAACAACAAAAGATGAGATTTTGATAACAACAGGAAGCCAACAAGCTTTTGATATAATACTAAAAAGTTTAAATGCAAATAATCTAATAGTTGAAAGCCCTTCTTATATTGGAGCATTGTCATCTTTTAGAATCTTAAAAAAAGATATAAAAGAGTTTAAAACTTTTGAACAATTAAATAATATATTAAAAAAAGATGAAATACTTTATTGTATTAGTGATTATCAAAACCCATCAACATATACTTATACAAAAAAACAAAGAGAAAAAGTAGCAAATATACTAAAAGAAAAAGATGCCTATTTGATTGAAGATGCAGCGTATAGTCTGCTTAACTTTAAAGGAAAAATTAAAAAGCCAATCTGTTCATTTTATAAAGATAAATCATATCATTTAGGCACTTTTTCAAAAATAGTTGCACCAGGTCTTAGAGTTGGTTGGATTAGAGCAAATAAAGAATTAATTGAAAAAATACTTGTAGTAAAAGAGTCTTTAGATTTACATACATCAACATTTAATCAAATGCTTATAGATAGTTATTTAGATGATAATGATCTTTTTAAGCATATTAAGAAAAATGCAAAAAATTATAAGAAAAGAATGAATTATATGGCTGAGTGTATGGAAAAATATCTTCCTAATTTTGAGTTTGAAAGGCCAAAAGGTGGAATGTTTATTTATGGAAAGTTCAATAATATTAAAGATAGTATGCAATTAGCAACTAAAGCCTTGGAAAAAAAAGTTGCTTTTGTTCCAGCACAAGTTTTTTATTTTGATGAACAAATTAGTAATGAAGCAAGATTCAATTTTACAAACTGCAACTTTAAACAGACTAAAGAGGGTATAAAAATATTAGCTAAGCTTACAAAGTAAGTCTTAGCCTCTTTTTAGTATTAATTCTGATAAATTTCTTGAAACTTTGTTTGCTACAACTTCACATTTAACTTTAAATAAAAAGAATATTCTATTATCATTATAACTTTCTAAACACTCAAAATTACCCATTCCTTTTGCTAAAATCAATGGTGCATTTTCAAATATTTGTAAAAACTCTTTTGATGCTTGTGATTTCTCCATTCCTGGAGTGTCAACACCTGTGCTTATTACTTTACAATGTTTATGAATACCTACTTGAATAGCTTCTTTTGTAGTAATATCATTTATAATAGGTTTACCTCTTGTTGCATATGTAATTTGTAATTTTGGATATAGTAAGTTTAATATTTTTATTAACTCTTTATCAAATACATTTTCACCAGCATTATCAGACAAAATAAGAAGTTCGTTGTGCTTTTTTAATTCTTCTTTAAATATTTTGTAGTGGTTAATTGAAAAAGGTGTATGAAAAACTGTTTTTATTTCATCTTCTAAACTAAACTCTTTTGTTACTGCAAAATCAATAACATTTCCTGCAACAGAACTTTTAATTGCTGTATATAACTTGTCATCGCTTTGTTGTAATTGCTTTTTTATTATTGGAAGGTATGAAGTTGCATTTTTTATTGATTCTTGCTTTAATTGTTCTAACGGATCTTTTAATCCAGTTTTATTAGCAAGAAGTTCATAAACCTCTTTTGCTACATAAGGAGGTGTTCTTGAAAAGTCAAAATTTGTAGCTTTTTTATTAACCTCTTGCATAATTTCATCACTTAGATTATTATTAAGTTTCAATAGTTTAGTTGCTTTTTGTATTTGGCCTGTAATACATTCAATACATGTATTTGTTATATTCATAATTTTTTTAACCTTTGAAAAGTTGTATGTTAGGGATTTTTACTATTTTTTTTGTTATTATTAGCTTAATTTATACTTTAGTTTATATATTATTTACGAAAAATTTAGTATAATTGCGCCTTCATTTTAAATTTTAAGGATTTGGTTATGAACCTCTTCAAACTTAAAGAGCATAACACAAATGTCAAAACAGAGTTTACTGCTGGATTTACTACTTTTTTGACTATGATGTATATTGTTCCTGTAAATGGTTTTATTCTTGCTGATGCAGGATTGCCTATGGACGCAGTTGTTACTGCTACTGCTCTTATAACTATTTTAGCTACTATTTTTTCTGGTCTTTGGGCTAATACTCCAATTGCAATGAGTGTTGGTATGGGATTAAATGCATATTTTTCTTATGGCCTTGTTTTAGGTATGAAGATACCTTGGCAAACTGCATTAGGTATTGTATTTTTATCAGGTGTACTTTTTGTATTATTATCTTTTACAAACTTTAGAGTTTGGATTATGACTTCAATTCCTATGAATTTAAGACGTGCAATATCTGCTGGTATTGGTACTTTTATTGCATTTATTGGTCTTAAACAAATGGCTATGATTGTTCCTGATAAAGCTACTTATGTAAAACTTGGTGATTTCTCTGACCCAAATGTTTTAATTGGCGTTGTTGGTTTAGTATTAGCATTTATTTTCTATGCATATAGATTAAAAGGTGCTTTTGTATTCTCTATTGCAATTACTTCAGCTGTTGCTTGGTTTTTCAATATTAATCCTATGCCAACTAGTTTTTTATCTGCTCCTGCTTCTATTTCTCCAATATTTATGCAACTTGATATTGTTAGCGCTTTATCGCTATCGTTATTACCTGTAATTGTTACATTTTTAATTACAGATATGTTTGATACTTTAGGTACATTAACAGGAATTGGTGCTAGAGCGAATATGTTCCAAAATGGAGATAAAGAGGATAAATCTTTACAGAAAACTTTAGAAGCAGATGCTATTTCTACAACTGCTGGAAGTATGATAGGTGTTTCTACTACAACTGCTTTCATTGAGAGTGCAAGTGGTGTTGAAGAGGGTGGTAGAACTGGTCTTACAGCAATATTTACTGCGATGTTTTTTGTTACTACACTATTTATGTTACCACTTTTTAAATCTATTCCATCAAATGCTATTTATCCAGTATTAGTAGTAGTTGGTGTATTAATGTTTACAGAGCTTGGTAAGATTAATTTTGAACAAGTTGATTTAGCAACAAGTGCAGGGGCATTTTTTATTGTAATTTTAATGCCTTTAACTTTTTCTATTACAAATGGTATCGCAGCAGGATTTTTAGCATATACAATTATTAAACTTACAAAAAGAGAGTTTAGTGATTTAAATATAGGAATCTTAACAATTACATTAATAAGTCTATTAGTATTTATATTACAAGGTTAAATTTTGGAAAAATTTTATTACAGTTACGAAGAATTTAAAAATGATACTCAAAAGCTAGTTAATAGTTGTAGAGAGTATCAACCAGATATTTTATTAGCAGTTGCAAGAGGTGGATTAACTTTATCTCATTTAATGGCACAAGCAATGGATATGAGAAATTTATATACATTAAACTCAATTCATTATGAAGGTGAATTAAAACTAGATACATTTAATATTTTTAATATTCCTGATGTATCTCATGCAAAAAGAGTTTTAGTTGTTGATGATATTGTTGACTCTGGAGAGACAATGCAAGAAATTTTAAAAGTTTTAAAAGAGAAGTTTCCTAGTGTTGAGTTTAAATTAGCAACAATTTTTTATAAAAAATCTGCTGTATTACAACCTGATTATACAGTAAGAGAAGCTAAAGAGTGGATTGACTTTTTCTGGGAAGTTGATGTTATTTAGCATATTTTAGAGTAGTTTCTCTACTCTAAAATATAAAAAAACTATCTTAAATCTATATTTTATAACTTTTATATATATTAAATTTAATTTTTTTACTTTGTTTTTAATTGTTTCTTAGTATAATACTTCCAAATTAAAACAGGAATTAGGAATGACATTTATAGAATTCAAAAAATTATTACTTGATGCAGAATTGACAATTCCAAAGTTCACTGCACTTATTAAAGTAAGCGAAAAAAATATTCAAGCTTACAAAAAGAAAAAAGAGGTGCCAAACGCAATTGCAAGTATTGCAGCTTGTTTTGCAAAGATGAATCAAGAAGGAATTGATTATAGAACTTTAATTAATGATTTAGATTTAAAGAAAAAAGAGAAAAAAGGCGCAGGTTTTTCTAAGAAGAAAGAGGAAAAGAAAAAAGAAGAAAAATAAAAAAGCTATTAAGGCTTTTTATTAAACAATTATTAACATTTTTTTGCTAAACTTCCCAAAAAAACAAGGAAGTTACAATGAAATTAAATGGTAATGCAAAACTTTTTTTAGCTATTGCTTCTTTTATGATGGCATTGGCTATTGCAATAGGTGCTTTTGGAGCACATGGATTAAAAGCCATAGTAGAACCTACTATGCTTACTACCTACCACACAGGTGTAGAATATCACTTTTATAACACTCTTGGGTTATTTGCTACATCTTTTATGATATATCTAAAACCAGACAATAAAAAACTTGTATTAGCATCTTGGCTAATACTAATAGGAACTATAATTTTTAGTTTTTCACTATATTTATTAGTGATACTTAATATCCCTGTATTAGGTGCAATTACACCTATTGGTGGAACACTTATGATAATTGCATGGCTAATGATTGCTTATGCTATATATAAAGATTAGGAGAGTTTAATTGATTGAAAAGATTGAAAATGTAAGAGATGCTAGATGGTTTTCAAATCTAACAACTTTTATTATTATTGCCTATGCTTCTGTTTTAGGCTTTAAAACTATTGGTGATGTTGAAGCAAAGTATTCTTTGTTTTTGCAATTTGCTGATACTTTTGTAACTATCTATTTTATTTTTGAAATAGCTATTAAAATGGTTGCAGAAAAGAAGTTTATTAACTTCTTTAAAAATAAATGGAATCTTTTTGATTTTACAATTGTAGTTATTACTTTATTACCTTTAGAGTCTTCAGGTTTTGCAGCAGTTGCAAGACTTCTTAGAATTTTTAGAGTTTTAAGACTTTTTACTGCTAGACCAGAATTAAAAGCAATAATTGATATGCTAATTAAAGCAATACCTTCAATTATTGATATTGTAATTTTAATGTTTATAATTTTTTATATTTATGCAATTATAGGAAACTTTTTCTTTGCAAAACTTCCTTCTGGTTTATGGAGTGATTTTTTAGTTTCTATGCTAACTCTTTTTAGAGTTTTAACTTTTGAAGATTGGACAGATGTTATGTATGAAGCAATGGAGGTATATCCTTGGGCTTGGATATATTTTGTCTCTTTTGTTATTATTGCTGCATTTGTATTTTTCAATCTATTTGTTGCAGTTATTATTGGAGAGATGCAAAAACTTCATGAAGCTGATATGAAAGAAGAGATACATGAAGATAGTAAAAAACTAGATATTTTATTAGAAGAAGTTAAGTCTTTAAAAGAAGAGTTATCTTATATAAGAAGTAAGGAGTAAAACCCTTACTTTGTATTAAATGCTCTATCTCCTGCATCTCCAAGACCAGGTCTAATATAGTTATTTTCATCTAATCTTTCATCAATTTGTGCAATATAAATATCCACATCTGGATGTGCTTCTTGAACTTTTTGTACACCAAATGGTGAACCTAAAATATTTAAACTAATAATTCTTTTTGCACCTATACCTTTTAAGTAATCAATTCCATCAATTAATGAACCACCTGTTGCAACCATTGGGTCAAGTAATAAAACAGTTTTATCTTCTAAATTATCTGGAATATTTTCATAAAAAAGTTTACTCAAAGAAGTCTGCTCATCTCTTTTCATAGCTAAAAAACCACTTCTTGCATATGGTAAAGTTTGTAAAATTCCTGTAAGCATAGGCTCACCCGCTCTTAAAATTGGAACTAAAACAATTTTTTGAACCTCTAACATTTCCACATCAAGTGGGCCTTGCCAAGTATTTATATTTGTAGTAATAGTTGGAAAATCTGCTAAAGCTTCTGCAACTATCATTCTTGAAATCTCTTCAATAGTAAGTCTAAATTCATTAGAAGCTGTTCTTACATCTCTTAGTCTATTTATAAGATGCTTTACAACTACATTAGTACTCTCTTTATACATAATTTGTGTCCTAATATTTTATTTAAAAGCTTAATTGTATCTAAAAAAAACTTATACAATTTACTAATTATTAATTGAAATTTTGCTACTATTTTCAAATTTTACACATTAAGAGGCTACATGAATAAACCTACTGATTATAATTTTAGAGTCAAGGATTCACTTTTAGGTTTGCAATTTTTATTTGTTGCATTTGGTGCATTAGTTTTAGTTCCTATTTTAACAGGACTTGATCCTAATGTTGCATTTTTTACTGCTGGTGTTGGAACTTTAGTTTTCCAATTTATTACAAGAGGTAATGTTCCTCCAATCTTTCTTGCATCTTCATTTGCTTTTATTGCTCCTATCTCTCATGGAGTTAAAACTTGGGGAATTGCTGCAACAATGTCTGGACTTTTTGCAGCTGGACTTTTATATATTATTTTGAGTTTTTTAGTTAGATTAAAAGGTGATAATTTTTTACATAAACTTTTACCTCCAATAGTTGTTGGGCCTGTTGTTATGTCTATTGGTCTAATTTTATCTCCTGCTGCTGTTAATATGGCTATGGGGAAAACTGGTGATGGTGCTATACAACTAATCCCAGAAGAGCAAGCTTTAGTTATATCTATGATTGCTTTATTAGTAACAGTATTTGTATCTTTACTTGGAAAAGGAATGTTTAAATTAATACCAATTTTAGCAGGTATAGTTATTGGATATATTGTTTCTTTATATTATGGAGTAGTTGATTTTAAATCAGTTCAAGAAGCAGCTTGGTTTACTATTCCAAAATTTACAGCTCCTGAATTTAATTGGCAAGCAATTTTATTTATTTTACCTATTGCAATCGCCCCTGCAATTGAACATATTGGAGATATGTTAGCAATTTCAAAAGTAACAAAAGAGGATTATTTAAAAAAGCCAGGACTTAAAAATACACTTTTAGGTGATGGTTTGGCAACATCAGTTGCATCATTGTTTGGTGGACCTCCAAATACAACATATTCAGAAGTAACTGGAGCTGTTACAGTTACAAAAGCTTATAATCCAGCTATTATGACATGGACTGCAATTGCTGCTATTATTTTAGCATTTGTTGGTAAATTAGGAGGGTTATTAGCTACTATTCCTGTTCCAGTTATGGGAGGAATAATGCTTTTATTATTTGGTATTATAGCTTCTATTGGTATTTCTACATTAATTAAAGCAAATACAGATTTATCTTGTCCAAGAAATATGGCAATTGTTGCTATGATTTTAGTTTTTTCTATTGGTGGTATGACATTTAATTTTGGAGGAGTAGCTTTTTCTGGAATTGGTCTTGGTGCTATTGTTGGAATCTTTTTAAATCTAATCTTGCCTCAACCAAGACAGAGTTAATTTTGAAAACAGTATCTATTTTAGGTTGTGGTTGGTTAGGTTTAGAAGTTGGAAAAACTCTTTATAAAAAAGGTTTTAATGTTCAAGCTTCAACAACTACAAATAAAAAGATACAAAAATTAAAAAAAGAGGGCTTTACCTCTTTTTTAATAGATACAAAAAAAGAAAATAATGATTTAAGAGATTTTTTAAATTGTGATATTTTACTTATTTGTATTCCTTCAAGAGTAGATAATTTTTTAGAATTTTTAGATAAAATTTATCAAGATTTAAAAAAAACTCATATAATTCTTATAAGTTCAACTTCTATATATCCAAATGAAAATAAAGATTTTGATGAAGATTATCATATAAATAAAACAAATTGTGGTAAAAAAAATGTTTATGAAATAGAAGAGTTTTGCAAAGAAAATTTTTCAAAACTTACTATATTAAGATGTGCAGGTTTGATGGGATATGATAGATTTGCTGCTAAATATTTTCATAATAAAGTAGTAAAAGATTCAAATAAAAAAGTAAATTTTGTACACAAAGATGATGTAGTTTGCGCAATTGAACAAGTAATAAAAACTTCTACATTTGATACTTTTAATCTTTGTTCTAAGCAACACCCAACTAAAAAACAATTATACTCATTTCAAGCAAAAAATAAAAATATTAAAATCTTAAACTTTGAGAATACTGAAAATTATAATAATCGTATAATTATTGGTAACAAAATAACAAATAAGCTAAATTTTTCATATAAATTTGATAACCCATTTACTTACTTTTTAGTATAATTAACCAATTTACAATTGGAATTTTACTATGAAAAATATTACTATCAAAGCAAAACTAATTCTAATTTTTATCTTAATAAAAGTTATACCCCTTTTATTAATTGCATATATTGCATATGAAGGTGTTGTTAAGCTTGATGAGTATTTAAGAAATAGTACTAAATATTTATTTAATCAAAGTAAAGAGATTATTTTAAATACTGCAAATGAATCTATTGGTGATAGTGTAAAAAATCTTGATAAAAAATCTCAGTTATCCATTGAAAGATTAACTTTTGAAATAGCAAATAAAGTTGCTGATTTTTTATATGAAAGAGATAAAGACCTTCTTTTCTTATCTAATATTTCTTTAAATGAAAAAATATTAAAAGAGTTTTATAAAAGCAAACAAAGAGAGATAATAGTACATGAGAAGTACTATTATGATGAAAGAACAAATAGTTGGAAAAGAGATAAAAAGAGAATAAATAAAAAAATAAGAGAAGAAAAAGCCCAACTAAAAGATAATG
>NZ_NXIF01000108.1 GCF_002837275.1 Malaciobacter halophilus | reverse complement strand
CTATTACCCAAACATGCAACTAACACAATCTGAAATGATTGATTTTAATGATTTTGTGACGGATTTAATAGCTTTAAAAAAAGAAGCACAAAATATTAAATCATATAATGGTGATGAGAGATATTTAACAGAAACTATTAATAATCATAAATTTCACATAATGTCAACATCACAAAAAGGTTTTGCAGTTACTATAAAAAATGGCGATGTTTCAATCTCTTTCAAAAGATTTAAGAAAATTACAAAACAACCATGCGTTAAGGTTGAATATAGAGCGGATTATTTAGCTCGTTATGGTTATGTTAAATGTGTTACTCAAATGCAAGGTTTTTTAAAAGAGATTATTCCTCATACTTATTCTATTGCTTCTGAAATTCATCTATGCACTGATATACAAAACTATGATTTTACAATTATGGACTTTTTTAGAATGAAAACAAGAAGTAGAAAAAAAGAAGTATATATGGAAGCTGATAGTAACGCTTATTTTGATGGTATGAAATTTACTGGTTTTGTTCTAGGTGCTGGAAATTTTATGGTCAGAATTTATAACAAAACTCATGAAATAAAAAAGTTTCCTGATAAATCTTTTGTTAAGCCAAGTCGTTGGCTAGTAAATGATAATTATGATGAGAATAAAGAAGTTTGGAGAATAGAAGTTCAAATTAGAAGAGATAAATTAAAACATTTATTTAATGAAAAAGGATATTTAGAAAATTCAACAATATGCTTAAATTCAATCGCTGATATATGGGATTTGTTCATGCAAAAGTTTGAACATAAAAATTTAGATGATAATTCAGTTATTGAAATTATGAAAGGATATAGAACTTTAAAGAATGGCTCTAAAAAAATTCTTTCAAAATATGCAATTAGAAAAA
>NZ_NXIF01000107.1 GCF_002837275.1 Malaciobacter halophilus | reverse complement strand
CTGATATATGGGATTTGTTCATGCAAAAGTTTGAACATAAAAATTTAGATGATAATTCAGTTATTGAAATTATGAAAGGATATAGAACTTTAAAGAATGGCTCTAAAAAAATTCTTTCAAAATATGCAATTAGAAAAAGATTTCAAAGAAGTGAATTAAGTCCAGTTTGGAATAAAATAGAAACCTTTTTTCATACAAAGGGTAAAAATTTATCTTATCAAGAAGAAATATCTAAACCATCTGTTTTATATGTTAAAAATTCTTTAAAATCTGTGGTATCAACTCTTACAAAACATATGAGGGGTAAATTTGACCCTCTTTTATTAGCTGATATTTTTGAAGAAGCAAATGAAGAACAAAAAAAACATAAAGGTTTTTCAATTTTTGACGGTGCAAGAATAAAAACAATTGATTATTTTAATGAAGCAAAAGTCTATTATGAAAAAATGAGTAAACAAGGATTAATCATTGAAGATGATTTTAAGAAATTTGAAAATGATTTAGAAAAAAATATTTTAGAAGTTTTTTCACTTGCATATTTAAAAGATATACCAAGTAAAGAAGCATTAAATGAATATAACAAAAGGTTAGGTTATGAGAAAAGATGTTCTTGAAAATAAAAGAAAAATACTTATTGCAATATCAAATTTACATAAAGG
>NZ_NXIF01000106.1:902-1418 GCF_002837275.1 Malaciobacter halophilus | reverse complement strand
TAATTCTAAAATAGATGAAGTTGAGCAATCAAAAACAACATTAGAAAAAAATGTAAATAATAAGATTACTGAAATCAACCAAACAAAAGAAGATTTAACTACTTCTGTTAATTCTAAAATAGATGAAGTTGAGCAATCTAAAACAACATTAGAAAAAAATGTAAATAATAAGATTACTGAAATCAACCAAACAAAAGAAGATTTAACTACTTCTGTTAATTCTAAAATAGATGAAGTTGAGCAATCTAAAATAGCATTAGAATCTAATTTTAATAATTTTTTTGAAAAAGATATTGTTATAGGTCGAAATAGAGTTTTAAATATTTTTGAATTTAATAATAATTCTAAAAATACTTTTCCTTTGCACATAAAAACAAATATTTCAAAAGAAAAATCACAACTGTTTTTATTTAATATTACTTGTTTTTCATTTGGTTCTAATGTTTCATTTAATGCCCTTGTTAGTGGTTATGTTTTTTCAGATACTAAATCAATTCATTCTAATTATACAACACA
>NZ_NXIF01000106.1:0-892 GCF_002837275.1 Malaciobacter halophilus | reverse complement strand
AATATTTCAAAAGAAAAATCACAACTGTTTTTATTTAATATTACTTGTTTTTCATTTGGTTCTAATGTTTCATTTAATGCCCTTGTTAGTGGTTATGTTTTTTCAGATACTAAATCAATTCATTCTAATTATACAACAAGTAATTATGTTAGTGTTTATTTGTCAAAAGATGGGTATTTAGTATTAAAAATTAATTCTTCTATTTCAAAATATTATTTTAGTTTAGTTGTTGATTTTTTTTATAATGGAGTTGGTAAGCTTATTACTAGCAAAGATATTATTGAATATAAATTACAAGAGGAGGATTTATAATGAAATATTTATATTTAGATATTGATAAAGATGAGCTTGTTTTCACTTCTTTAGTTAAAGAAGAAAATACAAAATTTTTTGTTGTTGAAGTTGAAGATACATTTAATACATTAAAAGAACACAATGATTTTTTTATTGATATGAAAGCAACTGAAATTTTAAGTATTTTAGATTATAGACAAAAAAGAAAAAGTGAATATCCAAAAATTGAAGAACAATTAGACATGTTATATAAAGATTTTAAAAATAATACTAATAAATGGGAATCTTTAATTACTGATATTAAAGAAAAATATCCTAAAAGCATTTAGTATGAATTATGAAATATTAAATTTATTAACAACTATTTTATTAGGAATAATAACAATTATCCTAGTACCTTTATTTAGATATGTAATAACAATAGAAATAAGATTGACTAAATTAGAAACTATAAATAATTTAAATTTTAAGAAACAAACGATTTGATTTATTTCATTTCGTTATGTTCGATTTGAAATATTAATGAAGTATTTTAATTGGTTGCGGAAACAAGATTTGAACTTGTGACCTTCGGGTTATGAGCCCGACGAGCTACCTG
>NZ_NXIF01000012.1 GCF_002837275.1 Malaciobacter halophilus | reverse complement strand
TTTAACTGTTTATTTTGTTTATATAATTCTTGTTTTGTTTCAATTTTTTCAATAATTGGATAATATTTTTGTTTAATATCATCAAGCAAATCAAGTGCATTTTGTGCTTGTTCATAAGTATTAAAAACTCCATACATTACTTTTACAAGCTCTTTACCTTCTATATATTTAAAAACAAAAGAGTTTTCGTATATTTGCTCTTTTTTAACAAAAGTGATTGCTTCTTTCATATTTGTAAAAGTTGCTATATTTATAGAATAATTCTCTTTATTTGCCATTAAGAATTTTTGTTTAAACTTTTTATTTGTTTCAAAAGATTGTTGCTCTTTTAAAACTTGTATTTTTTCTACAATTTTAACTTTTGGTTTTGGTTTTTCAACTTTTACTTCTAAACCTTCTAAATAGTTGATATATAACTGTTTTATATCTTTTAGTACTACTAGCTCTAAATTTTTATTTGTTTTTTTAGAAATTTCTTGTAACTTTTGTCTTGCATCTAACTCATTTTCAAATATTTCATACGCAATAACTGTTTTTATTTTATGTTTTTTTAATATATCAAATGCAAAAGATTTTTTAGATATTTTTTGTTCTTTTATAAATGCAAATGCATCATAAACATTATCAAAATCTTTAATAAGAATCATTATAGAATCTTCTTTTGCTTGTAGAAATTTTTTAATAAATTCATCAATATTATCATTTAATGAAGGTTCATTTTCTACTTCTTTATCTTTTTTAACTTTATCTTCTTTAGGTTTTTCTTCTTTTATTATCTCTTCTTTTTCATCAAATAGAAGTTTTTTATCCTTTAAATCATTATAAAGTTTTTTATTATATGTACTTGTAGAAAAGTTTACAAACTTATCATTCTCTGGGTCAATATTAAAATATGCCAATAAATCCCCTGTATATCCAAGTAGTAAAAAGTAGTCTTGTATATTACTTTTTTGGAATTTAAGTAGTTCAAGCTGTGCACTATTAAGTTGTCTTTGACCTTGAAGTAATACATTTAAATCTTGCTCTCCTAGTTTAAAAGCTTCCCAATATGCTTCAACGGCCTCTTTTGAAGAAACAACTTCACTTTTCGTACTTTTTAAAGCATCTTTTACACTATTAATTGAAGTATGTAGTTTAGACATGTTCCACTTAAGTTTTTTAACTTCTTCATTTAATCTATATTTTAAATCTCTTAAAATACTATAACTTCTTAAAATTTTATTTCTATCTTTCCCACCATTAAAAAGATTATATGTAAGTTTAATTCTACCAGTAAAGTCGTTTTCATCGCCTTCATAATCTTCTTGGTCTTTAATATCATTATATGTAACTTCTAAATCAACTTTTGGACTAAATTTAGATTGCGCATTTTGAACTTTATACTTTTCTGCTTCAATATTCAAATAATAGTTTTTTAAATGTGGATTTTGTTTTACTGCTCTATTAAATAGTCTATCAAATTCAGCAATTTGAATTTCAAAATCCCTTTCATAAGGAAGTGTTTTTGAAAACTTTTTCCCTACTACATACTCATAATACCTTAAAGACTCTTCTAGCTTTGATTTATCTTTTATTAGTTTAGTTTCTGCATTAGATACATTAGCTTTAATTGATGTTAAATCACCAATTGAACTGGCTCCATTATCATATTTAATTGTTACAATATCAAGTATTTTTTGAAGCTTAATCATGTTTTTTTCATTTACTTCAACAGCTTTTTTACTAAAAACAACTCCAAAATAAGCCTTTATAGCTTTTTTTAACTCTTCTTCAACAGTGATTTTATATTTATTTCGAGCAACTAAAACAGCTTCTCTTAAATTTTTAACATTATAATATGTTGCTCCACCTGCAAAAAGATTTTGTGACATAATAAATCTATAATTTCTATCATTATAAAATTTATATTTATTACTATCATTCTCTCCTGGGTAATGTCTTGTTTTGCTGTATGAATACTCAAAATTTAAAGTAGGATAATAATCAGCTAAAGCATCATCAAGTTTTAATTGTGATTGAACAACTTTTTCTCTTGCTGACCTTATCATATCACTATATGAAAGTGTTTCTAAAACTACATCTGTTAAAGAGACTTTTTTTAGATCATTTAAAGAAGTACTATTTGAAGAACTAAAGTTTGTAGCTCTAAGCCTTTGAAACTTTTTTACAACTGTTCCTTTATACTCAAGCTTATTTTGAACCCTTTTAATAGGTTTTTCTTTTAAATCATTTTGTTTAGTTATTTGAAGATTATTTATACTCTGTTCTTTAAATAATTCTTCTTCATTTGCAATTAATGATGAAATTAAAATAAAACTTAAAACAAAACCTATTTTTCTCATATACCTACTTTTCTACTCTTATTACGATATAACCATTTTTATCGTCAATACTCTCTTTGATTTCTACTTTTGATAGTAAATCAACTCTAACATCTCTTTTTTTGTATCCAAACTTTCTAATAAGATTTCTTGTACTTATTGTTCTTCCTAAAGATATTTGCTTTGCAACTGTTGCACTTACTTGATTTTTAGGGTCAACTGCTGTAATATAAATCTTATGTTCTCCTACTTTTGTCTTAATATCTTTTGTAAAAGTTTTTATCTTTTTAATAATCGCATCATCAACAAAAACCTCATTACCTTTAAAAGTAACAATCATATATTTATCTGTTTCAAAGGTTTTTTGAGCAGACTCTTTTTGGTCATCTATTTGTTCAGCATAATCAATTCCTGGTGATTCTAAATTCTTTGTATTTTTTACTGTTGATTTAGTTTGTTCAAGTTGTTCTTGTAAAACTACTATCTTTTTTTGCAAATTATCAACTACTTCTTGAACCTCTTTTTTAGACCTTAAAATCTTATTTCTTACAGGGTCTTGCTCTTGACTTGGATTACTATTTAATATCAAATCATCTGTTGCAATTGAGCCTGTATATGAGACTTTAAATTTAAACTGAGCATAATAACCTAAGTTTACCAAAGTTACTAATAAAAATAGTAACATTACTAATATAACAGATGAAAAGATATCAACAAATGAAGGCCATGGATTAAAATTATCTTCACATCTTGCCATAAAAACCTACTTAACTTTTTTCTCTAAATTATCTATTTTTTTATTTAATGAATCAACTAATTGTACAAGTAGTCTATTATTCTCTTCTTGTAATGCTAGACTTTTCTTAATAGTTTTATGTTCAGCTAATATAACATTTGAAATCTCTTGAAGTGAATCTTCCATCATCCCTGCATTTGAAAACTGATTTACATTTAACTCTTTTAATGAATTATCAACGCTTTCAAGAAGTAAAGATTCATGTTCGCTTGCTTTTGTATTTTCACTCAAATTTGAAGTAATTACTTCATATAACTCTTGAGAAGATTTATTTGATTTTTCAAGTTTTTGTGTAAAATCTCCCATAGTATCAATAAAAATATCAATAAACCCAGCAGGTAAACCACTAGTTGCTTGTCCTTGCACAGATGATTGTTGAGATAAAACTTTTCCTTCTTTTGAAAAAGCAGTTGTTATCTCTTCTAATACATCAGAAGATTGAGACTCAATTATTTTTCCTTTTAACCAATCTTCAACATCTTCTAAAAATGCAGCTTGATTTCTTGTAAGAATATATTGCATAACATTTAAAATAATCGCAGATGCAACTCCAAAAAGAGAAGAAGCAAAACCAATTGCCATACCACCAAGAGGTCCCGAAAAGCCTGTCATAATTTCAGCTATATCAATATCATCTCCACCTAAAGATAAAATAATTGAACCCATCTCATCAATTGCAACCAAAAGACCTGTAAAAGTACCAAAAAGTCCAAGCATTAAAGATGTACCAACAAAAAAACTTGTATAACTTTTTTGATTAAAAAATTGGTCAGAAAGCCATGTCGTTACATCTTTTGCTTCACTTTCTGTAAAATATAAAACTCCTTTTTGAGCTCTTCTATTAAACATATGAGCAATAGTTGCAGGCATTAATTCTGTTATACCTTGCAAATAAAACTCTAAATCTTTACCTTTTTTATATGCTAAAATACCAAAAGTACCTGCAAGCATTGTAAGCCTAATAGCTGATTGATAAACAACTAATAAACCAATTAAAAACATTGTTAAAATAGCTATATTAAAGTTTAAAGTAGCCATAAAAAATGTCGATATAATCGAAAAATTCGAATATACCAAGAAAACTAAAAAGAGCATAAATATAACAAATATTTTTAATATCTTAATTCTTCGCATACAATGCCTTTAAAACATAAATAGTAAAATAGAGATTACTAATCCAAGGGCAACAGTTGTTACAGTCTTGGTCATTTTATCTACGATATTTACAAAAGCACCACTACCTTCTACTTGTTCTCCTAAGATTGCAAGTCCAATTGTAGCTCCATTTATATCTGAGATTTTTCTATAAGTTTTATAATAAGTATCATCAACTAAATAACCTACGTCTTCTAGCTTTTTAAACCCCTCTTTTCCATTTTCTATAAGTTTTCCATAAAAATTTCCATCATATTTTTTTTCTTCTACTTTATACTCATTTACCACATCTCTATATTTACCAGTTTTTGCTTTTAAAGATAGTTTTCCCATCATCTTTTCATCAAGTAAGAAAACAAAAATAGAGTTATCTTTTTCAAACTCTGCTTTTAAAGTATGAATAGACTCTTTTATTTCAACAACACCAATTAAATCATCACCTTTTAAAATTGGTTCTACTAAAATAACAAAAATACCATCATTTAAAACCTCTATTCCAAATACTTTACTTTTATTTGTAATTACTGAGTTAATACTATTTCTATATTGATTTATTTGATTTGAAGAAGAGTAAAACTTCATAGAGATTTCATTAAATCCTGCTTTTAAGAAATTGTCATTATAACTATTAACTATACTATTAACTGCATTTGTATTATTTTGCTCCATGGCAGTAAGGAAATCATTGTTAGCATATATTGAAGCAACTATTTTTTTAAAATTCTCTTCTTTTTTATTTATTCTATTTTTTAAACTTGTTTCATATGTTTCTGACATAGTTACATATACTTCTTTTGACACATTTTGAGTCATAGTCATTAGAATATACATAGAAAAAGATATACCAATTATTGATATAACAGAAAGAGTTGTAAACCATAAACCCTTTTTTTTCTTCAAATTCCTTAAAAAACTTTGAAGCATCTTTATAAAACTAAACATTTTTTTTATTCCCCACCCTTATAATAAGTATAATATATTATAACAATTCATCTTACTATATTATTAAATAATTATTATTTTATTTTAAGTTTTAAATCTATTGTTTTTTTATTGCTCTACTAAAGCATTCTTTTTTATATTTTTTAAAGGCTTTAAAATATACTCAATAATAGTCTTTTTTCCAGTTAAAATATTTACATTAGCCACCATACCAGGTAGTATTGGCAAATCTGGAGCAAACTCATAATCATTTGCTTTTATTTTTGCTATATAAAAAATATTTCCACTTCTATCTTCAAAACTATCAGGTGAGATTGAAACTAATTTTCCCTTTAATAATCCATATTTAGAAAAATCATAAGCAGTAATTTCTATTGACACATCTTGCCCACTCCAAATCAATGCTCTATCTGATGTTTTTATTTTAGCCTCAATTGTTAAAGTGTCATCAATTGGAGTAATTTCAGCCATTTTATCTCCTGGTTTTACAATTCCACCAATTGTATGAAAATAGAGTTTATTTATTACACCATTTACAGGTGAAACTACTGACTTTCTTTGGTCTCTATCTTGATTTGCTTTATTCTTTTCAACTAATTTATTTATTTCAACTTTTAAAGAAGAGTACTGTTTTAAAAGTTTACTTCTTAATTCAGATTTTACACTTTCTACTCTTTTTCTAGCTTCTTGAATCTCTTCTTCTAAAATTGGTAATCTATTTCTTGTCTCTTCTAATCTTGTTACAATACTTTGCTTTTTAGAAAGTTCAGATAAGTACTCTTTTCTTGAAACAACTTTTTTCTTATATAAATTTTCTAAAATCTTCATATTTGATTGAGCAAGATTTAACTCTAAACTTAAGTTTTCAAACTTTATTTGAGCCTCTTTTAATTTTAACTCTTTTTGAGATACTTTATCTTTTTCTATCTCTATTTTTCTTGTTCTATTATCTAAATCTTCAAAAAAGATTCTTTTTTCGTTCTCTATAATATCTGGGATTTTATCTTTCATCTGCTTTGGAAAAGAAAGATTTTTTTTATTTGCTATTGAAGCTTTAAGTCTAATTGCACTAGCTTCAAATGATAAAAGTTCTATCTCTTTTGTTTTCAAGTCAGCTTTAAAAAAGGCATTTGATAGATTATATATAACATCACCCTTTTTTACTTTATCTCCTTCATTTAATAAAATTTTAGAGATAATTCCTCCCTCAAAATTTTGTAAAACTTTAGTTTGCCCAGAAGGTACAACTTTTCCTTCACCTCTAACAACTTCATCAACTTCACTAAAACTAGCCCAAATTAAAAAAATTATAAAAAATATCATTATAGGAATTACAGACACATAGTAATTCCATTTTTGCTCTTCAAATAGTTTATTCATAACTTATATCTTCTTTTGCGATAATGCATTTAATATCTTCTCTTTTGGCCCATCAGCAACTATTTTCCCATTATTTAAAACCACAACTCTATCTACCATTTCTAATGCAGCAAATCTATGAGTAATTACAATTAAAGTTTTGTCTTGAGATATTTTATTTACATGATTTACTAAACTCTTTTCTAAACCTACATCAAGTCCAGTTGTAGGCTCATCTAAAACTAAAATAGGAGGATTATTTAAAATCGCTCTTGCTAATGCTACTAAGTGTCTTTGTCCAACTGATAAATTTGAACCCCTTTCTCCAACTTGTAAACCATCTCCTTGACCACTTTTTTTTACAAGCTCTTCTAATCCTGTAATTTTAATTAACTGCATCATTTTTTCTTTACTTATTGGATTTGACAATTCAATATTCTCTTTTAAAGTTCCAGAAAATAAAAATGGCTCTTGAGGCATAACTCCAATATTTTGTCTTAATTCAACAGGATGCATAGTTGAAATTTCATGTCCATCTAAATAAATACTTCCTTTAGTAGGAGATTCTAAGCCTGTAAGCATTCTTAAAAATGTACTTTTACCAGCTCCTGTTTGTCCAATAATTCCTACTCTATCCCCTGCTTTTATATTTAAATTAAACTCATCAATTGAAGCATATTTACTATCTTTATAATAAAAACTTACATCTTTAAATTCAATATCACCTTTTAATTTACCAACTCCTACTTCAAGGTTTTTTTCATTTTCAACAGGTAAATGCCAAAACTCATTTATATTATTTAAAGACTCTTTTACCTCTTTAAATCTAATTACCATCATTGAAGTTTGAATTACAGGAACCATTGCACGGCTTGAAAGAATTGTAACAGCAATAAGACCTCCAATTGTTAGATTTTTGTTTGCAATTTCAAAAACACCTACTACAATTACAAGCATTGTTACAAACTGAATTACTGTTTGTGATAAGTTCATTGAGAATACATTTAAAGACTGTATCTTTTGAGAAATAGAATCAGTAACTGCAACAATATTTCTCCAATTAAAAAGCTTTGTTGAAGTTGCATTTGAAAGTTTTATTATCTCACTTCCTTGAATAGTTTCAACTAAATAACTATGCTTAGCTTGTGTATTTTGAACATTTTTTTTACTTAAATTTGAGATTGGAATTTGCATAATTACATTAAAAATAAGTATAACAAATGCAATAGTCAAAGGAACAGCTGCAACAGCTGGAGATATAAGAAAAATAACTGTAATTGCTATAAAGAAAAAAGGTAAGTCAATTACTTGCAAAACTGACTTTGTTGCAAAAAAATCTCTTATTTGATTTAGCTCTTTAAATAAGTTTGCTTTTGAACCTACTAACATATTATCATATTGTGATTTTAATGTTAGCATTCTTTTCATTAGCTCTTCTTCTAAATATACTCCTAGTTTTTTACCGACATTTTCTATTATATGATTTCTAACACTTTTAAAATATATATCAAAAATTAAAATTATCACAACTCCACTTGCAAGAACAAAAAGAGTCTCTATTGCATTATTTGGTACAACTCTATCATAAACACTCATAGTAAATAAAGGAACAGCTAATGCAAAAATATTAATAAAAAGTGTTAATACTCCAATCTCTATATACGAACGCCAAAAGCTCTTTACAGGTTGCCAAAACCAATTACCTGTTTTTGTATTTCCTATTAGTTGTGTTTTGTTTTTATCCCTAAAAATCAATATTGCTTTTTTATATTGTTTTAGTTTTGAAGAATCAATTGTTATAGTTTTATTTGTACTTACATCTAACAAAGTAGCTTCTTTTGCTTTATTTGTAAGAACATAAGGTTTATCATCTTTATCAAAAATAATACAAGGAAGAAAATGTTTCGCAATATCTAAAGCACTAATTTCTTTACTAACTGCATATAATCCAATTTCATGAGCAACATCCATTGCTACTTCTTGAGTAAAACCATCTTGATTATTTGCACTAAGAGTTAATATAGTTTCTAAAGATATATCTCCAAAATAAAAATCCAGTATATATTTAAATGAGAATAGTAAAGGATACTCTTTAGCATTAATTTCACTATTAGTTTCTAAATTCTTTTTTGTATTTTCCAATTAAAACCTTATTTAATTTTTATCTTATATTGTTTAGAAAGTTTAGCGTAAATAGACTGAAACACGCTATCCCAAACTCTAGCACTTTTTTGTCTAAAAAGTTTTGCACTTGGATACCATCTTGTAGATTCTGATTTATTTGTCCATCTCCAATCAGGAAATTTTTGTAAAGGAATCCAAACAGGTGCATTAATAGCTCCACAAAGATGAGCAACTGAAGTATCTGAAGAGATTACTAAATCAAGTTGTTTTACTAAACTTGCAGTTTTAGAAAAATCTGTTAATTTATCTGTTAAGTCTATGATTTTATCTTCAAAACCATACTGCTTTATTTGTTTATTCTCTTCTCCAACTTGTAAAGAGTAAACATTGATTTTAGGATGATTTATCAAAGGTTCTAAATATTTTAAATCAAAGACTTTACCATCATAACTCTCTCCTGTTATTGAAGCCGACCAACAAACTCCTATATCAATCTTCTTTTCATCTTTTTTTATTTTTAAAGATTCATCATCTAAAGCTTTTAAATAAGGCATCTGCTTTGGTAAATCATCTAATGATTTCATTTGTAAAACAAAAGGCATACTCATAATTGGAAGATGATAATCAAAAGAAGGAGTAGGCTCTTTTCTATTTACTAAAACATCAATCTCTTCTATTGTTTTAAAAAGCTCTTTTAACTCATCTCTACATTTTACAGCTATTTTACACTTGAATTTTTCTTTTATTAAAGGCAAAAATCTAATAAACTGTATAGAATCACCAAACCCTTGCTCTGAGTGTAAAAGTAAAGTTTTTCCTTCTATATTATTCTCTTTTTTTAACATAGGTTTTGAAAATATATCTTTATTATTTACAATATGAGACAACATCTCCTCTTTTTTAAATCTCCATTCATACTCACTCCAACCATTTTTAAAGTCATTTTTTGCAAGATAGATTGTAGCTAAATCAAAGTGTGCATTTTCAAAATTTGGGTCTAGTTGTATTGCTTTTTTATAACTTTGTATTGCTTTATTTGTATATCCTAAGTTTTTATAAGAGGTTCCTAGATTACTATGTGCATTTACTCCATTTGGTTCTAGTTTTATAGATTTTTCATGCAAAGATGCAGCTTTTTTATAATCGTGCATTTTATTATATACATTTCCTAAATTTGTATATGCTCCTGCATTATTAGGGTTTAGTTCTATTGCTTTATCTAAATTTTCTATTGCATATTCATACTGCTTTAGCTTATTATAACAAGCTCCAATATTACTATAAAGTTCATTATATTCAGGGTCTACTTTAAGAGCTATTTTAAAAATCTCAATTGCTTCTTTATACTTTTTTTGCTTATATAAAACAACCCCTATATTATTAACAGCTTTTGAATAATTTGGTTTAATTCTAACTGCTTGTTTATAAGCTGCAATTGCTTTATCATAATCATTTATTGCTTCATAAACTATACCTAAATTATTATAAGCATTAAAATCTTTTGGATTTAATCTAATAGCATCACTAAAAGCTCTTATTGCATTTTTATAATCTTTAATCTCTTTAAATAAATTTCCGAGATTATTTAAAACCAATTGATTTTTATTATTAAGTTTTAAAGCTTTTATATAAACATCATAAGCTTCTTGATATTTTTTTAAAGCCTTTAAAACAACACCTAAATTGCAATAGTTTTCCGAAACATTTGGTTGTTTTTTTATTAGTTCTTCATACTTTTCTTGTGCTGTTTTTAAATCTTTTTTATTATATGCTTCTAATGCCTGTTTATTTAAACTCTCAATTATTTTACTCACTTTTTCCCCTTTTTAATGGATGAAAATTAGAATCTTTAACCTCAATCATTTTTTCAACATTTATATTAAAACTTTTATGAATACAAACCATATTTACAGATACTATATTATTAAAAATATTTTTTTCATTATTGGCAAAATTTTGTTTATTATATAAAGTTGGTAAATGCCAATAAAGTCTATAATCATATGATTTTATTAACTCAATTAACTCTTTTGAGTGCTTTTGTCTATCATTCTCTACGTAAATAATAGGCTTAAATTTTTCTATTATATTTTTTGCACCCTTTAAAACTTCAATCTCCATGCCCTCAACATCAATTTTTAAAAACTTTAATCTTGATATTTTATCTTTATAATCATCAAGTTTTTCTTTTCTTACAGGTGAACCTTTTTTAAATCCATCTACACTTACTCCTCCAAAATTACCTTGTTTTGAATAATCAATATCAGGAATAGCAACATAACCTTGTTCATTTGAAAGTGCCGTTTGAAAAGTATGTACATTAGTAATACTATTTAAAGCTAGGTTTGCACATAATGTTTGAAAAACCACTCTTTGAGGTTCAAAAGCTAAAACAACACCACTTTGTTTTACTAATTTTGATAATGTAATTGTATGAGCTCCTATATTTGCTCCTACTTCAATTACAACATCTCCTTCTTTACAAATTTGTTCAAATAAAGCTGCTTCATGATAAGAAAACTCTCCATACTCTTCAATTGATTTTCCAATATAAACATCATTTTTATTATAAAGCACATATCCATCTTTTGCTTTTACTAATCTATTAAATTTATTATTATCAAGTAAGTTTTTTAACATATTTTATTCCCATTTTTTATTTTACCTTTTAAATAAAGACTAAGGCACATCTATTAAATCAATTGTTAAAGTAGTGTCACCATCTAAATTATAAACTCCTCCATCATCAATTGAATTAGCACTTCCTGAAATAGAACTATTATGCTCTTGTAAATCTGAAGTTGTAAAGCTTAAATTCTCAGCTTGCTCTTTAGTTAATGAAAGTTTTAAATCACCACTTGTACTTCCTAGCCAATCTTCAACCATACTATTTGTAATTTCAAACTCTTTATCTAAATCACTACTAAAACCTGCTCCACCATTAAGTGATGAAATGTCAATATGTTCAATGCCATTAAAACTCTCTAAGTTTCCAAATAATTTATCTAAATCATTAGTTACTTCTACTGCATTTCCACTTAATGAAATAGTATCACTATTAGCTCCACCTTCAATAGTAAAGTTACCAATATTACTAAAATCTAATGAGAAATTATCATCTCCAGCTTTTCCATCAATATTACTTGGTTCATCTAAGTCTAAGACAATACTATCTGAAGCACTAGAAAGATTTAGATTTTCAAAACCACTTAAATTTGAAAAGTCTAAATTTCCATTAACTGAACTGCTATCAAACTCAATAGTATCACTTCCACCATTTGCATCTATACTATTAAAGTTTGTATTAAAATCATTAAACTGTGTTGTATCATCAAATAAAATAATATCATTGCCATTTGATAGATTTAAATTCTCAAAACCACTTACATTTGTTAAAACATCAGAATCTATTGTGCCTGAACTAGTTATATTTAAACTATCATTTCCACCTTGTGCATTTATAGTATCATTTAATGTAAGATTATTTATATCTACATTTACAGTATCATCTCCAGCACCTAAATTTGCTACATCATCACCACTACTTAAATTTAAAATATCATTATTGCTACTTCCTTGAATAGTAACATTTGATGCACTATCATTTATAGTAACCGTTCCTAAAGTGCTACTTACATTACTTAAATCTAAACTAGAATCATCTGCATTTACTATTAAATTTCCATTTCCTGTTACAGATGTATTACCTAAAATAGAATCATCTAAACTCATTGTTCCAGAACTAATATTTATACTATCAACATTAGTTAAATTTCCACTATAAGTTGCCGTTCCTAACCAGTTTACATTTATAGTATCAACTGTTAAATCACTAAAGTCCATAGATAAAGTATCTTGTAAATTATTTACTGTTAATACTCCATTTCCACTTATTGTAGAAGTATCAATTTTACTAGCATTTGCAATTAGTTGTGAATCTACTATGATTGAGTTTGCACTATTTATAGTTGCACTATCAGAAATAGTCATTACTCCATTACTAATTGTTAAATTTGAACTACCTAAATTTCCTGTAAATGTTCCTGTACCTGACCAATCTACATTTGCACTATTTGCACTTATTTTTGTTAAATCCATTGAAGTAGCTAACTCTAAATTATTTATATTTAAAATTGAATTATTTGTAATTGTAGTAGCACTATTTAAAATATTTGCATCTACATTCATAGTTCCTGAACTAATTGTCAAATTATCTACATTAGTTAAATTACCAATATATATACCTGTTCCTGACCAATCTACATTTAATATATCTGGATTTACATTTGTAAAGTTAGCATTTAACATCTCATCAAGATTTGTAACACTTAAAGTTCCAGCACCATTTACAATTTTTGCACTTATAACTGAAGCATCTGTTGTAAATGTTGTACCATTTGCTATTGTTAAAATATCTATGTTTTCTAAATTACCAGTATAAACAACATTCCCATTTGAGAAAGCATTTACATTTAAACTACCTAAAACAGATGAAAAATCTGCATCTGGTGTTGCATGAAGATTTGTAATATTTAAAGAACCTTCTCCAATAAACTCTTTATTAGTTACTTTTGATGCATCTATATTTAATACTGCATTATTTACTACTTTTACTTTAGAATCACCTAAGTTCCCTGTAAAAGTAGTAGTTGAACTAAATTCTATTGTTTCATTAATACTATTATCTAAGTTTAATATTGAACCAAAATCTGTTGAACTATTAGAATCAACTTCAATAACTGCACTTCCTGAACCATTTATAACTTTTGAAACTGCTTGTGCCTCACTTAATATTAATGTAGCAGCTGCACTTACAGCAAAAACATCAAATAGGTTATTATTTCCTAAGTTTCTTGAACTTAAATCAACATCTTGTTTTACATCAAGAGTTACAGTTCCAGTTCCTTTTGTAATTGAAATATTTGCAAAATCATGCTCACTTGGATTTGATGTTGCTTCAACTATTAAGTTCGCATCACCTTGAAGTTCTATTTGCATATCTTTATTATCTAAATCTTTTGCACTTAAAGTTAAAGTATCCCCATCTTGTACTACAATTTTTTCAAAATTCAATAACGTAACATTTGATAAGTCTAAATCTCCACTTAAGCTTAAAGTATCAGTTCCTTCTTGAGCATCTAAAATATCAAGATTTTGTGTTGAACTTAAAATAAAATTGTCATCACCATTTGAAGTTTTTATACTCTCAATATTTTTTAATATATCACTATTTGTACCATTTGTAACAGTAGTAGGATTTATTCCATCAATTGTTACAGTTAGGTTTTGATTTATTGCAGTTGAATAATCAACTAAATCATTTGAGTTTCCACCATCAATTTCAAGATTATCTATAGAATCATTTATAAATGTATCTTCTTGATTTGAACCAATATAGTTCTCAAAGTTTGCAAAAGTATCATTTCCATCTCCAGTTGAAGTACCATTTGCTATATCAACTCTAACAGAAGAAGCAGCACCACTATAACTTAAGGTATCGTTATTAGAGCTTCCTGCTATAAGTGAATTATTTAAAGAGTTACCTTCAACAGTATTTGTACCATTTCCTACTTTTACATGCTCAACTTGTGAAATAACATCATTTCCATTATCTCCACTTGCAGTTTGTGTTCTTAAATTTACATTTGATGAAGTATTTGCACCTAAATCACTAATAGAGTAATCAATCCAATCCTCTCCTGTACCACCAATAATTTTATCATTTCCACTTCCTGCATAAATAGTATCATTTCCAGAGCCACCATCAATAGTATCATCTCCACCATTTCCAGTTAAAATATCAGCTCCATCTCTTCCTTCAAATACATTTTTATCATCATTTCCTGTAATACTATCATTTACTAAAGTTCCATAAAAACCTTCAATACTTGTTAAAGTATCATTTCCTGCAAGATTTATATTTGCATTTCCCAAAGCATCTAAAGTTACATTTAAAGATGAAGAAAAAGAGCTATAATCAACAATATCTGTATTATTCCCACCATTTATTTCATCATCTCCATCTCCAGCTTTTGCAATGAAAATATCATTTCCATCGCCACCATTTAAAATATCATTATCAACTCCACCATCTAATATATCAGCTCCACCATCTCCATTTAAAGTATCAACTCCAGACATACCATAAAGTTTATCATCACTTGCATTACCACTTAATATATTACTATTTGCGTTTCCATAAATAGTATCATTAGAGTTACTTCCAATTACATTCTCAATTGAACTTAAACTATCAGTTCCCTCTCCTGTTGCTTGATTTGCAGATAATCCACCTTGAGTTATATTATCTATGTTTACTTTTACTCCAGCATTTGAAGTTGTATAATCAATAGTATCATTTCCATCTGCACCAATTAATCTATCATTTCCATTTCCACCAATTAGTGTATCATTGCCATCTCCACCATCTAAAGTATCATCTCCATCAAGTCCATATATTTCATCATTACCAGCATTCCCTTTTAATGTATTACCATTTGAACTTGAATCTGTACCTGTTATCTTATCATCTTTAGAAGAACCTATAACATTTTCAATACTTACTAAGGCTTGATTATATTGTGTTCCTGCGTTTGTAAATACTGCATTATCTTGTGTTTGCAAATCAACAGCAACACCATCTACTGTATCAATAATTGAAAAATCAAGAGTATCTTCATCTCCTAAACCACCTATAATTTGGTCATTCCCTAATGAAACATAAAAATAATCATCTCCACTTCCACCAGTGATTTTATTTATATCATCACTTCCAGCAAAAGTATCATTATATGAAGTACCTTCAATATTCTCTATATTTACTACACTCTCTTCATTAGAAAAAGAATCAATTAATCTATTTGAATTTAATACCCCACCATCATAAGAGATTGAAGTATCACTTATATTTACAATAACTCCTTGTGTTCCTTCTTTAAATTGTAGTGTATCAACATCTAAACCATCTGCATTTGAACCACCATTTATTAAATCAACACCTTCATCACTAATTAAAGTATCACTGTCTAAGCCTCCATATAAACTATCATTTCCTGTTCCACCAATTAAAGTATCATTTCCATCATCACCTCTTAAAATATCATCATTAGAACCACCATCTAAATAGTCATTTCCAGAGCCACCATCTAAATCATCATTTCCTGATTCTGCATAGATTGTATCATTTCCATTTCCAGCATTAATATCATCATTTCCAGAGCCACCATTTAAGTAATCATTTCCATTATCTCCATAAATAGTATCATCTCCACCATTTGCATAGATTGTATCATTACCACTTTCTGCATCAATAATATTTTTATTATCATCAGCACTCATAATGTCTTTATAATCAGTTAAATCAAAATTTTCAATATCAACTGTTCCATCACTATTTTTATATAAATAATCAGTTGCCCCTCTACCATCTTTAACTTGATAAAAATCATAAGTGCCATCACTTAAAGAATCAATTCCATTAATATTTATAGATGATGTTAAAATAGATTCATTACTATCATTTGTATCTCCATCACCATTTAAATCAATATTTTTTAAAATTATTACTGAGCCTTGATTTTCCCCTGAGTAGTCATTATCTCCATCATAATCAAGTGTATCTATTCCATCTGCACCAATTATTGTATCATTTCCATAATTTGCATAAATTCTATCATTACCCATACCTGCATCATATAAGTCATTTCCATCTCTACCATCAAGAGTATCATCTCCACCATACATAATAAAAGTATTATCTATATTACTTCCTCTTACTACTTGGTTATTATTTGCACTATTATCAATTACATTTTCTATATCATAAATATGAGAAGTATAAGCTGTCTTCTTTTGTAAATCAATATTACCGCTAGTATAATACTCTAAACTTAGCCAATCACCATTTACATGTGTTCCACCATTTAAAACATCTTCTCCAGCTGATAAATAAAGTGTATCATCTCCACCATTTGCAAAAATTGAGTTATTTTTACTATTCCCACCTAAAGTATCAGCATTATTTGAACCATTAATATTCTCAACTTGTGTTATATAATCTACTTGATTTGAATCATTACTATTTATAACTTTTGAATAAGTCTCTTCTAAAATTGCATCTAAAGCATTATCATTTGCTTCATCAATTGTTTCATCTAAATTTACAATAATTCCATTATTAGATGAACTATAATCAATCCAATCTTCTTCTATATCTTCAATGGCATTTGCACCTATTAAAATATCACCATCAAGTCCACCTGTTAAAGTATCAACTCCTGCATCACCAAAAGCAATATCTTGAACTCCTGCACCAGTTGAGATTATATCGTTATTATCTCCACCATAAATAGTATCAACTCCACCTAAACCTGAAAGTTTATCTTCACCTGCATATCCAAAAATCTTATTATTGTTATTATCTCCTATTAAAGTATCTCCATAAGTTGAAGTTCCACCAATATTTTCAATATTTACAATAGAACTCTCTTCATTTCCATATCCATCATCAATTACTTTTGATTTTGATAAATCAACAATAACTTTTGAAGTAGTATCATAAAAATCGATTATATCTTCATCTTCTCCACCATCATATGAGTCAATTCCAGTTCCACCTCTTAAAGTATCATCTCCTGCTCCACCTTTTAAAGCATCATTTCCACCTGCACCAATGATAATATCATTACCTTCATATCCATCTAATGAGTTATTATGCTCATCACCTGTGATACTATCTTCAAATCTTGAACCAAAAATATTCTCAATATTTAAAATTGTTGTATTACCTAATCCACCAGAAATAGTTCCATCTTGCATACTAACTGTTACACTAGAATCAATAGCTTTAAAACTTAACCAATCTCCTCCACCAGCAGTTGTACTGTTTGTTCCACCATCTATACTATCTCCACCATCTGTTGCAATTATAGTATCATCACCACTTCCAGCCTTAATATCATTTGTTGAAGATGTTCCCATAATAGTATCATTATTATTTGAACCTATAATATTCTCAATATCAGTTACATCATCTTGTGTTCCAAATCCATCATCCATAACTTCATGTGCAACTGCATTTTTATTATCATCTATTTTTCCAAGATATACTTTTACACTACTATTTGCATCACTAAAATCAAGGGTATCTGTACCACTACTTCCATCAATTACATCATTTCCTGCTTGACCATTAATAGTGTCATTTCCTGCTCCACCATCAATACTATCATCTCCAATTCCACCATTTATAGTATCATTGTTACTTTCACCATAAAATGTATCATTATAATTTTCTCCTGCAAGAGCAGTTCCATTAAACCCTGAAATTACATCTGCATAGTTTGAACCTTTGATTATTTCTATATGATCATTTAAAGTATCTTCACCATCTGTAGTACTTGTAATAAGACCGTAATCTCCATTACCCTCATTTAAAGTTACCGTAATTCCTGAATCTGAATTAGTATAACTTAAAGTATCTACATCACTTCCACCTTCAAAGGTATCATTTCCACTACCTCCATAAAGTGTATCAGCTCCTGAGTCACCTTTTAAAGTATCATTACCTTCATTACCATAAAGTGTATCATCATCACTTCCACCTGAAATTATATCTTTTCCAGTTCCACCTTTTAACTCATCATTTCCAGCTTCTCCACTAATACTATCATCACCTTCTCTTGAGTTGATAATATCATCTCCTGCATTTCCTATTAGTGTATTACTATTGCTATCTCCATAAAGTTTATCATCACCTGTTGTTCCAATGACTCTTTCAATACTTTCTAATCTATCTTTTACAGCAACTCCAGCATTTTGATAACCATCATCTGTTGCTTCTTGTAAACCTAAATCAACAATAACAGCATTTCCACCATTTGCTAAATCTACATTACTATAATCAACTGTATCAATACCTTCTCCACCAATAATAGTATCACTACCTTTTGAAGAGATAAATGAGTCATCTGCTTTATATCCATCTAAAATATTTATACTATTTATATCATCATCACCTTTGATAATATCACTATTTTTTGTTCCTTTTACGTTTTCTATACCATTTAAAGTATCACTTATAGTTGCATCTGTAACAAGCTGAACTTGGTCGTTTGCTCTTGATAAATCTACATTAATAGCATTATCATTTTTAATATAAGAGTAATCAACAGTATCATTTCCTGTGTCTGTCGTTTCATCTCCACCATATATAGTATCAGAGTCTAAACCACCTAAAATAGTATCATTTCCATCTTCTCCCATTAAAGTATCAGCACCACCTGCACCAATAATAGTATCGTTTGAACCACCTGCTTTTATAATATTTGATTCACTATTTCCTGCTAAAATATCTTCTTGATTTGAACCATTTAAATCTTGTATATCATATAATCTATCAACTCCTTCTCCTGTAGAAGTTTGTGTTGCTAGATTAAGTATTGACTCCTCAAAAAAGTCTATATTTGAGTTTGTTTCAGATAGATTTACTTTTACACCAGTTGAAGAGCTACTATAATCAACTAAATCTCTACTTGAATCTTTACTTGAAATATTTTCATAATTTCCATAAATAATATCATCACCTGTTCCACCTCTAAAAGTATCACTTCCATCTCCACCAATTAAAGTATCAGAACCAGCATTTCCATAAAGAGTATCTTGTTCATCTCCCCCTTCAAATTTATTATCTTTTAAATCTCCAATAATTATATCTTTTGAATTTGTTCCAACTATATTCTCAATCCCAGAGATAAACTCTTGGTTTCCATATCCATCATCTTGAACTTTATAAGAAGATTGTGTTCCTAAAGTTTGTGAAGCAGTTAAATCAACTTTTATACCTTGTGTTCCATCAGAAAAATCAATAGTATCATCATTTCCTTCTCCACCATCAATATAATCGCTTCCTTCTAAACCTTTAAAACTATCATTTCCACCTAAGCCAATTAGTGTATTGTCTTTTTCATCTGCTATGATATTATCATTTGCTTCTGTACCTATTATATTTTCAATATTTCTTAAAGTATCTGTTTTGCTATTTGAAGTTGCTGTTCCTTCTGCGCTATTTGAGCTATCATTATCTAAGTCTAAATCAACAGTTACACCAAAGGCTAAATCTGAGAAATCTGCTGTATCAATATCATCTCCACCATCTATAACATCTGCACCTTCACCACCTCTAATAGTATCATTTCCACTTCCAGTTTTAATATCATTTGAAGCACCATCTGCATAAATAGTATCATCTTTATCTCCACTTATTATATTTTCAATACCATCTAAAAACTCTTTATTACCAAAGCCATCATTTTCAACTCTATAAGTGCCTTCACTTCCTTCAACTTGTGTCTTTGTCATATCAATAATTACATTTTCAGTACCTGCTTCAAAATTTGCCGTATCAGTTCCAGCTCCACCTATTATTTTATCAGCACCTTGAAGACCAACTAAATAATCATCTCCACTTCTTCCTTCTAAAGTATTATTATCACTATTACCTTTAATATAATCATTTTTATTAGAACCTATAATATTTTCAATATTTGTAATAGTATCTACTCCATACTCATTATGAACTCTTTGTGCAGATGAAACTGTTAAATCAACTTCTATACCACTATATAAATCATTTGCTACCTCATCTCCTACATATCTATTATCAGAAGTATCATCATTTATAGCAATAGTACTATAATCTAAAGTATCACTTGTTCCATTTTGTGTTGTATCATCATTATCATCACCATTTAAAATATCATCTCCAGCCCCAGCAATTATATAATCATTACCAGCTCCACCTTCAACAACATCTTCTCCTGCAAGTTCAGAAATAGTATCATCCCCAGCTAAACCTTTTAAAGTATTATTTAATGAATTACCAACTATTGTATCAGCATCAACAGCAAGATTAGTACCTGTAATATTTTCTATTGACTCAAAAGTATCAATACCAATACTTGCTCCAACAGCTATTGAGTTAGATATATTTGCATTTATTGATGAACTTTCATTACTATAATCAGCAGTATCACTTCCTTCACCACCTTTAAGTTTATCATCATTTGCTCCACCAATTAGTGTGTCATCTCCATAGCCTCCAAATAGTGTATCTTCTCCTGCTCCACCATTTAAAGTATCATCATTTATTAAACTTGCGCTACTATTTTTATCATCTCCATAAATAATATCATTGTCATCTCCACCTTCAATATAATCAACTCCATCATCTCCATAAATAGTATCAAGTCCACTTCCACCAATTAAAGTCTCTGTTCCTGATATATTATCTCCACCATCAATTACATCATTTCCTAAACTTCCATTAATATAATCAGTACCTTCATTACCTTTTAATGTATTATCTCCACTATCTCCTGTGATTATATCTGCTTTATTTGTTCCATAAATATTCTCTATATTTACTATTGTATGATTTGAAGTATCACTATTTACTGTAACTGTTGATACTGTTGAATCATTTAATGTTACATTAACTCCTGTAGTCATTGATGTAGTATCTAATGAGCTATAATCTACTGTATCACTACCTCTTGTACTATCATCTTCATTTCCACCATCAATAATATCTGCTGTAAAATCATTATCAATAAAAATATCATTTCCAGAACTTCCATAAAGTCTATCGCCAGAGCTTCCACCTGTTATAGTATCATCACCTGCTCCACCATCTATATAATCTACTCCTGCTTTACCATCTAAAGAGTCATTTCCTGCCATTCCAAATAAAGTATTATTATCAGCATTACCTAAAATAGTATCATTTCCTGCTGTTCCTGTAATATTTTCAATATCTTTTATCTTATCATTTGAAGAGTTTATTCCACTTACAGTTACAGTTGAGTAATCTTGCGTATCAATAGAGTCTAAATCAACTACTATTTTTGTTGCACCATTTGAACTATAATCAATAGTATCTCCTCTTGATTCAAGACCTTGAGAGTTTGTATTTGATTCTGAAGCATCAATAATATTTGTAGTATCTAATTTTGTAATAAAAGTATCATCAAAATCTGTTCCCACAACATTTTCTATTTGTGTGATTGTATCTGTTAAAATATTTCCATTAACTTCTTTAGTTGTTGTTTGTGCATCTAAGTTTGCAACAATTCCTGCTGTTAAAGCGGCATATGTATAAAGTACAGTATCAACTCCTGTTGAACCATTTAATGAGTTTACTCTATCATTTCCTCTAAAAGTATCATCTCCACTTGTTCCAATTGCATTCTCTATTGAAACAATAGTATCACTTTTTACAATAGTGTTTGAATTATTAGAGTCATGGATATTCGCTGTTTGAGAAGTTAAATCAATATTAGCATAGTATTGAACATCAACTATTGCACTATAATCAATAGTATCACTATCTTCTCCTCCATCTATTTTATCATTTCCATCAAAAATATCTGTTGTATATGTAGCTTTAAAAATATCATCTCCACTTCCACCAGTTAATGTATCATCTCCTTCTTGTCCATAAACTGTATCATTTCCTGTTTGACCATCAATACTATCATTACCTTCTCCACCATATAGTAAATCATTATTATCTCCACCATAAATAGTGTCTTCACCCTCTTTTGCATAAATAGTATCATCTGCACCCATACCTGAAATAATATTTTTCTCACTATTTCCAGTAATAGTATCTTTTCCTAGATTTGAACCAATAATATTTTCTATTCCATAAAGTTTATCTGTACCTTGGTCTTGAGAAGTTGCTGTTCCTTCTTCATTATCTTCTGCTAAATTTACAGTCATTCCTGTAATTGCTTGAGAGTAATCAACTGTATCAATACCACTATCATTAGATTCATCGCCTCCATAAACTATATCTTGTTTATTATCAGCTTGTTCAAAAGTAATAGTATCATTACCCAATCCTGCATAAATAGTATCTGCACCTAAACCACCATTTATCTCATCATCACCACTTCCAGCATAAACAGTATCATCGCCATTTTCAGCATTTATTTCATCTGCTCCTTCTTCAGCATATAAAATATCTTTACCATCTCCACCAAGAAGTTTGTCATCACCATCTCCAGCATATATAGTATCATCACCCGCTTTTCCATCTAAAGTATCATTTCCTGAGTTTGTACTATTTGCAATATCAGCTCCACCATAAAGTTTATCACTTCCAGCTTGTCCACTTATAGTATCATCACCACCCATACCTTGAATTTTATTTAGATTAAAATCACCAGTAATATCATCATTGTATTCAGTACCAATTACATACTCAATTTGTGTTAAAGTATGAGTATTTCCAGCAATATCAACAGTTGCAGTTGTTACTCCATCAAGATTTACAGTAATTCCTTCATCAACGCCTTGATAATTTACAGTATCGTAATTATCTCCACCAATAATCTCATCACCAGTAGCATCAGCAGTATTATCAATAATAAACATATCATCGCCACTTCCACCAATAAGTTTATCAGCTCCACCAGCACCTTTTAAAGTATCAGAACCACCATTTCCTTCTAAAGTATTAGTCTCATCATTACCTAAAATTGTATCATTATTATTAGTACCATTAATATTTTCTATACCATATACTTTATCAGTATAATTAGGTGTAGTAAAATCCATATCAGAAGAGGAAGAGACTTTTATTTGTGAAGAGCCATCAGCTAAAGTTGTTCCTAAATCAACAAATATTTTATTATTATCATTTATTTCATTACTATAATCAATCGTATCTGAATTACTTGTATCAACATGAGAACCATCAGTTTGTAGTTTTCCTCCATAAATAATATCATCTGATAAAGAACTAATAAAGCTATCATCTCCACTATTTCCTTGTAAAATATTTTTTACATCACTACCAGCTATTTTATCATTTGAGTTACCACCAATTACATTCTCTATTGAGTATAAATTATCTTTATCATTAGTATCTACAACAGCAGTTCCTGCTTGTAAATCAATATCAACTGATTTTGAAGTTAGATACTCATAACTTACAGTATCATATTCAATTGTAGTTTCACTTTGGCCTTTTTTATATCCGTAAATCTCATCATTTCCACCATTACCTGATAAGAAATCTGCACCTAAACCACCTTGAATCTCATTTGCTTTTGAGTTACCTATAATTGTATCATCAACACTAGAACCAATAACATTTTCAACATCTTTTACAACATCATTGTCTCCATTAGAAACTGTAACTTCCCAAGAATCCTTAACAACTCCTCCATCAAAAGCAACACTTGCTGCACCACTTAAATCAAGATTTATACTCTCATTTAATTTACTATAATCAATAGTATCTACACCACTAGAACCATCAATATAATCAACCCCATCATTTGCATTAGTTGCAACAATTGTATCATCACCACTTCCAGCATATACAGTATCATTCCCAGCTCTTGTTTCCACATAATCATCATAAGCCTTAGACTCAATAATATTAGCTTCATCACTACCAAAAATTGTATCTGATGCAAAGTTTGAACCTATTACATTCTCTATTCCATATAATTCATCAATACCTTGACCTTGGTCTCCTATTGCACCATCAGAACGACCTTCTTCTGTACCATTTGCATCTAGTCCACCAGTGGCATTTACATCTAAATCAATAGTTAAAGACTCTAAAGCATTTGTATAATCAACAGTATCTACTCCATTTCCAGTATCAGTATGAGTTGAACTATTATCATCATATGTTCCACCATATATTTTATCACTTCCAACTCCACCTGTTAAAGTATCATTTCCATCTCCACCTTCTAAGATGTCATCTCCACTTCCACCAAGTAAGGTATCATCTCCTATTTCACCTTGTAGTCTATCAATTCCAGCTTCACCACTTAAAATATCATTACCTGCTTGTCCAACTAATGAGTTATTTTGAACATCACCTTTAATACTATCACTATCTTGAGTACCTTTTATATGTTCTACGTTTAATATAGTATCACTACTTGTTTGTCCATTTACATTTACTTGAGCCTCATTTGCCCCATCTAAAGTTACTTCGATACCATTTGTAGAAGAGTTTAAATCATCTAATATAACAGAATAGTCTGCCCAATCTGATGTGCCAACTCCCCCATCAAAATAGTCAACTCCATCATCACCACTTTCTAAAATACCATCATTATTTGTATCAGTTCCAGCAATAAAAGTATCATTTCCACTTCCTAAAACAATAGAGTTATCTTCACTGCTTCCAATAACTTTATCATCTTTAGATGAACCTATAATATTTTGTATATTTAAAATAGTATCAATATCAGTAGTTCCACTACTATCAACAACAGTTTGAGCTTGTGTTGTACTTAGATTTACAGTTACACCATTTGTAGTATAATATTCATAAGATACTGTATCTTCTTGAGCTGTATCTCCTCCATTTATAATATTAGTTTTATTATCTTCATTCATTTTAAAAGTATCAGATGAACTACCACCAATTGCATTTTCAATATCTATTAAAGTATCAGTTTCAGTTGAAGTTGTAGCCTTATTTGTTTTAAAATCTACCTCAACAGCTACATTTTTTTCAATAAATGAAGCTGTATCATTTCCAGCTCCTCCGTTTATTACATCATTTCCACCTTGTCCACTTAAAGTATCATCACCATCTAAGCCAACTAAGGTATTTTTATCATCATCACCTGTAATAGTATCATTTCCATTAGTTCCTGTGATATTCTCCATATTTTTCAAATAATCACTTGTAACTACTGCTCCATCTTGATAAATATCAGCTTTATAATAACCTTGAGCATCTGCACTAGTTGACAAGTCAATTACTACTTTATCATCAATACTATCAACATTTACTTCTTCATAACTAATACTATCTCCATTTATCTCACCACTTTCATCATCTCCACCATCAAATCTATTTGATACAGTGAGTTTTGAGATAAATGTATCATCATATTTAGAACCTATGGCATTTTCAATACCATATAATTCATCAGTTCCTTCACCTGTTGCTTTATTATTAACAAAATCAACTACTACAGAGTTTGTTGCATTTTCATAAGTTACAGTATCATTTGTTCCTGAATCTTCAGTTTGTGAAAAACCACCATAAATATAGTCATTATTTGCTCCACCACTTAAAGTATCATCTCCAAAACCACCATAAATATAATCTACACCATCTTCTCCAAAAATAGTATCATTATCATTTGAAGTTTGAGTATCACTAGAGTCTATATTATCTCCATATATAGTATCACCTTCTGTTCCACCATATATCTCATCAGCTCCAAGTCCACCTCTTAATTCATCTACTCCAGCTTCTCCATTTATATAATCGTCATTATCTCCACCATCAATAAAGTCAACACCACTTCCACCTTTAATAATATCATTTCCTGCTTCTCCATAAAGTGAATCTTCTCCAACTCCTGTTCCACCTAAAATAGAGTCATTTCCTGCTCCACCATAAATAGTATCATTATCTTCTCCACCATCTAAAAGTTCATAATCAGTAGAAGACAATGCATTATCAGTATTATCTGAACCATAAATAATATCATCACCAGCTTCACCTTTTATAGTATCAGTTCCACCCTCTCCTTTTAAGATATTTTTAGAACTATCTCCTATAATTTTATCTTCATTTTGAGTACCTGTAATATTCTCAATATTTAAAACATTATCATCTCTTACTACAACATTAGAAGAGTCTTTTAAAAGTAAATCTTGTGAACTTAAATTTACATCTACATAATAGTTTGTTACCTTACTAAAATCTACTGTATCTCCAACACTTGTATTATTTCCACCATTAATAGTATCAATTTCATTACTTGATGAAGCATCTTTTACAAAGAAAGTATCATCTCCATCTCCACCTTGAAGATTATTACTATCACTATTTCCTGTAAATGTATCATCTCCACTTGTACCAATAACATTTTCTATGTTTATTAAAGTATCACTACCTTGTGCTACATTTGCAACTGTTACTGCTACATTATCTTTATTTGTATTACTTAAATCAACTACAATTTTATCACTACTATTTGTAAGCTTAGAGTAATCAACAGTATCATTTTCATCATTGATATTTTCTATACCTGAATCTAAATCTTTTCCACCATCAAAAGTATTTGACTCACTATTGTTTCCTTTAAATGTATCTGCATAAGAAGAACCTATTACATGTTCAATATCAACTAAAGTATCAACACCTTGTCCTCCACCCACAGTTTGTGCAGTTCCATCAATACCTAAATCAACATTAACACCAGAAGTTGCGTTATTATAATAGACTGTATCTCCTAGATTATCTACTCCTCCATCTATATAATCATCTCCAGCTCCACCTTCAATAATATCATCACCAGCTTCACCTTTTAAAGTATTTTTATCACTATTTCCTGTTATTGTATCATTCCCTGCTGTACCTGTGATATTCTCAATAGATGTTAAACTATCATTTGCAGTAACAACTAAATCATCTGTTATTTGAACACTATTTGTTTCTAAATTTGCAACTATTTTATCATCACTATCTAATAAACGTTTTGAGTAATCAACAGTATCTCCACCTAAACTATCAGTTATTCCTCCATCAAAACTATTATTTGCATTTTCATTTGAGTAGAATATATCATTATAAGCACTTCCAATAACATTTTCAATATCTGTTAAAGTATCATTTCCTTGTTCTACACTTATATTTTGTGAAATACCATTTAAACCTAAATCTACACTAACTGATGAGTTAGCTTTTGAGTATGAAACAGTATCCCCTTTACTACTATTTATTCCACCATCTAAAAGGTCATCTCCTCTTCCACCTTCTAAAGTATCATCACCTGCTTCACCTATTAAAGTATTGTTTTTACTATTTCCTGTTATTGTGTCATCTACTTGCGTACCAATAACATTCTCTATATTTACAATTGAGTCATTATTTGCATTTTTAACAAATACAGTAGATACTGTAAAATCTTCTGCTAAAGATACTTCAATAGAGTTTGATGTAAGTTTTGAATAATCAATTGTATCACTATCTTCTCCACCATCAATTGTATCACTTCCATCATCTGCACTTGTAGCTACAAAAGTATCATTTCCAGCTTCACCTTTTAAGTTATCATCTCCACCTTTTCCTTCTAACTTATCAGCTCCACTATCTCCTTCAAAAAAGTTTGTTTCACTATTTCCAATTATTGTATCATCATTAGTTGTACCATTAATATTTACAATTGAATATACTTTATCTGTTGATTCTAAATTTGTAAAACCATCACTTGTTAAATTACTATTTGATTTTAATACTTCTGAGTATATGTTTCCATCACTATCTGTTTTAGTTTGGCTTAAATCAACATATATTCTTTTCTCTTCTTCATAGTCAATTTTATTATATTCTCCAGCTTCAATAGTATGAGTACCATTTGTATCTAAACTCCCACCATAAAAAGTATCACTACCTTTTGTTGAGAAAAACTTATCATTTCCATTAGCACCAATAAAAGTATCATTACTATTAGAACCTGTTAAACTATCTGCAAAATTAGAACCTTCTAGAATTTCAATACCACTTAAATCATCTTGAAAATCAAATCCATCTTGACTTACTTCAACAGCATCTCTTAAATCAACAACTATACCTTTTAACGCGTCTGAGTAATCAACCTTATCTTGTCCTTCTCCTCCAATAATAGTATCATTTCCTGCATTACCTTTTAAGGTATCATCTCCTAATGAACCATTTAAGATATTATTTTGTGCATCTCCACTAATAATATCATTACCTTTAGAGCCTATAATATTTTCAATATTTTTAACATAATCAGTTGTTCCATCATTTACATTTACAGTAGCATAATCACTATTTAAAGAATCAGTTGCACTTAAATCAACTTCAATATTTTTTGAAGAATCAAAAGCAGAATAGTCTAAAGTATCTGCACTACTATTTTCTTGACCTTCTCCTCCATCATAATAATCATTTCCATCATTTCCAGAAACAAAATCATCTAAATTTTTGTCATAAATTCCAGCAATAAAAGTATCATTCCCCTCATTTCCAAATAAAGTATCATCACTAGCATCTCCTGCTAATGTATCATCACCTTTTTTACCTTCAAGTCTGTTTTTACCTTCATCACCTATGATTTTATCATCATAAATAGTTCCTACAATATTCTCAATATTTGCTAATTTATCTTGTTCTGTATCTAAATAAGCAGTTGCATAAGAGCCATCTGTTTTTTTAAGATTAATATCTAAATTTGTATTTTTTGAAGAGTAATCAATAGTATCACCAAATATTTCATCTGCTTCTCCACCATCAATTATATCATTGCCTGCTCCACCACTTAAATTATCATCTCCTGCTTGACCATGTAATTCATCATCTCCTAAGCCACCAAGTAAAGTATCATTTCCACTTCCACCAAATAGTTTATCATCTTCATAATCACCATCTAAAATATCATCTCCTGCATTACCCCATAAACTATTTTTAAAAGCATCACCAGTTAGTTTATCATCTCCAGCTCCACCTTTAATATTTTCAATATTTACAACACTATCTGTAAAGGTTGTACTTCCATTAGTAACAGTAGCAGTTGTTGCTGTTGAAGTATCTAAATCTAAATTTAGACTCTCAGAAGAGTTTAAACTACTATAATCAACTGTATCAGAAGAGCCATCTTCTCCATCAATAGTATCTTCTCCATCATTTATACCTAAAATAAAAGTATCATTTCCACTTCCACCAAAAAGTTTATCAACTCCACCTTTACCTTCTAAAGTATCATTTCCTGCTAAACCTTTTATTGTATTATTGTTATTATCACCTATTAAAATATCTTCTTGAGATGATAAATCTGTACCAATAATATTTGTAAAGTTTTTTATAGTATCACTATGTTTACTTGTAGTAGCACTTGAATTACTTAAATCTACACTAACACCTTCATTAAGACTTTCAAATGAAAGAGTATTTTCTCCTTCACCTCCATCTAAATAGTCACTTCCAGCTCCACCATCAATAGTATCATCACCTTTTAAACCTAAAATAGAGTTATCTTCACTATTTCCTATAATAGTATCTGCTTTACTATTTATATTAGAACCTTTGATATTCTCTATTTGACTTAAAGTATCAACTTCATCATTTACACCAAAGCCTGTTACGCCATCAGTATCAATATAAACTCTATTTTCTGAATTTAAATCTGTATAGATGTTATTTAAAGAGTAGCTATAATCTACCCAATCTCCACCATTTAAACCAACAGTATGTGCTCCTCCAATTATCTGGTCATTACCAGCTCCACCAATAAAAGTATCATCTCCTGCTTCACCTTTTAATTGGTTAGCTTCACTACTTCCAATAATAGTATCATTACCACTTGTTCCTATTATATTTTCAATATTTGAAATAGTATCAGTTTGTTCAGTGGTTAAATCTTGTTTTATATTTGCACTATTATTTAAAACTCCTGCAATATCGCTATTACTTAAATTAACTTCTAAATGATACGAAGAGTCATTAATCCCACTATAATCAATAGTATCTTTATCATCACTACTTTCAGTTCCTGTTGTTTCAAAACCATTTATTACATCATTTCCATCCAATAAAGATGCAATAAAAGTATCATCTCCACTTCCTCCATATAAAGTATCTAAATCAGAAGAACCATCAATAACATCATCACCTGCTTGTCCATAAATAGTATCATTTCCAGCTAAGCCTTCAATTGTATCATCTAATAAACCCGCATGAATAATATTAGCATTACTGTTTCCTGTTAAATTATCACTATTTTTTGAACCAAGTATATTATCAAAACCTTGAATTAAATCATTACCATCATTTGTATTTTGTTTTGATGTAGTATTTGTTAAATCAACAGTTACTCCTGTTGTAGAGTTTTCAAAACTGATTGTATCATTACCAGCTCCACCAATTAAAGTATTATCCTCTTCATTACCTTCAATTGTATCATCACCACTTGAGCCAATTACATTTTCAATACTATATAATTTATCAGTTGAAGTTGTTCCATTATAGTTTTCATTAGCAATACCATTACTTATACCTCTTAAATTTACATTTACATTTGAAGCATCTTCATAAGTTACTGTATCTGTTCCACCATCTCCATAAATATCATCTGCACCACTTCCTCCATTTAAAAGGTCATTTCCTTCTCCACCTCTTAAATCATCTGCGCCAGCTTGTCCATAAATTGTATCTTGACCTAAATTTCCAGTGATTTTATTTGAGCTAGAACTACCTACAAAAGTATCATCTTGTTTTGAACCAATTATATTTTCAAACTCTTCAATAGTATCAACACTTCCATCACCTGTTGATTGAGTAGCATTTAATAAATTTGAATCAATTGTTTTATCATCTGTTCCAATATTTGCACTTATATTTGATGTGGCATCTTCAAAGCTAATTGTATCAATTCCATCTTTACCATTTAGTATATTATTGTTACTATCTCCTTGAATTGTATCATTTCCAGTTGTTCCAATTACATTTTCAATATTTTTAATAGTATGCTCTTCAGAAGAGCTAATAATAGTAGCTTTTGAGTTTGTTGAACCATTTAATCTAATATTAACACCACTATTTATATTGCTATAATCAAGAGTATCAATATCTTCTTGTCCATCAATAATATCGCCCGTTAACTCACTTTGTTCACTATGGATTTTAAAAGTATCATCTCCACTTCCACCATATAATCTATCAGCACCAGCACCGCCAATAACCTCATCATTACCACTTCCACCATCAATATAATCATCTCCAGCTTCACCACTTAAAGTATCATTGCCTTGCATACCCAATAAAGTATTCTTATTTTCATCACCTGTGATTTCATCTTTAACAGTAGAACCTGTGATATTTTCAATATCTTTTAATGTGTCTGTTTCACTACTTCCAATAGTTGCTGTTGCTTCACCTAAAGTTAAATCAACATTTACACTCTCATTTCTATTTTCATAACTTACAGTATCACCAACTAAACTATTTGTTCCCCCATCTAAATAGTCATTTCCAATACCACCTAAAAGAGTATCATCACCACTTTGTCCATAAAGTAAATCATTAGCACCTTCACCTCTTAAAATATCATTTGAATTTCCACCTTTAAAAGTATCAGCGTTATCTCCACCAGTAAAATCATCTTCATAGTCACTTCCATGAACTTCTTCAATACCTTTTAAAACATCTTCATTATTACTATTTGCTACTTTTGTTACTAAATACTCATCAGCATTTGCATTAACTACAACTTTTTTTGTCTCTTTTTCATAACTTACAATATCAATAGAGCTATCATCTCCACCAATTAAAGTATCACTACCTTTAGAGCTATAAAAAGTATCTGCTCCATTTAAACCTTCAATACTATTTGATAAATCATTTCCTCTTAAAGTATCATCATTACTTCCACCTTTAAGATTTTCAATATTTAATAAACTATCTGAAGTATTATTTGTATTTGTAGTCATATCCACTTCAACAGAGTTTGAATATGCTTCATAGCTTATTGTATCTACTCCTGCTTTTCCATCAATTACATTTGATGTTGTATCATTTCCTTTCATAATAAAAATATCATCTTGATTTGAACCATCAAAGTCTTCAATATTTTTAACAGTATCAATATTAGAAGAAGAGACACTAACAGTTTGTACAGCTTGTGATAAATCAACTGTAATACCTGTATTACTTACATTTGAATAATCAGCTTTATCACTTTCATTTCCTACTCCACCATCAAATACATTATTTACACTATTTCCAATAAAAGTATCATTTCCTGCTGTACCAATTGCATTTTCAATATTTTTCAAAGTATCACTAGGTTTTGTTCCACCACTTATTACTGTTGCTATTTCATTTGATAAATCAACTACAACTTTATCATTATTTAAATCAGTTAATTTTGAATAATCAACAGTATCAGTAGCTCCTGCACCATCAAAAATATTTGCATTATCTATACTTCCAATAAAAGTATCATCAAAATTTGAACCAAGAATATTCTCTATATCTTTTAAAGTATCCGTACCAACACCTGCTCCACTTGCAGTATTTGTCGCACTATGTAAATCTACTACAACATCTCCTGTTGCATCTGAATAATCAGCTGTATCACTATTTTCTCCACCATCAAGGAAGTCATCTCCACCTCTTCCTTGTAAAGTATCATCTCCTTTTGAACCTAAAAGTGAGTTTTTATTTGCATCTGCTCTTAATGTATCACTATTAATACCACCTGTTATATTTTCAATATTTAAAATAGTATCATCAACATTGTTTACACCACTTTGTAAATCAACTTGAACTGAACTTGTATAGTTTTCATAAGAGATAGTATCTCCTTTACCACTAACCGTAGTATCGTGAGAACCTCCATCAACTCTATTTATCTCATTTTCATTTGACATTATAATAGTATCATCACTACTAGAACCAACAACATTTTCAATAGAAGAGATTGTATCAGTTCCTATATCATTTCCAAAAGCACTATTATTTTGTAAATCAACTACTACTTTATCATTTGAATTAGCAAAATTAATAGTATCACTACCACCTTCTCCACTAAAACTATTATTTAAACTATTACCTACAAAAGTATCATTTGCATTTGTACCAATAACATTTTCTATATTTGTAATAGTATCTTTTACAAAAGTAGTTCCATTGGTCATGATTGCACTATTTGCATCAATATTTGCTACTTCGTTATTGCTTAAATTAACTTCTAAGTGATAAGAGGCTTGTGAAGCTTGTGTATAATCAATAGTATCTCCAATATTACTATTACTTCCTCCATTTATTACATCTTCTCCGTCATTTTGTAATGCAATAAATGTATCATCTCCAGCTTGTCCATAAAGTTCATCATTTCCAGCAGCACCAATTATTTTATCATCACCAGCTCCGCCATCTATATAATCATCTCCACCTTGTCCATCAATAGTATCATTACCTAAATTTCCAAAGATTGTATTATTATTATCATCAGCTTTTATTATATCTTTGTAAATACTCCCATTAATATTCTCTATGCCTTCTAATCTATCTTTTGCTCCAAAACCATCATTATATACGTTATAACCATTTGTATCTGGTGTAGTTAAATCAACTTCAATACCTATTCCTGCATTTAAAGAAGAGTAATCTACTGTATCACTATCTTTTGTTATATTTAAATTGCTATTTCCAGTAACACTCTCTTGTGTTTTAATATGTAAAGTTTCACCTTCAACTTTTACAGATGTATTATTAGAACTTGCAACACTATTTGCTTCAAAGATTTTTACTAACTCATCTAAAACCTCTGCTTTTGTTTTTAAAGCACTTGTATTATCAAAACTAATAGTTTGACCATTTACTTCAAAACTAATAACAGAAGTAAGAACTGCTATTGTAAGAGCATATCCACTTCCACCTCTTAAAACATCATTTCCTGCGTTTCCTATTAAAGTATCATCTCCTGCTCCACCTTCTAAAGTATTATTTGAAGTATTTCCTATAATAGTATCATTTCCATATCCACCAGCAAGATTTTCAATATTTTTGATTATCAAATCTCCATCGCCAGTTGATTGTATTACATCTGTTTTTGATAAATCAACAGTAATGTCTTTTGCAGTATATTCAAAGCTTACAAAATCAGCATCACCTTCTCCACCGTCAATATAATCATATCCAGAAGAAGCTCCTCCTCCTAAAAGTGTATCATTTCCTTTATTACCAACTAAAGTATTAGCACCACTATTTCCTGTTAAAGTATCATTTTTTTCTCCACCAATAACCCCTTCTATTCCATAGAAAGTATCTGTACCTTGAGAAGAACTAATAAAATGAGCTCCATCTGAAATATCAATAACTAAATCTTCATTTTTTTCACTAGAATAATCAACCGTATCAACTTCACCATTTTCATTTGTATAAGATGATGTTCCATCTCCATCACCTGCTAAAATATCATCGCCTGCATCACCTGATAAAATATCACTTCCAGTTCCACCTAAAAGTGTATCATCTCCTGTTTCTCCACTTAAAGTATCATTTCCTACTCTTCCTTCAAGTAAATTATCTGCACTATCACCTTTTATAGTATCATCATGGCTTGTACCAATAACATTCTCTATATTTTTTACTTGATGATGAAAATTATCACTTCCAACTTTTACATAAGAAGTACTATTATCATTTAAATCTAAAGAGATAGATTCATTTAATAAACTATAATCTAAACTATCTTTTCCTCTTGAGTTATCTGCTTCATCTCCTCCATCAATAACATCATCTTTTCCATCATTAGAGTTAGCTGAAAACTTAAAAGTATCATCTCCTGCTTGACCGTATAATTCATCAGCACCTAAAGCACCTTCAATCGTATCATCACCACTTCCAGCAAAAACAACATCATCTCCACCTGCACTATTTATAGTATCATTTCCATCTAAACTATAAATAATATTTGCATCATTATTTCCTAAAATAGAATCATTTAGATTAGTTGTTTTAATATTTTCAATATCTACTAAAGTATCACTTCCAGCGCTACTATGTACATTTTGTGCATTTGCATTATCTAAACTTACAACCACACCTGTATGAGAACTTGAAGGATTAGTATTATTTGTAGTAATAGAGCTATAATCAACTAAATCTTGATTATCTCCCCCATGAAAAAGGTCATCTCCTTGTGCAGTAATAAAAGTATCATTTCCAGCTTCACCATATAAAGAGTTATTTCCACCTTGAGCACTTAAGATATCATCATCACTACCTGCTTTAAAAGTATCATTTGAAGTTCCACCTATTAGTGTATCTTTATAGTTACTTCCATGAACCTCTTCAATATTTGTTAAAGAATCAAGCCCTCCACTTTGTTTAATTACATCATAACCATTTACATTAGAACTTAAAGTAATAGAAGAACTACTATTTTCATAGCTCATTATATCTTTTGAAGTTTGTGTTCCTCCATCTATTGTATCATTGTTAGAGCTTGAATAAATAGTATCATTACCCCCATTACCATATAAAGTATTAGCTTGACTATCTCCTGTTATTGTATCATCGTTTTTACTTCCTTGAACATTCTCAATTGAAGTTAAACTATCAATATCTGAAGTTGCAATATTGCTACTTGTATTAACAGTAGAGCTACTATTTGATAAATCAACTACTACTTTTGAAGAACCACTATTTAAATATGAAAAATCAACAGTATCATTTCCTAAACCACCATCTAAAGTATCAGCACCACCTGCTCCACTTAAAGTATCATCTCCTAAAAGACCTTTTATAGTATTAGAGTTATTATCTCCTGTTATTGTATCGTTTCCACTGTTTGAACCAGTGATATTTTCAATTCCATATAAAGTATCTTTATCATCACTTCCATCATTTTCAAAACTACTATTATTGTTACTATCAATAGTAACTGTTGCACCTTCACTTAAATTTACTACAATTTTATTTTCATTTGAGTAATCAACTGTATCAAATCCTTCATCACCTCTTAATACATCATTTCCAGCTTCACCATAAAGTGTATCATCTCCTTTATTTCCATATAAAGTATCATCACCACTTCCACCATATAAAGTATCTTTTAAAGCTTCTTCATTTGTTGTTTCTACTGTTGCATCATCAAATCCACCATAAATAGTATCATCGCCACTTCCACCTGAGATTCTATCTGCTCCATTTGCTCCAACAAACTTATTATTTACATTATCATCTATATCACCAATAATATTATCAGCATAATTTGAACCAATGATATTTTCTATTCCATATAAAGTATCTACATTATTATAACCATCATTAGTTACTCTACCAATATTTAGTGTAGTATCATCTTCTGATGCCACATTCATATCAACACTAATTTGCCCAGAAGCATCCAAATATGTTACTGTATCATTTTCATTATCATCATTTGCTACTACTTTATTGTTTACTATTGTTGCTTTTCCACCAATAAAAGTATCATCTCCATTTTTACTGGCAAAAACATCACTTCCTTCTCTACCAATTAGTGTATTTTCACTATCATTACCAAATAAAGTATCATCTTTAGCTCCACCTTCAAGATTTTCAACTGTATTTATTTTTATATGCCCAGCTCCAACAGTATCTTGAACTTCACTATTTGCTAAATCAATTACAACTTTTTGTCCTAAAGCATCAATATAACTATAACTTACAAAATCTTCACTTCCAGCACCACCTTCAATATAATCAAAGTTTAAAGCATCACCAGCGCCACCTCCTAGAAGTGTATCATTTCCTTCTCCACCAATTAAAGTATTAACCCCAGAAGTTCCTCTTAAAGTATCATCTCCACTTCCTCCAATTGCACCCTCAATAGAGATAAAAGTATCACTTCCTTGACTAGCACTTATTACTTTTGAACCTTGTGAATTTAAATCTATATCTAAATCCTCAGTAGCATTTGAATAATCAGCTGTATCTATTCCTTCTCCACCATTTAAAATATCATCATTGGCTCCACCTCTTAAAGTATCATTACCTTTGCCACCAATTAAATTATCATCTCCTGCTAATCCAATTAAAATATCATTTGAATCTCTTCCTTCTAAGGTATTATTTGAAGCATTACCAATCAAACTATCTTCATGGCTTGAACCTATAACATTTTCAATATCAATTAATGTGTCATTCCCTTGTTCTGCACTAATATTTTGAGCAACCCCATCTAAGCCAAGATTTACATTTACTGAACTTTGTGCTGTTTCATAAGATACAGTATCTCCTTTAGAGTTATTATCTCCTCCATTTAAAACATCATTTCCTGCTGCACCTTCTAAAATATCATCTCCAGCATTTCCTAATAAAGTATTATCTTTACTATCTCCAATAATTTTATCATTACCTTGAGTACCAGAAACATTCTCTATATTTTTTATCTTATCATTTGAAGCATTTGATACTACTACATCAACTTGTGTAGAACCATCTAAACTAACATCAATAAAGTGAGTATTATCTAAGTTTGAGTAATCAACAGTATCACTATTTTCTCCACCATCAATAGTATCAATACCATCATCACCACTTTCTAAAATACCATCACTATTACTATCAACTCCTGCTATAAAAGTATCATTTCCTTTATTACCATTTAAAACATCATCACCTAATAAACCTTTTAAAGTATCATCACCATCATTTGCTATAAAAGTATCATTAGTATTTGAACCACTTAATCTATCACTATTATTTGATGCTTTAATTATCTCTATATCAACTAGTTTATCTTTATCTCCAAATCCATCATTTAATACTTGAAATCCATCATTATCTGTATCATTTAAATCAACAATAATCCCAGAAGTTGAAGAAGTATAATCAGCAATATCTTGTGTTCCATCACCACCATTTAAAATATCATTTCCAGCCTCACCACTTAAAATATCATCATTTGATGAACCAAAAAGAGAGTTATTTAAAATATTTCCACTAATTGTATCTTTAGCATTTGAACCTATAACATTTTCTATATTTACTAAGGTATCATTTTGAGTAGAGTCTTTAAATACATCTTGTGAACTTGTATTTGATAAATTAACATTTATAGCTTTATTACCACTATAATCAACTGTATCAATATCTTCTCCACCATCAAGCAAATTATCTCCAGTAGAAGCTTTTAATGTATCATTTCCACTTCCACCATATAAAGTATCATCTCCTACTCTTCCATCTAAAGTATCATCTCCACCTTGTCCACTTAAAATATTTTTATCACTATTTCCACTTATTTTATCATTTTGAGCTGTTCCTATAACATTTTCAACTTCTGATATAGTATCAACTTGTGTTCCATCTTTAAAAATATCTTGTGCACCAAAATTTGATAAATCAACATCTATAGCTTTATCTACATCATAAGCAACTGTATCAGAACCTATACCTCCAATAACTCTATTTTGTCCTAAGCCTGCATAAAGAGTATCATCTCCACTTCCACCATCTAAAGTGTCATTTCCAGTATTACCATATAAAATATCATCATCTTCTTGACCTAAAAGAGTGTCATTTCCACTTCCACCACTTATAGTATCATTTCCAGCTTGTCCCTCAAATTTATTATCTATATTATCATCACTATCTCCAGTGATTTTATCATCATTTTTTGTACCAATAATATTTTCTATATCTACTAATGTATCTCTTCCATTATCTCCATCAATAGTTACTAAACCTTCATTTCGTGAAGAATCATCACCTAAGTTCATATCAACATTAATTCCACTTGTACCTGATACAATTGAGTAATCAGCTGTATCTGTATACTGTTTATATTCAAAAGAAACATTTGAACTAGAAGAAAAACTCTCATTAGTTTCTAAGTAAATATTTGTACCATCATGCATGATTTTACCAATAGTTGTAGCCATAGAATCACTATTGAAACTTGTCACTAAACCATCTAAAACTTCAGCTAGAGTTGTTGTTGCACTTGCAATAAAACTTACAGTTACTCCTGCAATATTCAAAGTATATGTAGCATTATTTTGTGGTGTAATTGTTAATTTATAAGCATTTGTTCCACCATCTAAAGTATCATTTTTACCTTTTCCTATTAATGTATCATTTCCTGCTCCACCAGTTAAAGTATTTATCTCATCATTACCAATAATAGTATCATTTCCTGCTCCGCCATCAAGATTTTCAACATTCTTAATAATAATTTTACCCTCAGATGTATTTTGCTCTACATCATTTAAAGATAAATCAATAGTTATATCATTTGAAGTAAAAGCAAAACTTGCAAAATCCTCACCAAGTCCACCATCTATATAATCAACTCCACTATTAGCACCAGAACCAAGTAAAGTATCATTACCCTCATTACCAACTAAAGTATTAGCTTCTGTAGTACCTTTTAAAGTATCATCACCACTTCCACCAATTGCACCTTCAATAGATATAAATGTATCACTTCCTTGACTAACACTAATTGATTTTGAACCTTGAGAGTTTAAATCTATATTTAAATCTTCTGTTGCATCAGAGTAGTCTGCAGTATCAACTCCATCTCCTCCATCTAAAATATCATCTCCCAAGCCACCTTTTAAAGTATCATCTCCATCTTGCGCAAGTAAAGTATCATCTCCTTGTAAACCTACAAGGACATCATCTCCAGCTTTACCTTCTAATTTATTATTTTTACTATTTCCAGTAATACTATCATCAAACTTTGTACCAATAACATTTTCTACATTTTGTACTCTATCAACACCAACAAAAGTTCCCCCAACTTGGTCATCAACTCTATTGTTTGATAAGTCTGCATTTATACCTTTATCGTTTCCTAAAATTGAGTCTAAATAACTATAATCAACCGTATCAATATCTTCTCCACCATCAATATAGTCATTTCCTTCTCCACCAACTAAAGTATCATTTCCAACTCTTCCAAGAAGTGTATCATCTCCTTGTTTTCCATCTAAAGTATCATCTCCACTATTACCATCAAGAATATTCTTATTACTATCTGCAATAATAGTATCATCATTTGAACCACCAATTACATTCTCAATTGAAGCTAGAGTGTCTTTTTTTACTCCATTTATATTTAAATCTACTTGATTAGTCTCATTTAAAGTAACATCGATTTTTCCAGTTTCTAAACTATAATCAACCGTATCACTTCCTTCTTGTCCATAATAAACATCATTACCTTCACCTGCAATAATCAAATCATCATCTGCACCAGCAAAAACAGTATCATCATTAGCTTTTGCCTCAATAGTATCATTTCCACTATTTCCATAGATTGTATTTGCTAAATTATTACCTACAATAGTATCATCAACAGTAGAGCCTTTTACATTCTCTATATTTCTAATAATATCTTGTTCTAAACCAACAATAGCAGTTGTTTGTATCCCATTATCACCTAATGTTAATTTTACAGAACTATTTTCTAAAGAGTAATCAACTAAATCAATATCTTCTCCACCATCTAAAATATCACTTCCACTTCCACCTAAAAGTGTATCATTTCCTATTCCACCATCAAGAAAATCATTTCCTATTCCACCATATAAAGTATCATCATCTTCTTTACCTAAAAGTGTATCATCTCCACTATCTCCATATAAAGTATCATCATTCAAGCCACCATCAATATAATCTTTTCCTTGAGCACCTCTTACTAAATCACTTCCTTGATTTGCTAAAATTGTATTATTTGAAGAGTTCCCATCAAAAGTATCATTCCCACTTCCACCAAAAATATTTTCAACATTTAAAATAGTTAAGTTTCCATATCCAGAAGATTGTTTATCTGTTTTTGATAAATCTAAAGTTACTGTATCACTTACACCTTCAAAACTTATCCAATCATCAGAACCACTTTGTCCATCTACATAATCATCACCACCACCTGTCAAGATAGTATCATTACCTAAACCACCAAAAATTGAGTTATCTTGGCTATTACCTTTTAGTGTATCTGCATAATCTGTTCCAATTAAATTTTCAATATTTCTTAAAGTATCATTTCCAGAAGCTTTTGTATCTTGAGATGAAGTTTTAGATAAATCTACACTAATAGAGCTTTGCTCATCACTATAATCAGCATAATCATCATCACCTGCTCCACCATCTAAAATATCATCACCTGCTCCACCACTTAAAGTATCATTTTCTGTTCCACCATCTAAATAGTCATTCCCAGCATTACCAATTAAAGTATCATTATTAATTCCACCTTTTAGTGTATTATTATCATCATTACCAATAATAGTATCACTACCTCTTGAGCCTGTGGCATTCTCAACATTTTTAATTTGAGTATATCCTTCACCTAAGATATACTCTTCTTTAAGATTTATTGTATGAGAAACACTTGAATTTGATGCATCAATAGTGTCACCTTTACTATTGTGTGTTCCACCATCTATTACATCATCATTTGAGCTAACATAAATAGTATCATCACCTGCTAATGCAGATATAGTGTTTTTTGAAGCATTTCCTGTTATAGTATCATCATAATTAGAACCTATTACATTTTCAATAGATTTTAATTCATCTGCTCCATCAATACCAGTAGCAGTTCCATAAATACCATCTTCAAAATCTTGGTCTAAAATAACTTCTACACCTTGATTATCTACATTATTTACAGCATCTTCATAACTTACAGTATCACTTCCAACTCCACCTTCAAGAAAATCATTTCCTGCATTTCCTGCAAGAGTATCATTTCCTTCTCCACCATTAATAGTATCATTTCCTGCTCCACCACTAATAGTATCATAGCCTTTATTACCATTTAAAATATTCTGTTTATCATCACCAATAATAATATCAATATCTTGTGTTCCATTTACATTTTCAATATTTGAAATAGTATCATTTCCATCACCTGTAATAGTTCCATTTACTAAATCTGCAATAATTCCCTCAGGATTAACACTATCAATATGAGAAAAATCTATTGTATCATTACCCTCTCCAGCATCAATAGTATCATCACCTAAACCAGAAACTATAAAGTCATTTCCAGTTCCTGATTCAATGGTATCATCACCTGCATAAGCAGTAATTGTGTCTTCTCCACTATTTCCATAAATAGTATCATCATTATTTCCTGCATAAATAGTATCATTTGAGATACCACCATTTATAGTATTTTTTAAAGTTGTTGAACCATAAAGTTTTGTATCATTAATATTTGAACTAATAACAAAACCTGTTTGTTCTGATTGACCATCAATTAAATCAATATCATCATTATCAATCTCTTGATATTTATACTCACTTGGATCACTTTCATCATTTATCTTTTTTAAATTTACTCCAATAGTTAAATCAAACTCATGTGTAGTCTTACTAGGTGGTTCTATATCTGCTTGCAATTCAGGAGAAATATTATTTATATCAAATACAGTTTGTGCTTTTATATTTAAAGCAAAATCTTTATCAACATCTGTATTCATAGTCATTATAATATTTATATTTCCTTGTGCATCAACAGTAAAACCTTCTATTTCATCTGTATCAGGATTATCTCTTTGTATTAACCAACTATTACCTGATTGAGTAGCATTGTGTATTTTAAAACCTTCAGGCAAATCATCTGAACTTATCCAAACTTTTTGAATTTTAAAACCTGCACCTTGTGTAGGATTTAAAGTTATAGTTCTTGAAGTATATCCTTCTCCAAAATAATCTGGATTATCAGAGTTTATTAATACACTATCATAATTGTTAATTCCAGCATTTTTATAAGACATTTCTTCTTGATTAGTTTGTTTAACTATTTCTGAAGGATTAGCAGAAATATTACTATTTGGATAGATATTTTCATAATATGAACCTCCTCCACCATTTACAGTTAATACCCTACTTGCATCTGCACCACTTCCTTGAATTGATTCATTTTGTGTTTGTAAAACATGTTTCATATCCAAAGAGAAAGCAAACTCAACAGGAGGAGCATCATTATCCTCTTTTTCAGGAGTACCATCATCAGTAGGAGGCTCAGCAATAACAGGAGGTTCTGTTTCTTCAGGAATTTCTGGTGGAATCTCTACATCTAAAGGTTCTTCAAACTCAGTATCAAACTCATTTTCATCTTCATCTACTTCAACTTCAGTAACAATTATAGGTGTAGCACTACTGCTTTGTTCAGTAACATCTTCTAACTCTTTAACTTCTTCAGCAGAGCTAGGAACAACATCTATGTCCTCATTAGCTAAAACTGCTTCTAATGGCAAATTATTAATCTCTTCAATTTCAGATAATATAGTACTTAAAGTTAAATCTTTCCCACCAATAGTAAAGCTTGGTGGAGTATCATTATATCCCATTAAAGCCATAGATACAAAAGTATAAACACCTCCATCAGGGAACTCTAAGATAATATCTCCCCCAATAAGTTTATACTTTGCATCATCTAAGTTTAACTCATTTGATTGCAAGTCAATTTTATCTCCAGGTCTTACATAAACTGCAATATTTTCTCCACTTTGTGGTTTACCTTTAATTTGTACTTTTCTATTTAAATACTTTACTAATTCATTATCTTTTGCCATTTCTTTACCTTAATTGTCACTTTAATGTTACTATTATTTATTATATCTAATTTTAATGTATATAAATATATTTTTTATGATTTTTTATGATTTTTATATGTTTCATTACATAATATAAAATTATTTTAGATTACTTTTACTTTTTAAAGCTATATATAGAAGTTTTATTATGATTAGATAATATTATGTCATATAACATAATTAAGTTAATTTTATTGTTTTTTTATGTATTTTTTATAAAATTATTCTTAAATGAATACTTAATTCTTATTAAGCTCTGCTCTTAAATCAGATTTTATTTTTTGAAAAACTTTTAAATAATCTTTTGTTTCATCTTGCCTATACAGTTTTAAACTACTATACCAAGGAGTAAATTCAGTATCTATCATCCACCTAAAATCAGGAACAAAAGGCAAAATCAACCAAGTTTTTTTCTTTAAAGCACCACTTAAGTGAGCAAGGCTACTATCAATAGAGATTATCAAATTCATACTATTTGCGATGTGTGCACTATCATTAAAATTAGATATATATTTACTATAATCAAATACATTTTCATAATTATAAAAATTCTCTTTTTCATTTAATTGAAGTGAATAAAAAGCAATATTTGGAAACTCTTTGAAAAGTATCTTAAAATAGCTTATATCAACAGAACGATTTTTATCATTTTTATGCTCCTTATTCCCTTGCCAAGCAAAAGCAACATGATAATCAAAACCTTTTTTTAAAATATTCTTCTTACTTAAAAGTGGTTTTAAATAAGGTTCATTTGTAATTAAGTTATTTACTCTAATATCAAAAACTTTTGCTAAAGACATAAGAGAGCAAAAATAATCTACATCTTCAAGAGAGGTTTTATTTGATACAAAATGAACTTCTTTAAAAGAGTTCTCAAATATAAGTTTTAGCTCCTTTTTTACTGCAAAATAGACTTTTTTTGCACCCTTTTGTAAAACTAAATTGATAAATCTAATAAACTGTATATTATCTCCAAAGCCTTGTTCTTGTTGTATTAAAATAGTTTTATTAGTTAAATCCTCACCATCATAAGTAGGTATACCATATGATATCTTCTTTAGTTCATTTTTAGCTTCCCATCTATACTCATACTCTTCAAAACCTTTTTTATAATCTCCATACAATAAAAGAATATTTGATTTTGCAAAATGGGCATCTGCATAATCTGGTTTGAATTCTATTGCTTTTTCATAACAAAAAAGTGCATCACTATATTTTCCAAGAGCTAAATAAGAGATTCCCATTGAATAATAAGCTTTATAATGAAATCTTTGTATATTTATAACTTTTTTAAATCCTTTTATTGCTTCATTAAATCTTTCTAAATTATATAATGTATTTGAATAGTTAAAAATCACATCAACATCATTAGGGTTTAATAAAATTGCTTTTTTATATGTTTGTAATGCCATATCATATTTTTCTAGCCTTTTATAACAAACTCCTAAATTAACGTATGCACTTAAATAATCTTTTTTTAATTTTATTGCTTCTAAAAATGAGCTAATAGCCTTTTTTAAACTATCTAATTGTAAATAAGCAACACCTAGATTAAAATGAGTTTTATAAGAGAACTCATCAATATTTAAAGCTTTTTTATAATAAAAAACACTTTTTTTAAAATCATAATCTAAAAACAAAATATTTGCATAATTTACATATAAAATACTCAAATCACTTCTTTTTAAACTACTTTGATTTTTTAAAAGTTTTTCATACCTTATAGTGGCTTCTTTTAATTTTTTATTTTCATGATAAAATATTGCTTTTTTTAACTCTTTATTCAATTAAATACCTATTTTACTATTTAAAAAACTATTTTTAGAGACAATAATATACTTTTTTTGTAAAGTTGTTTCAACTTTTTCTGAAATCACTTTTAGTCTTCCATATGAAATCTTAGCCATGTCTTCATCTTGCCACAATACAAGTACAAAAGTTATTGTCTTTTTATCATATGCAACTATATCAATAACATTTCCATTATTATCCCACCAACTTCCTATATTTATAGGTTCATAACCAAAAGTTTCTCTTTTATAATTATTTATATACTCTTTTATATATCTTTTATAACTTTCTTGAACAGTTTTATTCATAAAATCTTCTTGAATCTTTTTAGTAATAACAGTTAAATCCTCTTTTTGTATGGAAGCTTTATTTGGGTAGATATAATAAAACCAAAAATTTAGTGCATTATCTTGTATTAAGTATCTTCCAAACTTACTACTTTTTTCATCACTATTAATAGGTGTTTGCTTAACTATAATCATCATATCAAGAAGCTTTTGTATATATCTTGTAAGATAAGTTGATTTTACATTTAAAAAAGTTGCAATATCTCCAATTTTCGTTTTTCCAAGAGAGATTGCATATAAAATTGAGCAATATGTTCCTATATCTTGAATCTCTGCTTTTAATATATCTATTCCAAGATTTGATAAATATGAGTTTGATGATAAAAATATTGCATATATATTTTCTGCTAAGTTCATGTTTTTATTATAATATTTCAAATACTTAGGAGATGTACCTAAAAGAGTATAAAGACAAAGTTGGTCAAGTTTTGAAAGATTTTTGACAATATTGTTTATTGTATTAAACCTTAAATTATTAAGAAAAGTTATAGTTGAATATTTTTTTATATTATCTAAATAATTACCTTTAAACAAAACTGAACTTGTCACAATTAAATAAATATTTTTTTTACTTAATCTCTTTTTCCAAGAATAAAGTAGTATATCTAAAGCAGTTTTATCAACTTTTAAAATATTTTGAAAGTCCTCTATTACAACTATAAGTCTATTTTGAATATTTTGTTTCTCTAAAAGAGTTAAAACATCTTCAAAGGTGCTAAAATTCTGATTACTATTAAATATTGAAAAGTGTCGTATAATCTCATCAGCCATAGAAGAAAAGAGTAAATTACTACTCATATCATTTAATGAAATAAAGATTGATTCTTTATTTTTCAAAAAACTTGTAACTAATGCTGTTTTTCCTATATACTTTCTTCCAAAAATAAAATGTATTTTTGAAGTTAATGCTTCAAAATTGTCTTGTAACTGTTTTAGTTGTTCATTTCTATTTAGTAACATGCTCTCATTCTTTAGATGTTTTTTATATTATACATAATAATTTCTTAGTTTACTAATCTTAAAATTTGACATTCTTATGACTAATTTTGTGTAAAAAAGTCACATTTGTGTTTTTTTTTTGAAAATTCTTTTTTCCTTAAAATTAATTATTATTTTTCTATTTTAAATATGCCAAAGTACCATATTATAGGATTTTAAAAAATTTTTATTAGATTTATTTATAATAAAACTATAATTTTATCTTTAAACAGTTAAATTATATTTTAATTATTTGTAGTTATCATTAAACTAAGACTTATTATTAGGAATGGGGAAATGAACGCTTTAAAACATATTAAAATCTTGTATGTGGATGACAAGAAAAGGGAAGAGGAGTATGTTGTTTCAGAACTAAAATCTTATTGTAACAACTTCATTGAAACAGATTGTTGCATCAATGCAATAGAAATCTACAAAGAGGAAAAACCAGAGATTGTTATTTATAATGTCTCTTTTCCAGAAGTTTCAAATGAAGAGTTTATCAAACAAATAAGAAGTGTAAATGAAAAAGCACAAGTTATCATAGCAACTGATAACTTAGATAAAAAGAAACTTTATGATGCAATTAACTTACATCTAATTAAGTATTTAATTTATCCTTTTAACTTAAATACACTTCTTGATTCATTGAAAGATTGTGTAAGAACATTAGATTCAAATAGTTCAAATGTAATTAAATTATCAGAAACATTAACTTATGATAAATTCAATAAAGCACTTTTTAAAAAAGGTGAGTTAATATCTTTATCAAGTAAAGAAGTAATGTTTTTTGATGTATTAGTTAAAAATAAAGATAGAGCAGTATGCTATGAAGAGTTTAATCAAATCATTTGGGAAGGTGAAATGACTAAAGATGCATTACGTTCTATCGTAAAAGACTTAAGAAGAAAAATCGAAAAAACGATTATAAAAAATGTTTCAGGGATAGGATATAGAATAGACGTTTAGTCTATTCTATTGCCTTTGGAGTTCCTAAATAAAATCCTTGTGAATAATCTATTCCCATATCTTTAACTATCTCAAAAATCTCTTCAGAATGAACAAATTCTGCTACTGTTTTTATATTTAATTTTTTAGTAAAAGATACAATTAGCTCTGTTACAACTTTTGCATTTAAATCTTGATTTATATATTTAATCATCGAACCATCAATTTTTACTATATCAACATTTAACTTCATTAAATATTCAAAATTAGAATACCCTGTTCCAAAATCATCAATTGCAACTTTACATCCAAGATATTTAAGTCTTTCTATAAAGTCACTAATTTCTTGATAGTTTTCAATTCCCTCTTCTTCAACTATTTCTACTATAAATCTTTGAGCTGCTTTTTTATTTTCATTTAACATTTGTTCTAAAAAGCTTATTGTAGGTTTATGCAAAATATCTTCTAAACTAAGATTTATTGAAAACTCTACATCTTTATATTTAAAATAGTTAAAAGACTTTTCTATAACTTTTTGAGTAAGAACACTATAAAGTTTTGATTTTTTTGCAACATTTAAAAATTTAAAAGGAGAGATAATTGTGCCATCTTCATCTATCATTCTTACTAAACACTCATATTTGTCTATTTTATTTGTTTCATTAGAAATAATTGGTTGCGCAAAAACAACAATTCTATCTTCATTTAATGCTTTTTTTAGTTTTTTAGTCCAATTTATATTTTCAATTAAATTACTTTTTATTTCTCTATTTTCATCAAATACAATAATATCTTTATTTTCTAATTTTGCGTGATTCTTAGCCATTTCTGCATTTATAAAATAGTTTTTTTCAGAAGAGATTCCACATATTAAATTCACTTCTAAAATATTCTCTTCTACTTCAAATTTTGTTACTTTTATTTGTTTAATTATTTCAAAACACTTCTTTTTAAAATCTTCAAGGAAGATTTCATTTACATGAGCAAGAATAGCAAACTCATCTCCTTGAAGCTTATATAAACTTAGTTTACTATCATTTAATAAAGAATATAATTTTCTAGCAACTTCTAATAAAAGTTTATCTCCAATTTCAAATCCAAAATACTCATTTACTTCTTTAAATCTTAAAATATTAAATACACTTAAAATCATTCCATCTTTTGCTTCTAAATCCTCTAAAAGTTTTTGTCTATTTGGAAGATTTGTTAGCATATCTGTTGTTTGAAGTTTTATTCTTTTTTCTTGATTTATTAAATCACTAATATCATATCTTATTGCAATAAACTCTTTAATATTACTATGTAAATCTAAAATAGGAACAATAGTAGATTTTACATAATATGTTTTTCCTTCTTTAGTTCTATTTTTTAAAACCCCTTTCCAAACTCTTTTATTTAAAATTGTTTTCCAAAGCTCTTGATAAACTTCTGTTTTAGTATCTGGATGTTTTACTAAACTATGTTTTGAGCCAATTAACTCTTCTTTTGAAAAACCTGATATTTTACAAAATTTTTCATTTGCAAAAGTAATAACACCATTTTTATCTGTTTTTGAAACAATAGCACTAGCATCAACTGCTTTTTTGTATTCATTTAGTAAAGATAGATTTATAAGAACTTCTTTATTTTTAGACTCTATTTCGTACTCATTTTGCAACTTAATATCTATCATTTTATTTGCATTTATTGCAAGCTCTTTAAATTCATAAAATTTCATATTTTTTGTTTCAATTTTTTCATTTGTTGTATTTGCTCTTTTAAAAAAATCTATAAATATTGAAAAAGTTTTATCCATATCATTTGAGATTTT
>NZ_NXIF01000105.1 GCF_002837275.1 Malaciobacter halophilus | reverse complement strand
GTTGTTATTACCTTGTACATTAAATATTTTACTTTTTTCATTATTGTTTTGATTGTTTATTATTTCATTTGTAGTTTTACCAGTCAAAATGTACATTAAATCATATCCATTTTGGTAACATAAATTTGTTAAGTTTTCATAAGGTACTTTATTTCTTTGTAACCATTTACTGAAATTTACTTCGCTTGTTTTTAATATTTCTGCAATTTCTTTATTTTTTGTTTTTCCAGTTATGTCTTTTAATCTTTCCAATATTTCTATAAAATTTACCATTTTGTATTACAACCTCTTGACAATATGACTTATTTTTGATTATAATACCCTAATCCTAAAATTCGAAATAGGTTATCACATACAAAATAAAACATATAATTAGTATTCGCAACACTATTATATAAGCCTTTTTGTATGTTTTGCCTTAAAAAAGGTAGTAAAAATGTCAAAGAACTTACCAAAATTACAATTGTGTAAACAGATTGAAACACTTTCAAAACAATTAACTTTAAATACTGAAAAACTTACATCTTTATTTATAACTGATAAACAAAGAAGTTTTTTAAGAGATGAAAATAAAATAATTGAAAAACAATTACAAGATAAATTAACTATTATAACTTGTATGAAAGGCTTTTAAAATGAGCAGATTAACAAAGCATATCCCATTTTATGAAGATTTTACAAAAAAAATAAAATTGTCTTTACATAATTTTGGTGTTAATAATTCTGTTACTTCTAATAGTTATTTTGCAAATTTATTAGGTTTTAAAGGAGATAATGCAAATACACAATTTTCTAATTATGTAAATGGAAATGGAAAAAACTTTACAACAAGAGAACTTATTAGACTTATTGAGCTT
>NZ_NXIF01000104.1 GCF_002837275.1 Malaciobacter halophilus | reverse complement strand
TATGGCTCAAATATCTTATCTTTTATCTTTTCACTTATCCCTTTTGCATTATCTTCTATTTGTACTATTGCATTCTCTTTTTGTTTATATACTCTTATTTTTACTTTTGCTTCTTCTATCTTTTTCTCTATTAAGGCATCTTTTGCATTTGACAATATATTTAATATACTTTGTGAAAATTCACTTGCAAAACCATATACTTCTATTTCCTCTTTACTAAACTCTTTTTCTATTTCTATATAGTTATGTTCAAATGTTGATTCTATTAAAAATATTGCTTTTTTTACTGTTTTATTTACTTCAAAATACTCTTTTGTTTTATTTGGTTTAAAAAAATT
>NZ_NXIF01000103.1 GCF_002837275.1 Malaciobacter halophilus | reverse complement strand
ACCATCTAAAATAGTATCAATGATATGTCTACAAGCAACACCAGCAGTACTAACAGCATGGCAGTTAGGTTTAGGATAACCAACTTCTTGAGCATAATCCCAATCAATATGTTGAGGATGAGTATCACCAGAAAGTCTATAAATTAAAGCTCTATTTTCAGCAATTTTCTCAGTAACTTCAAAATCAGGTTCTCTCTCAGGGATTTCAACAATATCCTTAGGAGCTTTAGGACCATTCCAACCTCCATCAAAGATACAACAATCCCAGCTTTCACAAGTGAAAAGTAAAGTACCATCATCATCATAAGTTTCACCAATGTGTTGAGCTAAAGTACCTCTACCTTCACCTCTGTCATATAAACCTTTTAATAAAACTTTAGTACTAAGAGTACCTTCAAGCTTCTTCATAGGATTATGAAATTTAACATCAAAACTCCAGTGTAAAGAACCAGAATAATCATAACCCCAATCAATAGTTTTAGTAACTTCAGCATCAACAATAGGCATTGCACCAAAAGTAGGAAGCATTTTCATATTTTTTTCATAAACATATTGTAAGCCAGTTTTACCATCAAAAGCAGCACCACTTCCAAGTGCAAAAAGACTTAATGCTTTCCAGTCATAATCTCTTTTAAAAGGACCAAATGTTTGTCCTACCATCTCTGTTTTTATTGCCATCTT
>NZ_NXIF01000102.1 GCF_002837275.1 Malaciobacter halophilus | reverse complement strand
AAAAGTATAATTACCTGCATTAAAATCTTCATCACTTAAGTTTTTTGTAGTTGCAAGAAGTCCAGCTGTATTAATCTTAGCATTTTTTCCAAATAAAACACCATTTGAGTTTAATATCCAAACTTGACCATTTGCATTTAATGCTCCATTGATAATTGATTTTTCATTTCCAATTACTCTATTTAAAGCAATACTTTTTACATTTGGTTGTTTAAAGTTTACTATCTCATCTTTAGCAATATTAAATTTGTTCCAGTTTATACTAACTTTGCTAGAGTTTTGTGTGATATTTGTTACTTTACCACTAGAAGAGATATTTGCACTACCACTTGTAACAATTCCCCCAGATGGAGCTGCAAAAGTTAATGTTGTAGTTCCTAATAAAGCACTTACAACTAAACTTATCTTTCCACCTTTTAAGATACGAAATCTTGAGCTAAAATTAATTAGTCTTTTCATCTTGTCCCTTTGCGTGTTTTACTTTATATTTTAAGTTATATTTAAAATATAAATTTTTTTCTTAACATAATTATAACAGTTTAAAGTCGCAGCAAAGTCACAAAGTGATTTTTTAGTTTAATTTTATCTAAAAGAGTGCTCTATAAATATTGTTGAAAAAAATATGGAAGGTGAAATTAGTGTAGAAAATACTAATAAGGGTGCTCTTTTTTTAGTAACACTTCCTTTTAAAAGTGGACAAGAGTAAAAGAGCTTAAAAGCTCTCCCACTCATCATCTTTATCACT
>NZ_NXIF01000101.1 GCF_002837275.1 Malaciobacter halophilus | reverse complement strand
TAGATAATACAAATCCAACAGTAAATGCATTAAATGATGGTGACACATTAACAGAGACATTTACATATACAGTACAAGATGGAGATGGAACAACATCTCAAACAGAAGTAGTAATCACAATAAATGGTTCAACAGATTCTGTACCAACAGTAGAAGTATCAGATTTAACAGCAGAAGTAGGCGATAATATAATTGCAGAAGATGCAACAACAGCAGTAAGTGGAACATTTACAATCGCAGCGGAAGCAGGAGTAGAATCAATAAGTGTAGATGGTACTACAATTACAGAAGCACAGCTTAAAGATTTAAGTGCAAATCCAGTAGAAATCACAACAAGTGATGAGGGTGGACAACTTACAATCACAGGATATGATGAGTCAACAGGTGAAGTAAGCTATGAGTATGTACTAAATCAACCAAAAGACCATAGTGCCGGTGAAGATAGTGTAATAGATACAATAGCAATAACAGTAACAGATGCGTTAAACCAAACATCAGCTGTAGATACCTTAGATATTTTAATAACAGATAGTACGATTGAAGCAGTAGGTGAAGAACATAGTTTAACAGAAGATTCAGCAATAACAACAGTTTCAGGAGATACCTTATCAAATGAAGCAGATCCATTCGATGGAGATGTAAGTTTCGTATCATGGGATAGTACAACAGCTAACTATGGAACAGTAACATTAAATGCAGATGGAACATATAGCTATACACTAGATAATACAAATCCAACAGTAAATGCATTAAATGATGGTGACACATTAACAGAGACATTTACATATACAGTACAAGATGGAGATGGAACAACATCTCAAACAGAAGTAGTAATCACAATAAATGGTTCAACAGATT
>NZ_NXIF01000100.1 GCF_002837275.1 Malaciobacter halophilus | reverse complement strand
TCCTGGTAGGCCCACCATGAAAAGAGATAACTTTTATGGGGAATTAGCTCAGCTGGGAGAGCGCCTGCCTTGCACGCAGGAGGTCAGCGGTTCGATCCCGCTATTCTCCACCAAGAAGTCAAATATAAGTTCAAAAAAAGATTTGAATTTATATTTGGTTTCGAAATATAGACCAAAAAAATACTACGAGAGTAGTAATGTTATTTAAAAATCAAATGTTAAAGTCTTAAAATTTTTCTAAAAAAAGAAAAACAATAAAACACAACTATCTTATGAATTTAATAAGATAGTAGCCAAGGAATAATTATCAAAGGTGGTTAAGTGAGAACTTAACTAACAAAAATAAGCTATTAAGGGCTAATGGTGGATGCCTAGACTGTAAGAGGCGAAGAAGGACGTACTAGACTGCGATAAGCTTTGGGGAGCCGTCAAGAGGCATTGATCCAGAGATTT
>NZ_NXIF01000099.1 GCF_002837275.1 Malaciobacter halophilus | reverse complement strand
TATAGCAGTAATAGTTACAAGAACAAGCCCATCAGAAGTTTCAAAAAAATTCTTTGATGGAATGGGTGGAGCATATGCAAATATTTTAGGTATTATTATTACTGCTACTGTGTTTGTTTCTGGGCTTAAAGCTTTAGGACTAATAGAAATCTTTATAGATTTTATTATCTCTAATCCAAGTTTAGCAGGAATTGGCGCAACCCTTGGACCTTTTTTCTTATCTATAATGACAGGTTCAGGTGATGCTGCTTCTTTTACTTTTAATGAAATTATTACTTTTCATGCAAATACTTTTGGAATGAGTATAGAAAATATGGGTTCTTTGATTGTTTTAAGTGGAGCAATTGGTAGAACAATGTCACCATTAGCAGGTGCTGCTATTATTTGTGCAGGCTTTGCAAAAGTTTCTACAATTGATGTTGTTAAAAGAACATCTTTTGGAATGGTTTTAGCTTTAATTACCGTTTATATTATATTAGCTATGTAAAAGTCACTTTTAGTTCACTCTAAGCAGTTAAAATTTTTTTAATACTATATTATATTAAGGAGTATCAAATGAGCAATATTCATGAAGAGGTTAAGGCTCTTGAAAAAGAACTTGTTGAAACAAGAAGATTTTTCCATTCTCACCCAGAAACAGGTTGGCTTACTTTTTTTACTACAGCTACTATCATAGATAAGTTAAAAAAATTAGGATATGATTTAAAGATGGCAGATGAAATTGTATCTGTACAACACCAACTTGGTCTTGGAAATAAAGAGCAAATTGAGCAAGCAAAAAAAAGAGCTAAGAACTTATTAAATGATGATTTACATCACTTAGTAGATGAGATGAAAGATGGTCTAACTGGTGTTGTTGCTTCAATTGATACAAATATAGAAGGACCAACTACAGCTTTTAGATTTGATATTGATGGTGTTGATGTAACAGAAAGCAAAGATGATACACATATTCCATTTAAAGAAGGGTTCTCTTCAGATATTGAAGGAATTACTCATGCTTGTGGACATGATGGACATGCTACTATTGGTTTAGGTCTTGCAAAACTTATTAGTGAAAATAAAGATAAATTTAAAGGAAAATTTGTTTTTATATTTCAACCAGGAGAAGAGGGTTGTAGAGGTGCAGTAGGAATGGAACCTACAGGAATTTTAAATGATGTTGATTATCTTATTGGAGCTCATATTGGTTTCCAAGCAAAAGAAAATAAAGGTATTATTTGTGGAATAAATAAATTTTTATCAACTTCAAAATTTGATGTTTATTTTACAGGAAAATCTGCACATGCTGCAGGAGCCCCTCAAGAAGGTTGTAATGCTTTACTTGCTGCAAGTGAAGCTGCAATTCAAATGCATGCAATTACAAGACATGCCGATGGAGTAACAAGAATTAATGTTGGAGTATTAAAAGCAGGAGAAGGAAGAAATGTAATTGCTCCTAATGCATTTATGGCATGCGAAACAAGAGGTGTTACTACTGAATTAAATGACTTTATGAAACAAAAATGTATTGATATTTTAGATGGTGTTTCAAAAATACATTCAGTTGAGTATGAACTTGTAGAAACAGGGGGTACTGCTGGTGGTGATAGTAGTAAAGAGATTACGAAACTATTTAAAGAAGCTGCTTTAGAATCACCTTATATTGAAGATGACTTAATTGTAGAAGAGTTTGATTTTGGGGCTTGTGAAGATTTCGCACACTTTATGAGAACAGTACAAAAAAATGGAGGACAAAGTGGTTATGCAATGATTGGAACAAACTTAGCAGCTGGACACCATAATAAATCTTTTGATTTTGATGAAAACTGCCTTGTATCTGGACTTGATATATTTTACAGATTAGCTTTTAAATTAAATAAAAAATAATAAAAAGAAGGCAAAATTATTTGCCTTCTATATTATTGATGTATCCTGACTAAAATTAACTAGTTAAACAATATTTAAAATTTTAAAAAGTCACGTTTAGTTCACTTTGAAACTATAATATTTTATAAAAGGGAGTTAAAAAAAAAGTTTAACTTTTTTTTAAGTCTACGTTTGTAGAAATAAAAATCAAGGATACATTCATGGAAACTTTAAAAGTTTTGATTGCTATTGCGACTATTGTCGCAGTTGTATACTTTTTAGTAAAAAAGTATGATACTAAACTAGTTTTACTAGTTGCTGGTGTTTTTATGGCTTTAGTTGCATTAGAGCCAATGACAGCATTTGACGCATTTGCAAAAAGAATGACTACTGGTGGTCTTATTCAAGCAATATGTTCTGTTTTAGGTTTTGCAGCAGTTATGAAAATTACTGGTTGTGATAAACATATGATTAATATGTTAGCAGGGGTATTAAAAAAAGCAGGAATTTTCTTAGTACCAGTAGCTACACTTTTAACTTTTTCAATCAATATTGCCTTACCTTCTGCATCTGGTTGTGCAGCGGCTGTTGGTTCAATCTTCATTCCTTTATTAATCTATTCTGGTGTAAGACCTGTTATGGCAGCAGCAGCAGTTTTTAGTGGAACTTATGGAAGTATGTTAAATCCAGGTTTATCTCATAACCCTTTTGTAGCAAAATTAGCAAATATACCAGTATTAGAAGTAATTAATGCACATAAAATGGCAACAATATCAAGTATAGTAGTAGCAGCAATTACATTAGGTATAGTAGCAATATACTTAAAAGAGCATAAAGGTTATGTAAGT
>NZ_NXIF01000011.1 GCF_002837275.1 Malaciobacter halophilus | reverse complement strand
TATTCCAAAAATTATTGAGATTTAAATCAATTACACCAGATGATGATGGGGCTTTTGATTTTATTGAAGAGTATTTAGGTGATACTTGGAATTGTATAAAAGTAGATATGGAAGGTGTAAAAAATAGATTTTTTTATAAAAAATTTAATGAAAAAAAACAGCATTTGTGTTTTGCTGGACATATTGATGTAGTTCCAGTAGGTGAGGGGTGGGAAGTTGAACCTTTTGCTGCAGATATTATTGATGGTGTTATAACTGCAAGGGGAACTCAAGATATGAAAAGTGGAGATGCAGCTTTTTTATATGCTTGTAAACATGCAGTTGATTTTGATGGAACATTAAGTATTTTGATGACAAGTGATGAAGAGGGCGAAGGAACTTATGGAACTATCAAAATGCTAGAGCACTTAAAAGAGATTGACTTTATTCCAAATTATGCAGTAGTTGCAGAGCCTACTTGTGAAGAGATTTTTGGAGATGCTATTAAAGTTGGAAGACGTGGAAGTATAAATGGATATATAACTATAAAAGGTAAACAAGGTCATGCAGCTTATCCTGAAAAATGTATAAATCCAGTACATAACTTTGCAGAGATTTTACCAAAATTAGCAGGACATAATCTTGATAATGGAGATGAATATTTTGCTCCTAGTAAAATGGTAATCACTGATATTAGAGGTGGAATGCAAGTAACAAATGTAACACCACCAGATTTAAAACTTATGTTCAATGTAAGAAACTCAACAAACACAAAAAGAGAAGACGTAGAAAAATTTATTCATAAAAACTTAGAGGGTTTAGACTATGAGTTTAAAACTACACAAGGCTCTTTTCCATTTGTAACAAACAAAGAATCAAAAGTAGTACGTGCTATGGAAAACTCTATAAAAGAGGTTTTAAAAGTAACAACAAAACACTCAACTGCTGGTGGAACTTCTGATGCTAGGTATTTTGGAGCCTTTGGAATAGAAGCTATTGAGTTTGGAGTTATAAATGATACTATCCATTCTGTAGGAGAGAGAACAACTGTTAAAGAAGTAGAGGGATTAACTGCTGTTTATGTGGATTTGATTAAAAACTTTTAGATTTGGTTACATTATGTAATATTTTTTATTATTTTTGTAAAAAACTGATAGAATTACTTTATATTGATTATGGAGTAGTTCTATGGAAAACTTACCAAAACAATTGATTGAAAATCAAATCTATGATATTCGTAACTTAAAAGTGATGTTAGATAGTGACTTGGCAACTCTTTATCAAGTAGAAACCAAAAGAATAAATGAAGCTGTTAAAAACAACCCTGAAAAATTTCCTGAAGATTTTTATTTTGAATTGACAAAAGAAGAAACAGAAATTTTGAGGTCGAAATTTTCGACCTTTAAAAATAGCTTAAATAATAGAAAATATAATCCAAAAGTATTTACTGAGCAAGGTGTATATATGCTTGCAACTGTTTTAAAAAGTAAAGTAGCAACCGAAGTTACTATAAATATTATGCGAACCTTTACAAAGCTTAGAGAGTTTGCACTTACATATAAAGATATAGTAATAGAACTAAAAAATCTAAAAGAAGATTTGAAACTAAATAAAAATCAAACAACACAAAATACTAAACATATCAAAACAGCCTTTGAGCTACTCACTCAAATCCTTGAAGATACAAAAAAGACAGATGATAAAGTGATGGGGTTTAGGGTTAAAAAAAATAATTAGATATAATAAAAAATTTGAATAAAGAGGTGAATTATGCCAAATAAACACATTGATGAATTTTTAGATTATTATACAAAACTTCCAAATCCCCAGTATGCAGTCCTTTTAAAAGGAAAATGGGGAAGTGGAAAAACACATTTTATAAATAAATATAAAAAGAACTTAGATAAAAATAAACAAAAATATATTTATGTAAGTTTGTATGGTGTGACTTCTTATGATGAAATTGAAACTAAGTTTTTACAAGCTACTAATCCAGAAATTTTTAATGAAAAAACCATCTATGTATCAAAACTTGCAAATGCTTTAATAAGTGAAAAAATAAGAGGTTCACTAAAAGAAATTAAAAAATCATTATCATCTTTAAATGCAAAAAAAAGAGTTTTAATATTTGACGATATAGAAAGATGTAGTTTAAAAATAGTTGATTTGTTAGGTTATATAAACAATTTTGTTGAGCATCAAAATTATAAAGTAATATTAATAGCAAATGAAGAAGAACTTAATAAAACTAAGAAATACAAAAAAATAAAAGAAAAACTTGTTGGAAAAACTTTTGAGTTTAAAACACGTCCAAATGAAGCATATGATAGTTTTTTAACTGAATTAGAAAATGATAAAAGTGTAAAAGAAAATATATTAGAAAAAGAGAAATCAAATATATTAGAACTTTTTGAAAAATCAGGCTCAAATAACCTTAGGTTTTTAAGACAAAATTTACTTGATTTTGAGAGGTTTCATGATGAAGTTTTAATAGAACATTATAAAAAAGAAGAGATAATTAAAGATATTTTATATTGGTTTTTTCTTTTTTCTTTTGAAATCAGACAAGGAAATAATGAAGTTTTAGATTTACTTAATGATGAACAAAACTCTAATTTTTTATCATTGTTTTCTTTTAAAAAGAAAGAAGAATTATCTTCTTTCTCTAAATATAGACTTGATGATAATTCAAATGTAATTATTCCTATTGGTCAATGGAAAGAAATATTAATTAATTCAAATATTCAAAAAGAAAGTATAAATGAAGCTTTAAAAAATAGTAAATATTATATTAATGATAATACTTCTTCATGGAAAAAATTAAGTTATTTTCATAATTTAACAGATGATGAATTTGAAGTATTACTAAAAGATGTATTTAAAAAGTTTAAATCTAATGAATATAAGGATTACAAATGTTTTAAATTAGTAGCTTCAATGTTATTGTATTTTCAAGAAAAAGAGTTATTAGTTATAGAATTTGAAAAACTCTTTGATTTAGCAAAAAAGAATTTTAAACTATTATTTGATGAAGGTATCATTTGTATAGAGGATATTTATATTATTGAAAATGTTGATTTTTCAGATTCTTATGAAAATATTGCATATTTTGAATGTGGAAATTTTGAAAAATTGAAAAATCATGTAAATGAAGTTTTGGAAGAAAAAAAGATATTAAAGCAAAAAGAAGATTCAAAAAAAATTATTTTAGCAATAAAAGAAAAAAATAGGCAATTAGTTCTTGATTTGTTAGATGGTATGAATAATAGAGGAAAAATTGATTATAGATATAAACCAATATTAAATAAGATAAATATAGATGAATTATTTAATGCACTCATAAAAGCAGATGGTTTAACTATGCATTATTTTGGAGGAATTTTAAAAGATAGGTATTATCAAGGAAAAGAAATATTATTTGAAGAGGATATATTCTTAAAAAAGTTATTAAAAAAATCTGAAAAATATATTAAGGAAAATAAAGGAAAATTAAGCACATACAATCTAAATGAACAGATAATTAAAAATCTAAAAATTGCATTGAGTAAAATAGAAGAAATAAAAAAGCTAAATAATAGACGATTATGAAAAAAGCTTCATTTATATTCTTCCTTTAACAACTAACAATTCAAAAGAATTAGTTGCATTATTTGTATAATATATTTGACAAAATATAAATAAAATTATAGAATGTCTAATATATTTTACAAAAGAGATGAAAGTGGATTTAAAAGAACTAGGATTAGAAATAAAAAAATATAGAAAAGAAAACTTTATATCTCAATCAAAGATTTGTGATGATTTAAAAATTTCGCGAGCGACACTTTCTTCATTAGAAAATGGAAGAGGTGTGGATGTGGGGATAAAAAAAGTTATGCAAATACTTGATTATTTGGGGTATGAATTTTATATCAAACAAAAAAGTCTATTTCCTACATTAGAGGATTTAAGAAATGAATGATTTTTTAACTGTAAAGGTTGACTCTAAAGTATCAGGTATTTTGTCTTTTGAAGAAAATGAGTATATTTTTTCTTATAAAACTGAAGATAAAAAAGAGTTTATCTCACTTACTATGCCAGTTCGTACTAAATCTTGGAATAGTAAAAATCTTCATCCATTATTTGAAATGCACTTACCTGAGGGGTATTTATTATCTATAATCAAAAAGCATTTTTCAAAGTTCACAAAGACTGATGATTTTGGTTTATTAAAACTTATGTCACCAAGTATAAAAGGAAGAGTTTCTTATGAGCAAGATTTAAAAGTAGAGTTAAAACCTCTTGTTTTAGATGATTTACTTCATTCTTCAAATGAAAAACTGTTTGATGAACTAGTATCTAGATTTGCTTTAAATTCACCAATTTCTGGAGTTCAACCAAAGGTTTTAGCTCAAATAGAAAACAAAGCTACATTAAAACTTGAAGATTATATTGTGAAGTCTTGGGGTGAAGAGTACCAAGAACTGGCACTTAATGAATACTTGTGTATGAGAGTTGTTCAAAAAGCAAATATTTGTGTACCTGAATTTTATTTATCCCAAGATAGAAAACTTTTTATCATGAAAAGATTTGATATAAAAGAGGACAATACTTATTTAGGTTTTGAAGATATGTGCGTACTTTTTGGGAAAAATCGTGATGACAAATATGAAGGGACTTATGAACAAATAGCAAAAACCATAAAGACTTTTGTATCACCCAAATATAAGAAAGAGTCTTTAGCAAACTTCTTTAAAATGATAGTTATAAATTTTTTATTAAAAAATGGAGATGCTCACCTTAAAAACTTTGGCTTGATTTATGAAGATATTTCAAATATAAAATTGGCTCCTGCTTATGATGTGGTAACTACAACAGTGTATATCAAAAATGATATACCAGCACTTCATCTTTTAGGAAGTAAAAAATGGTGGAAAGAAAAGCAACTTTTAAGGTTTGGTAGAGAGTTTTGTGATTTGACAGCAAAAGAGGTTAAAGAACTTTATGAACTATGTGTAAAAGCAAAAGATGAGATTATAGAAGAAGCAAAGAGTTATAAAAAAGATGAAAAACTATCAGAATTTATTGATAATTTGATTGAAAAATGGTCTTAGAAAGTATAAAATGCAGATAATAAATTACAATAAAAACTATTCAAAACAAATACCTGAACTATTTACAAACAGCATTCATAAAACATGCAATAAAGATTATACAAAAGAGCAGTTAAATGCTTGGGCAAAGTTAGATATTGATTATGAGGTTTGGGAAAAAAAATTAAATAAAACAAAACCATATTTAGCTATACATGATGAAAAGTTAGTTGGTTTTGCAGAGTTTTATGAAGATTATATTGATTGTTTTTATGTACATCATGAGTATCAAGGAAAAGGGCTTGGAAAAGCATTGCTACTTTATATTTTTAAAAAAGCAAGACAAAATGAGATTGAAAAATTAAGAGTTGATGCAAGTATTACTGCAAAACCTTTTTTTGAAAAGTATGGGTTTAAAGTAATAAAGAGAAATATTATAAAAAGAGATAATCAATTACTTATTAATTATTCAATGACTTTTAATTAGAAAAATATTATGTTAATGTATAATTGAATTTATTTATTTTTATAAGTAAAAAAAGGAAAACAAATGGAACAAAATAGTAAAACAAACTTTTTTATTTTGGGGGTATTTATATTTTTGGGTTTAAGTACTTTGGGATATTTTTTTAAAAATGCTGTTGTTGAGTATAAGCAGTATGATAGAACAGTAAAAGTAAAGGGCTTATCTCAAAAAGAGTATAAAGCAGATATTGTTATTTGGCCGATTTCTTATACACAAGTTAGTAACAACCTTGAAGAGTTGTATAAAACAGTAGAGCAAAACAATAAAAAAATAGATGATTTTTTGAGTTCAAATGGTATAAAAAGAAGTGAAATAAGTTTTTCTGCTCCTATAATTACAGATAAAGTTGCACAACAGTATGGAAGTGAAAAAATAAACTATAGATATAATGCAAAACAAACAATAACTGTATATTCAAAAAATATTGATAAAGTAAGAGATGTAAAAAAATCTTTATCAAAACTTGGAAAACAAGGTATTGTTTTTTCAGGAGAAAATTATAACAATAAAACAGAGTATATTTTTACAAGATTAAATGAAGTAAAACCTAAAATGATAGAAGAAGCTACAAAAAAAGCAAGAGAAGTTGCTCAAAAATTTGCAATAGACTCAAATAGCAAATTAGGTAAGATAAAAAAAGCTTCACAAGGTCAATTTTCAATCTCACAAAGAGATAAAAACAACCCTCAAATAAAAAAAATAAGAGTTGTTTCAACAGTTGAGTATTATTTAACTGATTGATAAAATAAAATTAATAATAAGGAATACTTTATAATGATTATTGCAATAGTAAAAGCAAAAATAAAAAAAGATAAACATGAAGAATTAAGAAAAATAGCTGATATTTTACAATATGAATATGCAGTAAATGAAAAAGGTTGTGAACAATATGAGTCATTTATTGATGGTGATGTATTTTTAACTATTGAAAGATGGAGTTCACAAGAGCTACTTGATTTACACCTTGAAGCAGAACATGTTAAAACATATGTTCCAAAATTAAGAGATTGTGTTGAAAATGAAACATTTGATGTTCAATTTATAAAAAGTGATGATGTGTCTTTTGTAAAGATTTAAAGGAATAAAATGAAAACTATAGGATTACTTGGTGGAATGAGTTGGGAAAGTACTGCTTTATACTACAAACAAATCAATGAAGAAGTTAAAAAACAACTTGGTGGATTGCATAGTGCAAAAGTAGTTCTTTATAGTGTAGATTTTGATGAGATAGAGAAACTTCAACATGAAAATAGATGGGAAGAAACAGCAAGTATCTTAAGTGAGGCAGCTAAAAATATTCAAAATGCAAATGCTGATTTTTTAGTTATATGTACAAATACTATGCATAAAGTAGCTCCTGTTATACAAGATAATATCAATATTCCTATTTTGCATATTGCATATGCAACAGGAAAAAAACTTCAAGATGAAGGTATTTCAAAAGTAGGACTCTTAGGTACTACTTTTACTATGAAAGAAGAGTTTTATAAAAATAGTATTCAAAAGAGTTTTGATATTGAAGTAATTGTTCCAAATGAAGAAGATATAAAAATAGTTCATGAAATCATATATGAAGAGTTATGTAAAGGTTCAATAAAAGAAACATCAAAAAAAGAGTATTTAAGAATAATAGATTCACTTAGCAATCGAGGTGCACAAGGTGTTATTTTAGGTTGTACAGAAATAGGTATGTTGGTATCTCAAATGGATACTAAAACAAAACTATTTGATACGACATATATACATGCAAGTGAGGCTGTAAAAAAGGCTTTAAAATAGTATTAACTATTTAAAAGCTTTTGGTTTCCAAGTAAAATTATACTAATTCCTACAAAGATAATAAGTGAACCTATAATATCATATTTTGAAAAGCTTTGTTTCTCTACAAAAAAAAGCCAAGCCAAAGAAGATATGATATAAATCCCACCATATACAGCATAAGCTCGTCCAGCAAACTCTAAATCTACTTTTGTAAGTAAAAATGCAAACAATATAAGTGAAATAGTTCCAACAAAAAGCCAAAAAGATGATTTTTGAAGTTTAAAAACCATCCAAAAACTATAACAACCAAGTATTTCAAAAAATGCTGCTAAAAAATATAAACTAAACTCTTTTATCAAAAAAACTCCAAATATTAATTTTAGTATTGAATATCATTACTAAATTGAACTTTATTTAAACTATGTTTAAAAACTTCTAAATCTAAAGACTATTTTATAAAGTTCATCCAATAAAACTCTAAAGGATACAAAAATATAATAGTAACAATTGCTAATATAAGTACTACTTTTAACATGTGCTTTTGTTTCATACCAGATAAAGCAAGTCCAACTGCTAAAGGTGGAGCTTGAAAAGGAAAATAAACATTAGAAAAAGCAGCAACTTGCATCATAAAGATTTCATTTAATGAAAAGCTACTTATACTACTTAGGTGTTCTGCCATTGGAGTAAAGATAGCTGGAATAGTTGGTTGAGTGATAATAACCCCACTTAAAGACATCAAGGTAGTGATTTTTATATAGTCAAGTAATTCATACTCTGATGGTGTGTATAGATTTATGATACTAAGTAAACTTTGTTTTATAAACTCATTATTTGCAACAATGCTTCCAAGACTAATAATAGCAGCTACAAAAATTAGTGAAGAGAAGTTGATACTATTTATATCTTTGCTTTTTATGATATTTATACTTGGATATGCTAAAAACAAAACTCCAATCATAGCTATTACACTAGGTGAGATTTTATGAATAAAGTCAGTCAACCAAAATAGAAGCATGATAGACAAAGTTATCATAACTATTTTTTCGTTTTTACTATAAGAGCTATTTTGTTTTTCTAGTTTATTGTTTTTTACTTCATCTTTGAAAAATAGGTATATTAAAGCAACGATTATAATGTTTTTTAAAAAACCTAAAACAAAAAAGTTTGATAATAAATAGTGAGAAAATAAAAGCTCAAAATCATAAATCTCTTTTGTAAGTCCACCTAATATCATATTTGGAACATTTGCAGGTAAAATAGTAAATGCTGGAATAGAAGTACAAAGTATAAAAGTAAGCAGTATTCCAATATATCCTTTGTCATTTTCTTCAAAGCCTAAAGCTTTTGCTATTGTTATAGCTAAAGGTACTAGTAAAACAACTCTAACTACACTAGAAGGCATTAAAAAGCTAAAAATTAGACAAAAAATAGAGATAAAAATTAGAAGTTTTAAATAGCTAATATTCTTGATTATAGAAAAGAAATTAAAGAATCTATTGTTTAAATTTACATTTTTTATAGCAGTTGCTATTAGCATACCAGAAAAAACTAACCAAAAAGCAGAAGAAGAGAAACCAGAAAAGATTATCTCTTTAGGACTTAGTGCAAATACTAAACAAGTAAATAAAAATATAAGTGATGAGAAATATAAAGGTATTATGTTTGTTGCCCAATAAGCAATAGTAGAAAGAATCAAAGTAATTAGTATCAAATCTTTTGTTTGTCCAATAAAACTATTTAGAATAAAATATAAAAATAAGGGAATACAAATAAAAGTAATATTTTTTATCATAAGAGTTTATCCTTTTGTTTTATAGGATTTTATCAAGTATAAAAAATTTTGTATTGTAATATTTTGAACAATTAAGAGATATTTTTAAAATTTGTTGGTGTGATTCCATGATACTTTTTAAACTCTTTTGTAAAATGTGCTTGGTCATAAAATCCACACTCTTGTGCAATAGAAGCTAAAGACTCATACTCTTTTAAAAGTTTTGTTGCTTTTGAAACTCTTAAAAAGTTTATAAAACTTTGTGGTGTAAGTCCTATTGTTTTAGAAAAAATTCTATGAAAATAGTAAGGGTTCATTTTCATAACCTCAGCCATTTTGTAAAAGTTTAACTCTTTTAGTTCATAGCTCTCTTCTTTTAGATATTTAAATAGTAGTTCAAACTTTTCATTTTCTATTGTTTTGATTTTCTCTTTATATGTCATATATTTTTCACAAAATAAAGATATAAAGTTTATTATCTCTTCTGAAACTAGCTTCTCAGAGTGTAAAGTTGTTTTTATAATCTCTTCAAGGTAGTTAAATAACATCTCATCTTTTATGAAATACTCTTTAAAAGTATAGTTACTTTTAGAGCAAATACTACTAGCAATACTTTCAAAAAACTTTTTTGGAATAAAACAAGTTAAAAAGCTGTATTTCCCATCAATATTATAAGAAGTACAAGAATGAACAGTATTAGGTGGTATAATAAAAAGCATTTTTTCTTTTACTTCATTTTCTTTATTGTCCATTGAAAAAACTCCTTTACCTTCTATACAAAGTCCAATCATATAGTTATCTTCATGTATATGTTTAGCAAAGGAGTGTTTTTTATTTATATGTTTAAAGATAAGTTTGTGTTCATTGAAAGCTATCTCTTTCATAATAGAGTGTTTTGTCATTTTTCAACTTATAATTTTTTTTGTTAGCATATAGAATTTTTTGTAAAAAAGCAAGTTGTTTTTTATAGCTTTTTTATGTAACTTATAAAAAAAGTTTGGATAAACTAAAAAAGTAACACAAAAGTCCTTTATAAAAGATAACATTTGTTACCGCTTTTTTACGGTTGGGGATTGAGATATGTATTACACAATAAACGAGGAGAGAATAGAATGTTTATAATAAATCTAAATTATGTAAAACCATTGGAAGAGGTTGATAAATACTTATCAGAACATCTTAAATATTTGGAAAAACAGTACAGTTTAGGTAATTTTGTAGCTTCAGGTAAAAAAATACCAAGAACAGGTGGAGTTATCCTTTCAAAAATGAATTTTTTAACAGATTTAAAAAAGGTGTTAAGAGAAGACCCTTTTCATAAAGCAAATTTAGCAACTTATGAAATTACTGAATTTGTACCTTCGATGACTTCAAAAGAGTTTGAAGGTTTAAAAGAGCTTGCATAAACTACATTTTTTATTAACTTAGAAGTTTAAACTTCTAAGTTAATTTCTTTTAAATACAAAAAATTTACAAAACTTATGCTATTATTTTTTTGTTATTTACTTTTAAATAATACTTTTTATAAAACATATCAAGGAGAATTATGTTTAAAATTTTTACTGTTTTGGTATTATTTCTAACAAATGTTGCATATGCAACTAGTTCAGAACTACCAAATTTAGTAGATACTTGGGTTGGTATAGCAACTTTAGGTATTTTTATCGTTGGATATTATGTAATTGCAAATGAAGAAAAATACAATGTTGATAAATCTCTTCCAGCACTTTTTGTAGGTATTTTTACTTTTTTATTAATAGCCTTTTATTTTATTATAAATGGTTTAGATATAAAACTCGTACATGAAGAAGCTGAAAGTGTAATTCTTGAAATTGCAGAAATATTTTTCTTTTTATTTGTTGCAATGACATATATAGAGTCATTAATTCATATGGGGGTTTTTGATAGGTTAAAATACAGTCTAGTTTCTAAAGGGTACTCTTATAGAAAATTATTTTGGGCAACTGGATTTATTGCATTTTTCTTATCTCCAATAGCAGACAATCTTACAACAGCACTTATATTATCTACTGTTTTAATTACAATTGAAAAACAAAAAAAAGAGTTTTTAGTACCAGGGGCTATAAATATTGTTGTTGCTGCAAATGCAGGTGGAGCATGGTCTCCTTTTGGAGATATTACTACACTTATGGTTTGGACTTCAGGGAAAGGTGATTTTGCAGACTTTTTATATCTTTTTCCAGCATCGGTTATTGGATATTTAGTTACAGCATTTTTATTATCATTAGTAGTACCACACTCTAAACCAGAGTTTGATGCAAATATTGATGCTCCAAAGATGAAAGAAGGTGCAAAAACAATAATTGTACTTGGTGTATTTACTATTGTCATGGCAGTTATCTCTCATCAAATATTAGATTTTCCTGCAATGTGGGGAATGATGTTTGGACTTGTATTATTAAAACTTTATTCATATAAACTTAAAAAAGATTATGGTGAAGAGCATTTTGATATTTTTGAATCTATGTCAAAAATTGAAAACAATACACTTATGTTTTTCTTTGGTATTTTAGCAGCTGTTGGAGCATTGTATTTTGTTGGTTGGTTAACTCTTGCTTCAATTGTATATGAACCAAATTATTTAGGCGCAACTTATTCTAATATTGCAGTTGGATTTTTATCAGCAATAGTAGATAATGTTCCTGTAATGTCCGCAATACTAAAAGCAAATCCAAATATGGACCATGCAAACTGGTTATTAGTTACATTAACAGCTGGAATTGGAGGTTCTTTAATCTCATTTGGTAGTGCTGCTGGAGTAGGAGTAATGGGTAAACTAAAAGGTGTTTATACATTTAATAGTCATATGAAATATGCATGGATGATATTGATTGGTTACTTTGTATCTATTGCTATTTGGTATGTACAATTTGATATTTTAAACTTTTATTAATCAAATTAAAATAAGAGGACTAATTTAGTCCTCTTTCTTTTTTTTAATTACTATGTTATTATAATCTTTCAATTTAAATCTAAGGACTTAAAATGCAAAAAATTGCAGAAGTTTTATACGTAAAAGTAGGTAAGATTCAAACAACTATTCTAAAAAATAGCAAAAGAAAAGAGTTAGTAACTGCTATGAAAAAACATCCTGTAAAACAAGCTTTTCTAACTAAAACAGGATTTAAACAAGATGAACAAGCTGATTTAAAACATCATGGTGGAGAAAATAAAGCACTATTTATGTTTTCAAAAAGAAGTTATGAAACAATAAATCAAAACTGCAATACAAATTTTAAAGTTGATGAAGTAGCAAACTTGGGAGAAAATCTAATATTATCTAATATTTGCGAAGATGATATATGTGTAGGAGATATTTTTAATATAGGTGAAGCACAAGTACAAATAACTCAACCAAGACAACCTTGTTGGAAATTAAGTGCAAGTACAAAAATAAAACAGATGACAAAATTTATTTTTAATAGTGGTCTTACAGGTTGGTATGCAAAGGTTTTAAAAGAGGGAACTATAAAACAAAATGACTCTTTGATTTTAATAAAAAGAGAAGAACCTTTGCTTACAATATCTAAATTAAATAGTCTAATCTTAGATGTAAATAGTGATAAAGAAGCAACATTAAAAGCTTTAGATAGTAAATATTTAGGAAAACCTTTTAAAGTTTCACTTGAAAAAAGATATAACTTAGGAAAAGATGATAAACAGTTTGATATTTATCATACTTAATAACAATAAAATTTTCGAATTAATCACAAAAGGCGTTTTATTGTATAATACACTTTCAAATAAAAGTTAAAGGAAATAAATGGAGCAATTACCAAACTGTCCAAAATGTAATAGCGAATATACTTATGAAGATGGAAGCTTACTTGTATGTCCAGAGTGTGCACATGAGTGGTCTTTAAATGATACACAAGAAGATGAAGATATTTTAGTTGTAAAAGATGCAAATGGTACACTTTTAAATGATGGAGATGATGTAACAGTTATAAAAGATTTAAAAGTAAAAGGAAGCTCTTCTGGTATAAAAGTTGGAACAAAAATCAAAGGTATTAGACTTGTTGAAGGAAATGATGGTCATAATATTGATTGTAAAGTGCCAGGTGTTGGTGCAATAAAATTAAAACAAGAGTTTGTTAAAAAACAATAATTTAATATAGATGATTATTACCTTACCTAATTATATATTTGAAAATAAGCACTTATACCAAATAATAAATGACGACTCTGTTATTGCCTCAAAATCATCTATTTACAAAAAAGATATGATGTCTTTGAGAAATAGTATGCATTTGGTTATTTTGCTAGTAAATGGTAGTAAAATTTTACATCTTAAAAATAGTGATATTACAATTAATAGTACAGATATACTCTATTTATCACAATCTAGTTATTTCATGAGTGAAATAACTGGAGATAAAAATAATTTTGAATCTATATTGATATTTTTTGATGATGAATATGTATTTAATTTTATTAAAAAATATAATATTATCTTAGATACAATTGAAAAAAAAGATGTTTTAGTATTAAATAGAGATCATTTCATAAATAATTGTGTGAATATTGTAAATCAATTTTTCCAAACTAGTATAAATAATAGCCTTGATTTAGTAAAACTAAAACTAGATGAATTGTTTTTATATTCTCTTTCGAAAGATAAAGAAAGATTTAGTGCTTTTTTAAATAAAATTATACAAACAAAATCTTCAAGAACAAAATATATTTTAGAAGAAAACCTTGATATTATAAATAGTGTTGATGATATGTGCAAACTTACTAGGCTTAATTCAAAAGCCTTAAGAAAAGAGATGATTAGGTTATATAATCAAAATCCAAAAGAGTGGCTAGATGAAAAAAGACTTTCTCTTGCTAAAGCACTTCTTAAAAATACTCAAAAAAGTGTATCTCAAATAGCAACTTCATGTGGATATTCAAGTGTTTCATGGTTTATCATACAATTTAAAAAATATTATAAAACTACCCCTTTACTTTATAGGGAACAAAACTTATAAAAAAAGAAACTTTTCTTATACCTTATTTTTCTAAATTCTTTTATAATCTTCTAAATCTAAAAGGAGATTATATGAAAACTACAGTATTTATTTTCGCTACATTACATCCTAAAAAGGATAGTTTTGAAAAAGTAAGTGAGATAATAAAATCAATTATTGATAATACAAGAAAAGAAGTGGGGTGTATAGAATTTAATTTATATGAAGATTTTGAAAAGAAAAAATTATATCTATATGAGCAATGGAGAGATGAGTTATCTATAACAAAGCACTTTACCTATGATTATACTTTAAAAGCAATTGCAAATTTAAAAGATTATCAGGAAAAAGAGACTGATGTAATAAAAATGAAGAAGATAAAATGAAATCAGAAAGATATAACAAAGGTTGGGAAAAGTTAAAAGAAGTAGATGGTAGTGCAGGGGAAAAAGTAATTGAGTCATTAAAGGATATTGCTCCAGAGTTTGCAGATTTACTTATTGAGTTTCCTTTTGGAGATATTTATTCAAGAGAGAAGTTAGATTTAAAATCAAGAGAAATTGCAACTATTGCTACACTTACTGTGATGGGTAACGTTACAGAACAATTAAAAGTACATATTCATGCAGGATTAAATGTGGGGTGTACAAAAGAAGAAATTGTTGAGATTATAATACAAATGTCAGTTTATGGTGGCTTTCCTTGTGCTCTAAATGGTTTATTTGCAATGAAGGAAATATTTAATAATGATAGATAAAAGATATGAATTTTATATTTTTAGTTTTCTAGTAACTATGTTTATGTCATTTATTATTTCTGCTATTTTAATAATTATAAACTTAGGATTTACAAATGAGTTTTTATTACTTTTGTTAAATGCTTGGTGGAAAGCATGGATAGTAGCTTTTTTTTCTGTTATTTTTATAATTCCTTTCGTTAGAAAGATAATGAAAAAAATTATAAAATATTAAAGTAGTAATTTTATGTTTCAAGTTTATTTAGATTATTATTACATGGTATAATAATCTAATAAAAGGAGTTTTATGGAAAAAAATGAAAAAAAAGAGCTTATAAAAAAAATATTTTCAGAAGTATTAGGTGCTTCTAGTGTAGATACTAAAATTATAGAAAAATATATCTCTTCTGATTATATACAAAATGTAGATGGTAATACTTTAGATTATGATGGCTTCATAAGTCATATGAAAAAGCAAAAAGAGGTTATAGACTCTTTAGATGTTGATTTTTTGGCTATTGCACAAGATGGTGAAAATGTTTTTACAAATCACATAGTAACAGCTGTTAAAAAAGACAAAAGTATAGTAAAAGTAAAAGTTATAGCACAATTTGTAATTAAAAATAATTTATTAGTAAAGTGTGATGAACTAACACAAATGTTATCAGGTAAAGAAGAGGATAAAGATATAGGTTCAAGGCATTAAAAAATAAACCACTTTTGTGGTTTATTTTATTGAATATTATACTTTCTTAAAAGTTCAATCCAAATAATTTTTTTACCATTTGAATCAAAAAGTGTTGGTGTTCCTCTTACATTTAAATTTCTTGCTATTATCATTTGTTCTTCTAAACTTTTTTCTAGTTTTGCTAATTTTTCTTTTGAGATTTCTCTATTTTTAAACTCTTTTGAATCAGCATTTGTATTTAACATAGCTTTGATTTTTTCTTTATTTGTTTTTTTGCTCATAAAATATATAGATAAATCTCTTGCATTATTATGAAAACTTAAAGGAAAGAAAAATACTCTAATTTTTACATGCTTTTCAAGTTTAGGAAAAAATGCTTCAAATTTTTTACAATATTGACACTCAGGGTCAGTGAATAAAATATATTCATCTTTGCCATTTCCATAAGTTAAAGCTTCTTTTCCAAGAGTATGAGATAAATCAACAGGCAAAGTTATAGGCTCACCACTATTTACATTCATAACATTTCCAGCTATTAGTAACTTTTTATCTTTTGTCAAAAATAGTTCTTGAGGTTTTCCTTGAATTATTGAGTCAAGTACAAAGATATTTCCCATATCAAAAGCTTTTGTTACTTTAATCTCTGCTTTTTTGATAAGATTTAGTTTATTGATTTGTTCAATTTCACTTTTAGAAATCTCTTTTATTTCTTGAGCATTTAATACAGTAAGAAAAAGTAGTACTGTAAAACTCTTTTTAATTATGTTTAACATATAAGTTCCTATTATATAAATTTATCAGCAATCTTACTCAAAGTTTGTTTAGAGAGTGTAAAAAAAATATCTAAAATAAAACAAATATTCAATTTTTTAGGCATCAAGTAAGTATTTATAGTCGTAAAGGTTACAAAATAGTATAATATTAGATTATTTTATTAAAAAAAGAGTTATTGTATATAATATGAAGTTAGTATCCGTACTCTTCTTTAAGTTTTTCAATTTTGTTTCTTATTAAACTCTCTTTCCAACCATGTCTTCTAGCAAAGTTAGATATCTCTTTTTCTCTTTGTTCTTTATCACAAAATACAAAGATTCTTTTAATAAAAGGTTTTGGTATTTGAATAGCTACCATTTGAAAATAATTGTCTTTACAATCTCTTGAACAAAAGACTTTACTTATTGAAATTTTCTTTTGACAATAGGGACAATGATTAGACATAAATATCCTTTTTAATATTTTAAAATTTGGAGTATAACAAATAAACTTTAAATGCAACTAAGTCGCCACCAAAATATAAGAATAATTAGTAATTTAAGCCATTAAAAGTTATAGTTTTTAACAAAATAAGGATAAATTATGATTGATACTAAAGTTTTTTATGTTTTATTGATGATTGTAGCAGGTGCTGGTATGCCAGTTCAAGCAGCATTGAATTTATATGTTGCAAAATGGAGTGGTTCTTTTGAGTTTGCTTCAATGGTATCTTTTTTTGTTGGGACACTTTGTTTGATTTTTGTAGTTTTATTATTTACAAAAGTAAGTCTTGCAAATTTAGATTTTAACTCTACACCTCCAACTTACTCTTGGTTTGCAGGTATAATAGGTGCTTTTGTTGTAACTATTGGGATTATTATTGCTCCAAAAATTGGAATGGCATCAATGATTCTTTCTATGATTAGTGGACAAATAATTATGTCTTTACTTATTGATAAGTTTGGACTTTTTAGTTTTGAAGTTAAAGATATATCATTAACAAAGATTATTGCTGTTTTATTAGTAATTTTAGGAGTTTGGCTTTTTAATTTTGAGAAGTGATTTGATATAAATCATTTTAAAACCTTTTTTATTTTTATAAAATTTAAAAAATTAGTTTCAGTTTTTGTAGTAAAGTTTTTTAAAGTATATCTTTCTGTGGAATTACTTTGTGCATTAAGTATTTCATTAGCTATTGTTATTATGCATTATAGTTGTACCTTACATCCTCCAGGAGGCGCAACAGCATTAATTTATGTTATTGGTAGTGAAAAAATACAAGCTTTAGGGTGGTTATATCCTTTTACTCCAATTGCAATAGGGGCTTTACTAATGCTTTTAGTAGCACTATTTATAAATAACCTATCGCAAAATGAGAAAAGATACTATCCAACTTATTGGATTTAAAGCATCCTTGAAATTACATATGTTGTTAAAAAAGAAACAACTATTCCATATCCAACTATTGCTGTACTAAGTCTTGGTGCAAGACCAACCATTGCTGCTATTGCTCCTGCTGTTATCATAGGAGACATACCAGCTTCTAAGATTGATACATCACTTGCTAAAGTATGTTGCCAACCAAACATTACAGCAGCAAAATATGCAATAATTGGGCCAATTATAAGTTTTACTAAAAGAGCAATACTTAAAGGTTTCAAATCTGATTTTGGCATTTTTAACTTTAGTTGTAAACCAACTGCTACTAAAGCAACAGGAATAAGTGTATATGAAAAATCTGTTAATATACTTGTAAGTAAAGGTGGAAATTCCACACCTAAGAAACAAAATGCAACAATAAGCGACATAAAAGGTGGAAATGTAATTACCTTTTGAACAATAATTCTAGGAGTTGTTCCTTTATTATTTGAATATAAAGCAGTAATTAGTGTTCCATATGTTGCAAGCGCTATAAATGTTCCTAATTGGTCATAAATAATAACATAAGGGATTGCTTTTTCACCTATGTAAGTATTTAGTAAAGGAATACCAGCAATAGAGCTGTTTGATAAAACTGCAACAAGCAATAAAGCACCTGTTACTTCTTTAGACCATTTGTAGTATTTAGAAAATAGTAATACTACACCAGCACTTAAAATCATAACAATCCATGCAATAATTGCAGGGATAATAATATCAATAGAGATGTTTAGTTTTGGTACTTGCAATAAAATAATTGCAGGTAATGAGATATATATAATATATTGGTTTAATATTATTGGAGTCTCTTGAGAAAAAATCTTAAATTTTTGAAGAGCATATCCAATAAGAATGGCAACAATAATTAAAACAAAATTTTCCATGTTTTAATTAGTTATTGTTTTGCAATTTTGAACTCTGCATCACACAGATTATCTTTTATAAGTTCGCCATGCTCTTCAACATATTTTATACCCCATTTATACATCTCTGTTAATACTGGTTTAAGTTGTTCTCCCATTGGAGTTAAAGAGTAAACAACTTTAGGAGGAACTTCAGGGAATACCTCTCTATTTATGATATTTTTTTCTTCTAATTCTTTTAACTTTACAGTTAATGTTTTTTGTGTTATCTCTGCAATATCTTCATGTAAATCTTTAAATCTTTTATCATCTTCTAATAAATGCCAGATAATAGCTAATTTCCATCTATCATTAAAAATATCAAGAGTAACAGCAACTGAGCACTTATACTCTTTTTCATTTATATAATACATTATAAAATCCTTTTTATAAAAAAGAATTATACCATAAACTATATTAAATCACATTACTTACCTAAAGTAAAGTAAGAGAAATTTAAGTTTATAATGTATATAATTTCCTAAATTAATACAGGAGTAGTTATGAAAAATGTTCTTATAATTAATGGACATCAAAAATATGAAGAGATAGCAGAAGGCAAACTTACTCAAACTTTTATTGATACAGCAGAAGAGTTTTTTTTAAAAAACAATTTTGAAGTAAAACATAGTACAGTAGAAAGTGATTATGACATAAAAGAAGAGTTAGATAAATTTTCTTGGGCAGATTATATACTATTTCAATATCCTATTTATTGGATGGGAGTTCCTTGGATAACAAAAAAGTATATGGATGAAATTTTTTCAGGAGGAAATGGTACAGTTACTTTTGTAAATGATGGAAGAAGTAGAAGTGATAGTAGTAAGAAATATGGTAGTGGTGGACTAATGAATGATAAAAAGTATATGCTTTCATTAACATATAATTGTCCTAGTAATGAATTTGATAATAAAGATGGTTTTTTTGATGGATTATCTCTTGATGAAGCAAATATAGCAACACATAAAACATTTCAATTTTGTGGAGCAAAACCTTTAGAAACTTATGCTATTCATGATATATTCAAATCAGATTTAGATATGAAAAGTGAGTTAGAAAGATTTACTAATACATTAAAAAGAAATTTTGTAAAATAGGATACTAAAGTTATTTTATTAAAAAATCAAAGGTATAAAATGAAAAATATAATTGTTGTAGCAAAAATTAAAATAAAACCAGAGTTTGAAGAAGTTGTATTTAATGAGCTTGTTAAACTATATAAAAAGACGCATGAAAATGATAAGGGTTGTATTCAATATGATTTACATAAATGTTTAGAAGAGAGTAACTCTTATACTTTTGTTGAAACTTGGGAAACAAAAGAGTATTTAACAGAACATGAAAATAAATCACATTTTCAAGAGTTTTTAGCAAATATAGAAAACAAGTTAGAGAGTGTTCAAATAAATAAATTAGAAAAATTATCAATATAAGGATATAAAATGAAAAAAGAAGAGTTTTTAAAAGCGATGAATTTTAGACATGCTTGTAAAGTATTTGATGATACAAAAAAAATACCAGCAGAAGATTTAGAGTTTATTTTAGAAGTAGCTAGAAAATCACCTTCATCATTTGGTATGGAGCCATGGAAATTTTTAGTAATACAAAACCAAGAAATAAAAGAAAAAATTAAACCAGTTTGTTGGAATCAAGCTCAAATTACAACTTGTAGTGATTTAGTAATTATTTTAGCAAAAATAGAAGATGTAAAAGTTCAAAGTGGGGTACCTGAAAAAAGATTTGGAAGAAGACCAATGCCTCAAGACAAAAAAGAGTTTTATATAAATCTTTATGCAAATCATTTAAAAGATACGCTAAGTAGTGATAAAAATATTTATGAATGGACTGCAAGACAGACATATATTGCAGCAGGAAATATGATGACAGCTGCAGCTGGAATTGGGATTGATTCTTGTCCTATTGAAGGATTTGAAAAAGATAAATTAGAAAAAATATTAGAGCTAGATACTTCTAAATATCAAGTAGCTATGGTATTACCTTTTGGATATAGAATAAATGAACAATCAGAACAGTTAAGATTAAGTCTTGATGAGATAACAGAATTTATAAAATAGAAGAGTATTTTCTTCTATTTTATAGTCTATTTTTTTCTTTTTCTAGTATTGCAATAAGTTTATCAAATTGCCGTTTAGTATTTGTATTTTCTAATATTTTTTTTAAATGATATTTTGTACTATTTTCATAGATTAAGCTACTATCTTTTTTTGATGTTTGCAAGTCAATAATATCTCCATCATTTAGTATTTGTATTTGATACTTACTACTTAACTTTGCTACTTCATCTTTTATCTCTTGTATATATGAAGGCTTAAGGTGATTAATATATATACAAACATCATCTCTTTTTAATTTTTCTAACTCTTCTATTAAATCTTTAAGAGATAGATGATTGCTACTTTTAGCTATATTTGAAAGTCGTGAAGGAAAAGATACATCAATAATAAGTGTCTTAATATTTTTGTTATGGTTTAATTCCTCCCATATTGTATTACACTTATATGTATCAGCTGTAAAAAGTAGGGCTTTATCTTGTTTTTGAATTACATAGCCACAACTAGAGACTGTATGTTCTGTTTTAATAGGTTTAATAGTAAAGTTATCAAAAACTATAGTTTTATTTAATTCAATCTCTACAAATTTAATTGAACCATTCTTTTTATTTATTAAATCAATCTCTAAAAAATTTGGCCAAATATCCCAATTGAATATATGTTTTTTCAAATCTTCAAGAGTCTGTTTTAATCCATAAATTGTTATAGGATAATCTCTAAGTTCAAAAAAAGCATCTGCTAAAAAAGGTATATCTACAATATGGTCAAGATGAGAGTGTGTTAAAAATATTTTATCTATATATTTAGACTCTTCTCCTATTCCTTTTAATATATTTCCAGCATCAATTGTAGTGTATTTATCTAGTTGAATACTTGTATTATTTATATCAACAGCTTTTCCCCCATATGCACCAAGTACCTTAATACTTCTATCTAACATTTAAACCCTTTTTTAAAAGTAAATAAGTATATCTAATTTTCTATGATAGAAAGGTTTACTATTTTTGTATATATTAAAACATATATAAAGAGTTTACAAAGATTAAAATTAGATTAAATTATTTTTTGTAAAAAAAGTTATTGTAATTTATAAATAGTATTAAAACTAATACAAACTGTATTAAAAATAGATTTTTTATACAATCTGTATTTAAGAAATGGAAATCTTTATATATTCACTAAGTTTTGATGAACTTAAAAAAGCACCTTCTATATTATTAATTAAAAAGTAGTCTCCACATACTCCTAATGATTGTTTTTCATCATATAAAAACTCTTTTTCAAGTACATTTTTTGCAAATGCATATTTCCAAAGATGTGGAATTATTTTGAAATTTTTATCAAAAGTTATATTTAGTTTTTCAAGTTTATTAAGTAATTTTTTTTCTATTTCCTCTTTTGTTTTTGTATTGTTTTTATTGGAAAATTTTTCATTTGAATGTAGTACAAAACTACTAAAATCTGTATAATTATATTTATTTGAGTTGTTAATAATCTTTTTAAAAATATTAGTATTTTTCAATGCTTTATGTAAAGAGATATTTTTATTTGAGTGTAAAATCATAGTAAATATACTATCATAATTTACTTTTTTTAACTCTCTTTTTATTTGAGGATTCAAGTCTATTTTAAGTTCTAAAATTTGATAAGAAGGTATAGTTAAAAGTAAAATATCAAAGTTATCATAAGTTTTATTATTACTATCTTTTAAACACCACTTACTATTTTTATACTCACAAGCTACAATTTTAGTTTCAGTTTTTAAGTCTTTTTTATTGATTAGACTAGAACAGATTTTATTTATTCCATTTGTAGGTATGTATCTATTTTTCTCTTTTCGTAATATCTCTTTTTTTATTAAGTTATCACAAAACTTAATAAAATTTTCGTTATTTGTTTCAAAATAAGGTGTACCATGGTCACAAAATCTATTATGTATATATTTTGTACTTAATCTTCCACCAGTACCTCTTGATTTTTCAAAAATTGTTATTTTGTGATTTTTTTTTATAAGATTATTGTATAGTACACATCCACTAAGACCTGCACCTATTATGGCAATATTCATAAAAAAACCTTTTTTAGTTTCAATTTTATCACTAAAATAAGGTTTTTTGTATGTCTATTTTGCTCTTTTAACTATAGTTTATAAATCTTCAAGTTTGCCTTTAAAATTGTTTTTCTTTACATTTTTTACTACGGATTTTGCAATATTTGAAGCTTCATGTGCAATATCGTTTGTTTGAGTTGCAACATTTGCATTTTGTTGTGTTTGTTTATCTAAACTATTTAAAGCATCATTTATTTGGTTTATTCCCTCTGTTTGTTCTGCTGATGCACTTTGAATATTCTCTATTAAAGATACGGTTTTTTGTACATTTTCATTTAGTCTATTGTATCCTTCAATCATAGAAGAAGCAATAGTTTTACCTTTTGCTGATTTTTCTGTAGCGTTCTCTACAATCTGTTTTATTTTGTTTGCAGCTTCAGCACTTCTACTAGCTAAGTTTCTAACTTCTTGTGCAACAACTGCAAAACCTTTTCCAGCTTCTCCAGCAGTTGCTGCTTCTACTGCTGCATTTAATGAAAGAATATTTGTTTGAAATGCTATTTGGTCTATTAATGTAATAGCTTCATTTATTGCTTCAACTTGTCTATTTATCTCTTCCATAGACTCTGTTGTTTGATTTGCTAGATTTTTTCCTTCTGTTGAAGAGTTAGTTAATATTTTTGCATTTTGTGACATTTGCTTAACATTTGTATTTGTAGATGTTATATTTCCACTTATTTCATCTAAAGCAGCTACTGTTTCTTCAAGCTTAACTGCTGCATCATTTGAGGATTTATTTAAAATATCTACATTTTTAAGTAATACTCCTGAACTACTTTTCAATGTAAGTCCAACATCTTGATTTTTAAGAAGCATTTGAGTTATTGACTCTTTTAAGCTATTTATTCCTTCTAATAGTTTAGCCATGTCCCCTTTTATTTCTTGATTTATGATACTTTTAGTATAGTCATAATTTGTATAACTATTTAAAGTTTGTAAGATTTCATCAAAAAGAGTTTTTTGTATATCTAAGGTTTTATTTACAGAATAAACAAAAGTTTGAATTTGAGGATTAGCTGCAGTTGATTTTATCCTACAATTAAAATATCCTTCTCTCATCCTATTTAAAACTAAGATTGCTTCTCCTACGCAAAGCATATCCTCTTCTAAATCATCATTTATTCTTTTCATATTTTTATTTGCCATTTCAGCAATTTTACCAAACTCATCATTACCATGTATTTCAATATCTTTAATCTCATTTATTTCTCTATTTATGTATCTCATAAATCTTTCAATACCTGTATAAATACTTTTAGCAGATTTTGAAATATTTGTATAAATTAAAGCAGTTAAAAGAAAAATAACTATTAATGCAATTATTAAAACAATAACATTTATATAAAAATATGTAGATACACTATCATATTTATTTGCTACTTTTGTTGATAACTCTTTAGAAAGATAATCATCTATTTGTTTTAATATCTCTATTTTTTTACTTATTGTATCAAACCAAACAGTAGATTTTATATCAAATTGTTTGTTTTTAAGTTCGTGAATGGCTTCAATTGCAGGAGTATCATCTACTTTTACCAATTTATCTATTTGTGTGGTATTTACATTTTTAAATATAGAGTTTTCAATAACATTTAAACCAGTATAATACTCTTTAAAAACAGCTTCAATACGATTTAAAAGTTTAAGCTCTCTATTTGATATAAAAAAATCATTTTTATACTTTTTAATTAACTCTTTTAAAGTCTTATATTTGTTTTCTACTCTATTTTTATATTTAAAATCTTTTCTTAAAACAAAGTTTTTAAAATCATGTATTATACCTCCATAACCTATATTTTCTTGCATTAAGATTATTAGTTTTAGCTTCTTTTGTGAATTGGTTAATATATCTCTAATTTTTTGTACTTCATTTATTGAGTTATCTTTGAGTTTATTATCAACATAATTTAAATGTTCATCAATTGCATATGTTCTAAATTGTTTTAGATACTGATTTTGAGTAGAGATTAAACTAGTAAATTTACTAAACATATCATCTTGAAAACTACCTTTTGCAAGGGTACTTGCACCAATAGCGCGTTCTATACCAGCTTTTTCTTTTGTCATTAGAAAATTATAAAAAGATAATATCTCTTTTGTTGTACTTGTATCATGTGAGAGTGAAGATGTTCTTGCAATAAAATCTAATAATAAAGAGTTTATTAAAGTATAATAATTTAAAGCTTTTTTTGTTGATAATTCTAAATTATCAATTCTATTTCTTATATTTTGTAAACTTCTAAACTCATCAAAAACATTATTTACAATTTCTAAACTATGAGTTGATAAATCATCTTTATTCAAATTTTTAAAACTATTTTCAAAATTTTTAATTTGATTATTAGTTTTTTCTCTTTGTCTTATAAGTTTATTTTTAAACTCTTTAGCATTACTTCCTATATATCCTACACTCATACCTCTTTCTTTTTGTATTTCATGTAAAAGAAGTGATATATTAGAATCAACTTTTATTAGCTGTTTTAAAGTAGAATATTCATTTTTATTTTTATACTCTTTATATATAAAAAGTGAAGATAAAATAATAATAAATATTAAAGGAATAATAGTTAAAGTAAATAGTTTAGTTTTTATTGAAAAGTCTTTGTATTTAATCATAGTAAACTCCTTTTATTTCATCTGTTTATATATGTTAGAATATTTTTCTATCTCATCTCTTGAAGCTTTTCTTCTACAAGAGATATACCCTTTACTTCCATCACATGAAGTATAAGGATAAACAGTTGCATAAACCCAATAGAATTTACCAGTTTTAGATTTGTTTTTTACAAAGCCTTTCCATCTTTTCCCTGATTTTATTGTGTCCCATAAATCTTGAAAAGTTTTTGCAGGCATATCAGGATGTCTTACAATATTATGATTTTGTCCTATTAACTCTTCCAAGGAGTATTCTGAAAATTCACAAAACTCATCATTTGCAAATTTTATCATTCCTTCTTCATCTGTTTCAGAAACTAAAAAAGATTTTATTTCTAACTCTATTTCATTATTAATAGAATTCATAAGAACTCCTATATAGTTTTAATTATATTTTATTAGCTTAATTGAATTAGTTTTCTTAATTAAAAAGTTAGTAAAATAATTTAAAATTTTATTTATAATTAAATCATAAAAAAGTCATAAATTTTATTTGAATAGTAATCTAGCAATAGAAAGTGTAAATAAAACAATAGCAATCTCTTTAAAATCTTTGTTAACTAGAATTAAAAAAATTGAACTTATCATAAGTGTAGTTGCAAAAATGTATGGTTTTATATAAGATTTTAGCTCTTTTTTCAAAAAGTCTAATTGATTTTTTGATAATTCAACTTTTAATTCACCTTCACTTGCTTGTTTAAGTGTTGATTTAAAATCTTTTATAGTAAAAGGAATATCTTTTATTTCATCAATTAATGTTTCAACAATTGAATCTTTTGCTCCTAAAGCCTTTGGAAGGTTATTTTGTAATATAGGCAAAATATCTTTTATTCCATTGAAGTTTTCAATATAAGTAGTACCTAAGCCTTCAATAATAGCACTTACTCTTAAAATATAAATAGCATCACTTGGTAGTTTAAAAGGTAAATCTCTAGTACTTTCTAATACCTCAAAAGCAAGTTTTTGCATAGATTCACTATCTAAATTATTGTTTGAAAAAATCTCAAACATTTTACTTGTAAAAACTGCAAGCTCTGAAGTAGGGGCTTCATATGCAATTGTTCCTAGTCTTTTACTAGCACTTATATATAACTCATAATCTTGTTCATTTGCTGCTTTGATTAATTCTATAATTGCAACTCTTGAGTCATTTGGTACAGTTTTAACCATTCCAAAATCTAAAAGAATTATTTCACTATTTTTTGTTACTAAAAGATTTCCTGGATGTGGGTCTGCATGAAAATAACCTTTAATAAGCATTTGTTCTGTATAGAAATCTACAAGGTTTGAGATTATCTCATTGAAATCTATGTTATTTTTAAAAATAGCCTCTTTATCATCAAACCTAAAACCTTCTTCAAAACTCATCACTAAAGCATCATCACTTGAATACTCTTCATAAGGTTTTGGAAAATATATTTTACTTTGTTTGTAAGTAAGAGAAAATTTTTTCAAATTTTGAAGCTCATTATTTAAACTAACTTCTTGAACAATCATTGAAGAAAACTCTTTAATTACCGATTCAATAGAGTTTTTTGTATAGTGAGAAAATAGTGGCTTAAATATAAAATTGAAAAAATTAATTATCTTTATATCCGCAAGAACCCTTTGTTTTATTCCTTCTCTTCTTAATTTAACTGCAATTTTTTCACCTGAATGTAAGTATGCTTCGTGAACTTGACCAATTGATGCTGAAGCAATTGCTTTTTTATTAAAACTTTTAAAAATATTTGTTTTAAAAGCTCTTGAAAATACCGCTTCAAACTCTTCTTTAGGCATTGAAGGAAGTTTATCATGAAGTTGTTTTAATTCTAAAAGATACTCTTCATTAAAAAAATCAGCTCTTGTTGCTAGAACTTGTGCAAGCTTTATAAAACTTGCACCTAAACTAATAATAGTAGTTTTAAACTCTTTGGGCTTTAAAGGTTTTAAACCTAAAAAACTATGTTTCTTTTTTATAACAAGATAAGTAGTAAGTAAGAATTTAAAGACTTTATAAACTCTTTTTAATGAATAAAGATTAAGATTTTTAAAAAAAGTTTTTATTTTAATTCCTTTTTTAACTCTTCTAAATCATCTTTAGTAACAAGTCCAAGTTCACTTATTGCTTCTTTTATACTTTTTTTGATTTGTTCTTTAAACTCTTCATCTTGCTCTTTTCCTTTTTTTTCTAAAGATTCAATAAAACCTTTTATATCACCTTTATCAATTTTACCTTTCTCTTCCAATTTTTTTAGTTCATCTTCAACTCTATCTTTGATTAAAGAAGTAGCTCCAATTCCTGTGTAAATTAACTCTTTTAACATAATAACTTCCTTTTTATTTAATTATATCACTTTTATAAACTATTTAGTATTGTTTTTTTGTTAAGTAATTACCAAGGACCTTGAAATCTATTAGGTTTATGATATAGCTTCTTTTTATGTTTAGTAGCTCTTTTTTGAACTCTTTTTCTCCATCTATTATAAGCTTTTTTACTAATTAATTTTCTCATTCTATTTTTTACTTGATTTTCAGTTAATCCATATTGTAAGTAAATTGCATCAAAAGTAGTTCTATCTTGCCATGCCATTTCAATTAGTCTATTTAAGTCATGCTCTTGCATACTCTCATCTAAAGATTTTTTTCTTAAAAGTATTTTATCAATTTTTCTTTTTATCATATTATTCTTGTATTGTCCAAATGAGTTTTTCTGTAGGAAAACCTAGTTTAGGTAGTTTTTCTAAAATCTTATTTAAACTTTTTTTATTTAGTTTTGAAGTTCTTGATAGTATCCATAAATACTCTCGTGAAGGACTTCCTACAACTGCATATTTATAATTTTTATCAAGCATTAAAATCCAATAATCCCCATAAAAGGGTCTAAAGAAGCTAACTTTTAGCTTACTATTAGACTTGCTTGTAGCATATGCTACACCAGTTGCGCTACTTTTTTTATTTGTATCTATTTTTGTACATTTGTTTACTACTTTTAAGGTATTATCTTTATTTAATGTATAAGTTGCAGTTACATTTTTACATCCTTTTTCAAAAAAATGTTCATATCTTGCAATCTCATACCAAGTACCTAAATATTTGTTTATATTTACACTATTTACAGTTGTTAGTGGTGGATGTTTAGTTGAACATCCTGATATAAATAGTAATAATATAATTAGTAAACTTTTTTTTAACATACCTTTTCCTTATGGTAAAATAAGTAAGGCATTAAAGTGTGCAACAAACCATGCTGTAGATAAAACTAAAAGTTGAACTATACTTTCCATTTTAGACCCTTTAATCTATTTATTATATGTTTTTGCTTTTACAAAAACTACTGATGAAATTAAACTAATTACTGCTAATGAAGTAACAATCATAGAAACCTGTACTAAACTTTCCATTTTTTATCCTTTCATCTAATATTTTAATTATTTTAATAAAACATTTAAAGTATTAATATACTTTTTTTGTTATTTCATCACTATTTTATAAAATTATAAGTAAACAATACAAATAATAAAGTATAAATTAATTTTGAAACTCTGTCATATAAGTTCTATAAAGTAAAGGAACTAAACTCTTTTGCAATTTCTCATTTTTTCTTGATTCTATACTAACAGCTTTAAAGAAGCTATTCCATAGTTTTTTAAACTTTTGTTCATCTTTTGATAAGCTTGGTTCTTCGAATGAAGCAATATTTTGTACTTTAATAGAGTTCTCATCTTTTATAAATGCAAGTTTTCTGTTTATATCATGGATTATATAGTTTTGATTATTTAATCTTTTATAAAAATGTTTACCTAAAAAATAGCAAAGATTAAATCTACTTTCAAGCTTTGCATATAAAGTTTTATCTTCAAGTTCTTCAAATCTTAAAAAACCACTCATTTTGTGATTTGCTCTAAATAGTTGTTTTTCAAGGTTTTGTATAAAAAAGATTGAATGGTTGTTTATATTAAAAAGTTCATGTCTATTTTTAAAGCCAATTATTATATAGTTTAATAGGTGTAATTCAAACTCCTCTTTATCACACATGAAAATATTTAATACTGTTTGAAAAGCTTTTTTTGGAAAATGTTTTTTTATAGCTTCAAGCACTTTTTTAGCTTTTATTTCATCTGTTTGAATCTGTTTTAAATCTTCAAGTATTAAACTATTTGGGCTATCTTTTAATATTGAGCTTGGTTTTAATTTATCATAATAGACATCATAAACTAAAGTTAAAAACCCTTCAAAACTCTTATCATAAACAATAATCATAACTCTCCTGTAATAGCACTATATTCTATATCAAATAGTGATGGTTGTATTATTCTTTTTTTAGGTGGTGCAATAATTGCTTGTTTTATTGTCTCTTTACTAAAAGAGACTTTTGAGTGATATTTCCCTTTGCAAGTTATGAAATATTGTGCTCTTTTAATTGATATTTTTAGTTTTTTTAAATCTTCAAAATCTAAACTTTTAAATTTTCTAGCTTTTAATATTTTAAATACTCCTCTTACTCCAATTCCTGGGATTCTAAGAAGTTCATCTTTACTTGCTTTATTTATCTCCATTGGAAAATAGCTTAAATTATGTAATGCCCAAGAAGTTTTAGGGTCAACATCTTCGTCAAGATTAGGATACTCTTCATTTACTATTTCATCATAAGAAAAATCATAAAATCTTAATAGCCAATCAGCTTGATAAAGTCTATGTTCTCTAAGTAAAGGAGGTTTATTTATAAGTGAAGGAAGATTTTTTTCATCATTTACTGGTATATATGCACTATAATATACTCTTTTTAGTAATGCTTTATCGTATAAAACAGAACTAAGTTTTAAAATATCTTTATCTGTTTCAGGAGTTGCACCAACTATTAATTGTGTACTCATACCAATAGGCTTTGTATCATTTTGTAAACTTCTATCTCTTGCATGTTTAAGAGGTTGTAATATTTTTTCTTTAGTTTTATTTGGTGCAAGAAGTTTTAGTGATTTATCACTTGGAAGCTCAATATTTGAACTTACTCTATTTGCTAAAGATACAACTTCATCAATAAGTCTATTATCAGCTCCTGGTATTAGTTTCACATGGATATAACCATTAAAGTGATACTTAAATCTTAAGATTTTTAAAGTTCTTAAAATTAAAACCATAGTATGGTCTTCATTATCAATTATTCCTGAACTTAAAAAAAGACCTTCAATATAGTTTCTTTTATAAAAATTAATAGTAATATCAGCAAGTTCTCTAGGAGAAAAAGCAGCTCTTTTAATATCATTACTTTTTCTATTTATACAATAAGCACAATCATATATACAATAATTAGTAAGTAGTACTTTTAATAAAGAAACACATCTTCCATCTGCTGTAAAGGTATGACAAATTCCACTATTATGAGTTGCTCCTAATTCTCCTGTTTTATGATTATTATCACTTCCACTAGAACTACAACTAACATCATATTTAGCACTATTTGCTAAGACTTGCATCTTTTCATATATATCTTTTTTCATGATTTTATTTTATAAAAATTTAGAATTAAAACTAAAAAATATTACAATTTGTAATCTATTTTTTGAAGATAGTCTTCTGCAATTTTAATATGATTTTGAAGCTTTTGTACAGACATCTTTTCAAGAAGTGAAAGTTGCATTTTCATTCTTGGATTTTTTTTGAATAGATGTCCATATTTATGTAAAAATCTCCAATAAAGAGCATCTAATATAATGCACCAACTATCTTTTTTGCTATAATCGCTCATTTTTATTAGATAATTTGAACTACAAATATAAGGTTTTGTAGTAATACTTCCTCCATCACTATATCCACTCATAGCATAAACATTGCCAACCATTACCCAATCATAAGCATCAATAAAGTTTTTCATAAAATATTTATGTATTTCATTGGGATGTATCTCTAATAATACAAATATATTACCTAAAATCATTAATCTTTCAATATGATGTGCATATGATGTTTTATTTATTTTTTTTATTACATCATCAAGAATTGTAATACCACTATTTGCATTAATTATAGAGTTTGGGATAGTTTTTTTGAAATTAAAAAAATTTGAGTTTCTAAGTTTTGTACCTTCATCTTGATAAATTCTTAGCATAAACTCTCTCCAGCCAATTATTTGTCTTATAAAACCCTCTTTTGCATTATATGGAGCTTTTGCTTTTATGGCTGCATCTATTACTTCATGTAAATTCAATAATCCAATATTTAAACTACTTGATAAGTTTGAATGAAAAAGATACTCTAATCCTTCTTTTTTTGTTATTGCATCTTGATAGTTCCCAAAATTATCAAATTTTTCTTTCAAAAAATAATCAAATTGTAGTCTTGCTTCTTGAAAAGTTACAGGATAATTAAAACTCTCAATTTCTCCTATGTAATTAAATTTTTTGCAATACTGTTTTGCTTCTTTTATATATCTATTTTCATAAGATAAAGTTACAGGAATAAATATATCTTTTGGAAGTTTTTTTCTATTTTCACTATCAAAACTATATTTTCCATACAAAGGTTTTCCTTCGCTCATAAATATATTTAACTCTTTTCTTCTATTTGCATAAAAGTTATGTAGAAATTTACTTTTATCCTCAACATTTAAGAAATTTGGATTTTTTAAAGTATAAATATTTTTAAAGTTTTTATATATCTTTTTTTCTAAGTAGTTATCAAAAACTTCATAAATATAAATCTCTTCATTTTTATATTTTTCTAAATAACTTTCATCTTCAAAGTATTCAACTTCTATATTATGTGTTTTTAAAAAATCTTCATAAAATTTCATACTAGCTCTATGTAGAACTAGTTTTTGAATATGAAAATTATATTGTGTAAAAAATAGAGGCTCTTCTATTAAAATTACTTTTTTATCTTTAAGGTTCTTTATATTTTCAAATAGTTGATGAGGATACACTAAAAAAAGTTTCATATTTGTCTGACAATCTCCGCTGTTGGTTTTGCAAAATAGTAACCTTGGGCATAATCAAGTCCAATATTTTTTAATGTAGCTAATTCATAAGGCGTTTCAACCCCTTCAGCTAAGATTTTAATATCATTTTCCATAGCAAGATTTCTCAATGCTTTATATACTGAACGCTTCATCTCATCTTTGTCAATATTGTTTATTATGTTTCTATCTACTTTTATAATATCAGGTTTTAAATCAATTATCATATTTAAAGAAGAGTATCCTTCTCCCACATCATCAAGGGCAATTAAAAAACCTTGCTCTCTATAATAGTTTAAAATTGTTTTTAAATGTTCTTTATCTTGAACTTTTTGTGTCTCAACAACTTCAAAAACAATATTTTTAGGGTCAAACTCTAACTGTCTTGCCCATTTTACAGTAGAAGCAAGGCAAAATTTTGGGTCATAAATAGTTGTTGGAATAAAGTTGATAAATACTTTTGCATCAACTTTTTTTACAGCTGTTGTTTTTAACGCATTTTCTCTACATAATCTATCAAAGTTAAAATCCATATCATTTCTAGCAGATTTTTCAAATAAAACATCAGGATATACCAAATCTCCATTTGGCATAACACCTCTTACGAGTGCTTCATAACCAAATATAGATTCACTATTCATATCTATTATTGGTTGGAAGTGTGAAGTTATACTTCTATTTTCTAAAATATCAAAAAAAGTTCTATCTTCAATAAAATTTAAAAATTTTTCTAAAGGTTTTGCACTTAAAATAGTAGCAAAAGAGAGTTTATGTCTTTCATTTTCTATATATACTTTTATTTCTTTTAATTCTAAAGAGTTAAAGTATGTTTTTAAAGCATCAAAATTCTCTTCAAAGAAGATTTTTGGATTATCTTGTTTTAAAGTAAGAATACCATCTAAACTACTATACTTTAATGATAATTTATCAAAAAGTAAAGCAAGCTTTTTTGTTAGTTCTGGAACTAGTGAAATGAAGTGTATCTTACTTTCTTGTTCACATATTTTAAATGTTTGTTTACATTTGCATTTCATTTATAATCCTTTTTAAAATAGTTTTCATAAAAAGTTGCTCTATTTTTTATATTATCGCTTTTCCATATATCACTAATAATTGCTATCATATCAGGATTATGTAACATAACAGTGTCAATGTTTTTATTATTTATTCCACCTATTGCACATATAGGAATACTTAACTCTTCTTTAGCTTGTGTTAATATTTTTAAGGGAATAGTTTTAGAGTTTGGTTTAGTAGGTGAGTTAAACATAGAACCAAAAGCTACATAATCAACTTTCATATTTTGCATTTTTTTTGCTTGAGCTATACTATCATAACAAGATACTCCAAGAATGCCTTTAAAGTTTTTTCTTATAAACTCTATATTGTCATAATCACTTTTACCCACATGTAATCCATCACATTGAAGTTTTATAGCAAGTTTTACTCTATCATTTAGTATAAAATCTGCTTTATAACTTCTACATATGTTTTGTATATCAAGTACTAGTGATTCAATTTGTTCATCAGTACTTATTTTATCTCTTAGTTGAACGATTCTTGCTCCACCATCAAGTGCATTTTTTATACTTGCTAATATACTATCTTTGGGTGTTAATATATCATCTGTAATTACATATAAACCTTCTAACATATTAAATCCTTTATATTGAAAGTTTATAGTAATTATTAATTAGTTTGTAGGTTATTTTTAGTGTTTAATTTTTAACTCACATCCAATATTTGCCATTCCACAAGAGTAAATACTACTTGTAACTACTCCATCAATTTGAAGTTTTGCATATTTCTCTACATTTGATAGATTTACTCCTCCTGCAACAAGTAATTTAATATGGGGATAATTACTATTTTTATAATCTACAAGTTCTTTTATTTCATCTAAAGGCATTTTATCAAGTTGAATAACATCAACATTATATTTCATAAGATTTTTTGCATCTTTTAATGTTTCTGATTCTATGATTACTTTTTTTTCTGGAAGCTGTTTTTTAAAATTAGTTATTTGATTATAAAACTCTTCATTTGTACTATATATTTTTCTATGATAATCAAAAAAAAGTATTGATTCACTAAGACCTAGTCTATGAGGCAATGCACCTCCACAAAGGATAGCTTTTATACACATTTTTTTACTAAAAGGAATAGTTTTTCTTGTAGTTAATAGTTCACAAATACTATTATGTTGTTTGATGATTTTTAGCATATTATTTGTTTGTGTAGCAATTTTACAACTATATTCTAAAAGTACTTGAGATAGTTTTAGTGTTTGTTGAATTTGTTCGTAAGTTCCTTTTATTTTTAGAATTACTTCGCCTTTTTTAAGCTTTGTTTTAGAAGGTTTAAACATCTTTACTTTACAACCTAAAAGTTTTGCAATACTTGCTGCTTCTTCACTACAAGCAACTATAATATTTTCTCTTGTATATATCTCTAATGTGGCTTTCTTTTGCTTCTCTTTTTGTATATGTGTAGTTAAATCTAAATAAGGTAAATCTTCATTGATATATCTATATAACTCTTCTTTTGTTAAATTAAACATCTTTTTCCTTTTAAATGTGGTTTTGTTTTGTTTGTAAAAAATTTAGGATTATAAAAAATATTAGTGATATAACTATTAATATACCACTTAAAATAAGTGCTAAATTATAATCCCCATCAAATACTGCATTATATATAGCAAGTGAAATAGTATCTGTTTTACCTATAATATTTCCTCCTAACATAAGAGTAATTCCTACTTCTCCTAGCGCCCTTGCACAAGCTATTAGCAAACAAGCTAAAAGAGTTTTTTTTATGCAAGGTAGTATAATAAATAAAAGAGTATTTATTTTACTTTTTCCACTTAAATATGAAGCTTCTACCATATTTTTGGGAAATTGCTCAATTGCAGATTGTAAAGGTTTTACCATAAGAGGAAGACCTGCAATAAATCCAGCTAGAACTAAACTAGGAAATGAAAAAATGAAAGATATATCAAACTTATAAAAGATACTACCAATTATTCCATCTCTACCTAATAACAATAGAAGAAAAAATCCTATTGCTATTGGAGGAAAAATTAAAGGTAAAGTTACTATTGTATTTACTAACCATTTAAATTTAAACCCTTGTTTTGAAAGTAAAAAAGCTAAAAATACTCCTATTGTAAGAAATAATATTAAATTAACACCCACTGTTTTAGCACTTAAAATTAAAGGGTTTAAAATCATAGAATAATCCATTTTTAAAGACCAAATTGTGTAAAAATATCTTTTGCTTTCTTAGATTGTAAAAAGTTTAAAAACTCTTTACACTCATCTTTACAGTTTTTTGTAGAAGCAGCAACTATATCAATTTTTGAATAAAGAGTTTTATCTATTTCAATATATCCCCCAAGTTTTGATTTATTTGCTAGTGCAGAAGTTAAATTTATAAAACCTGCATCAATCTCATTTGTTATTAAGTATGTTGTAACTTGTGGAACAGTAGCCGTTATAAAAAGCTTTTCATCTATATTAGAAGATAATTTAGAGTTATGAAGTATTTGCATAGCAGCAATTCCATAAATAGCCTTTTTAGGATGTGGCATTGATACTCTTTTTATTTTATCTGATAATATTTCATTAAGAGTGTTTATTTTTGTTTTTTTAGAGTAGGCAAGTACAGCTTTACCTTCTCCTATTGAAGTATATTTTATAAAATCAATATTACTTTTATTTTGTAAAAAGTTTTTATCTCCTATAACTAAAGCTAAATCAGTATGTTTTGCTTGAGTACTTACTTGTCTCATATTTCCATAGAAAGCGTCAATTTTTTTATTATATAGTTTCAAGATTTTTTGTACAGGTTTTTTATATCCTGCTCCTGCTGCAATTTTAAAATCACTTGCATTAACTATTGTAATAGTTAAAATTGATATAAATAACAGTTTTTTCATAAGAGTCCTTAATTTGATATATTTGGAGAGAAGGCTTTTGTACTTACCCTTACTTTTGAACCAATTTGAAGATTTATAGTTTCTTCTTCACTTAAAACAACTTCTACAAGTTGTTGACCAATAGATATAATAGCTATATAAATAACATCAACTTTTACAATATCTAAAAGCTCTCCTTCAAAAGAAAACTTTGCACTACCACTTGTTTTTAATAAGACATCTTTTGCATTACCATCTTTTATGATTTTTGCATCTTGTAAAACTATTACTCTATTACTTAATCTATAAATCTCACTTGGGTCATGACTTACCATGATAGTTGTAGTTTTAAATTCACGATGAAGTGTGAGTATCTCATCTTGAAGTTTCGTTCTCATAGATGGATCAAGTGCTGATAAAGGCTCATCCATTAATAGAAGTTTAGGACGGTTCATCAAGGCTCTACATAAACTAACTCTTTGTTTTTGTCCTCCACTTAAAGATGTAACATTTCTATTTTCAAGTTGTGATAGCTCTGTTAATTCTAAAAGATGATTTGCAAGTTTTTCATCTTTATTTACATATAAAAGATTCTGTTTTACACTCATATTTGTAAAAAGTGCGTAATCTTGAAAAACAAAACCAATCTCTCTTTGTTGAGGTGGCAAAAACTTTTTATTATCTTGCCAAATTTTATTATCAACTTTAATTTTACTTTTTGATTGTTCTAATCCTGCAAGTATTCGAAGTAGGGTAGTTTTACCACTTCCACTAAGTCCTGTAAGAGCAATAAAATCACCTTCATTTATATTTAGTTTAATATCTAAATTCATTTTTCCATTTGAACCAATTAACTCTTTATTTACTTCAATATCTATCATAAAAAACTCTTTTTTTGTTTTTGATTAAAAATATAAACACTTAAAAGCACTAAAAAACTAATTACTAGCATAATAGCACTATAAATATGTGCACTTTTATAATCCATAATTTCAACAAACTCATATATAGCAACAGAGGCTACTTTTGTTTCATCTGGAATACTTCCACCAACCATTAATACAACTCCAAACTCACCAACTGTATGAGCAAAAGTAACAATAAGAGCAGTTAATAGTGAGGGTTTTATATTTGGAAGGGCTACTTTAAATATAGTATAAAATTTACTTTTACCACTAATATAACTAGCTTCAAGCATATTTTTATTTATACTTTCAAAACCACTTTGTAAAGGTTGAACCATAAAAGGTAGAGAGTAAAAACAACTAGCAATAACTAATCCTGTAAAATTAAATACAAGTTGTACTCCTAAATACTCATCAAAAAAACTTCCTAAACTAGAGTTATATGAAAGTGTATAAAGTAAATAAAAACCTAAAACCGATGGTGGAAGAACTAAAGGTAGAGCTGTTATTGCTTCTAAAACTGGTTTTATTTTTGATTTTGTTTGAGAAAGGTACCAACTAAGAGGCATTGCTAAAATAAATAAAATAAGTGTTGTTATAAAAGCTAATTTAAAAGATAAAATAAAAGGACCATACTCAATGCTTGATAATAACTCAATCATTTATCACCTTTTTTATAGATAAGTCACTTGATTTAAATATAGCACTTACACAATCATTTTGTTTAAGATTTAGTCTTTTTGCTGATTTTGTAGTAATAATACTTGTGATACTAGTATCATTATGTTGTAGTTTTATACTTGTTAATAGTTTTCCCATGTCAAGTTTGATAATCTGTGATTTAATAGAGTTTGCAAGGCTTATTTGACCTTGCAACTCTTTTGCAATAGCTACATTTGAAGCTTTAACTGTAAGTAAAACTTTTGTTCCAACTTCAATATTATGTAAATCTAAACTCATCATAGATAAGGTTATATCAAAAAAACTAAACTCAACAATATTTAAATTATCAAGATTATCAATTTTAGAAACTACTGCTTTAAACTCATTCATGGTACTAAATATCCAAACTCTTCAAATATTTTTTTTGCTTTTTTACTTAAAATAAAACTATAAAATGCACTTGCTTCACTATTACTTTGTGCTTTTTTAAGAAGTACAATACCTTGATTAATAGGTGTATAAAGTTTTGTATCAACGCTATACCAATTAACTCCTTGTTTGTATTTACTCATCTTATCTGAAAATAAAGATGATTTAGCGATAAAACCAACATCAGCAGCAGTTAATGCATATGTAACTGTTTGAGAAATTGATTCTGCATAAATTAATTTATTTTTTATCTTTTCATAAACTTTTGCATTTTTCATAGCCTCAACACTTGCAGTTCCATAAGGTGCAGTTTTTGGATTTGCAATTGCAATTTTTCTAAAACTTTTATCTTTTACTAACGCTATACCTTTTGAAAAATCAAGAGCTTTTTTGCTTAAGTAAGCTAGCGAACCTTGTGCATAAACTAAAGGTCTTGTCACTGCTAAATCCTCTTTGTATAAGGCTTGTGGATATTTCATATTTGCAGCCATAAACAAATCATATGGAGCGCCATTTTTTATTTGTGCAGTTAACTTTCCACTACTTCCTAAAGTAACTTTTACATTTGTATTTGGATAAAGCTTATTAAACTCTTTTTTCAAGTCATCAATTGCATATGATACATTTGCAGCAACTGCTATATTTATATCCCCTGAAAATAGGCTACTTACTAAAAGTGCACTACTTAAAACTATCTTTTTTAACATCTGTTCTCCTTAATTTCCTAACATAATATCTGATGATTTTATCACGGCAAATACTTTTTGCCCAACTTTTAATTCAAGTTGTAAGGCTGCTTCTTTAGTTATTACAGAAGTGATTGTTTCATGAGTTGAGATTTCAAGTACTACTTCACAACTTACTTCACTAAAGTTTAAAGTCTTTATTACTCCTTCAAGTTTATTTCTGGCACTAAATCCTAGAAGTTGACTTGTTGCAATCATTACATTGTTTGATTTAAAAATAGCGATAATCTCATCTTCTACTTTTAAACCAAGTGCTGTTACACTATTTGTTGAAATATTAGAAACCATTTTTTGTGAACTTTTAGTTTTTAAAGTAATACTTGCATTAACATTATCTTCAACAATTTTTTCTATTTTAACAGCTAATTGATTTCTTGCACTAATTTGCATAGAGACCCTTTTAAGTGATTTTAAACTTCCCGTGTTAAAGTCAGTAAGACTAGTAAGTTTTTTTAAAAATTTTTCATGTTCTTTTTGTAAAATTGTATAAGTTTCAATAAGATTTTTTCCATATGAGGTTAGTTTTGCTCCACCGCCACCTTTCCCACCAGTCTCTTTTTCAACTACAATACTAGGACAAAGGTTATTTATACTATCAATTGCTTCCCATGCAGTTTTATAACTCATAGGTACAGTTTTTGCAGCTTTACTAATAGAGCCTTCTTTTTCAATAGCTTGTAAAAGTTTTATTCTTTTTTCTAATAAAAAAGGAGTATCTAGGTTTAAAAGTGTAAGTGATGAATCAAACTGCATCTATTTCCTTATGTATTTAAATATATAACGATAAAATATTAACGTTATATACCTTAATATATAATGAAAATAAAAAATATTTTAATGTAAGAAATTTTAGATTTTAAAAGGTAGAGTTATAGTCACACAAGCACCTTCATACTCTGTTTCTTGATAAGTAAATTTACTATTTTTGATTTTTATTTTTCCAGACATTGAGTCATTTATAACTTTATAAGTGATATTTAATCCAAGTCCAATTCCATGTGCTTGGTGCTTTGTAGTAAAGTAAGGCTCAAAAACTTTATTTAAATAATTAGTTTTAATTCCTCCTGCATTATCTGTAATAGTAATTTCAATAAGGTTCTCTTTATTTATATATGAGTCAATAAAAATATATCGTTTTGAATCAATTTTTTCTAAGGCATCTTTTGAGTTATGAATTAGATTAATTAAAGCTTGAACTAAGCTATTAGGTAAGTTTGTAAGTTCAATTGAATTGTCCAAGTTTGTAATAATTTCAATGTTATTGTCTTTTATTAAATGTTCTCTTGCTTTAATAGCTTTATTTATAATTTTAGATAAGTTGAATTTTGCAAGTTTTTCTTTATATGAAAGGTCTCTAAAATTATCAATTGTTTCTGATAACTCTTTTGTTGTATTCATAATATTTTCCATAGAGGCTTTTACTTCTTTATCTTTTGCAATTCCTAGTTCAAAGTTAAGTTTGATTCCTGAAGCACAAGTAGAAATAAGAGATAAAGGTTGTCTCCATTGATGAGCAATATTTCCTATCATTTCTCCAAGTGCAGCCATTTTACTTTGTTCTATTAACTCAAGTTGTTGTTTTTGAATTTGCTCTTTTAGTTCAATCTCTTTTTGTAAAGCTTTATATAAATTATCATTAACTGCTTGCAATTGTTTATTTTTTATAATAACTTCAATATAAAGATTTAGTTTATTGATTAATTGGTGGTCTTCAATAGGTTTAGTAAGATAATCAATAGCACCAATTTGAAACCCTTTTTGCTGAAACTCTTCTCTTTTAAAAGCAGCAGTCAAAAATATAATAGGAATATTTTGTGTTCTTGGATTACTTTTTAGATATTTTGCTGTATCAAAACCATCAAGTCCTGGCATTTGAACATCTAAAATTATAATATCAATTTTCTCTTTATATGTTATTTTAAGTGCTTCTTCGCCACTTGATGCTAATATTAATTCTACATTATCTAAATATTCTTGAATTAGATATTGTAGTGAAACTCTATTTGCTTCAATATCATCAACTGCTAAAATTTTTATCTCTTTCATGTTTTCCTCTTGTATATTCTGTTGCTTTTATCAATTGTAATAAATTTTTCATGATTATCTAATGATTCACTCTCTCCTAAAACTAAAAAGCCATAAGAGTCTAAAGATTGGTTAAAAAGTTCAAAAATATCTGTTTTTAACTCTTTATCAAAATAGATAATTACATTTCTACAAAAAATAAGTTGAAAATCATTTATTTTTTTATCTTCAACTAGATTATGTCTAAAAAATAGTATTCTTTGTTTTATCTCATCTTTTACTTGAACAAAGTTTTCAAAATGATTGAAATATTTACTAAAACTTTCACTTCCTCCAGCTTGGTAGTAGTGCTTTAAAAACTGTTTATAATTTTGCATTGAATATAAACCATTTTTTGCATTTTTTAAAACAATATCATTTAAATCAGTTGCATAAATTAAACTTTTATGTAATAATCCAAGCTCTTTTAAAAATATAGCTATAGAATAGGGTTCTTCTCCGCTACTACAACCTGCACACCAAATCTTAATATCTAAAAAGCTATCAAGTTTAAGAAGTAAGTTCTCTTTTAAAATCTTAAATACTTCAGGGTTTCTATAAAAAGTAGTGACATTAACTGAAATATTTAAAAATAAATCTTTAAAAATATTTTTATTATCTAATACTTTTTTTTCAAACTCATAAAAGTTTTTTGGTTTTAAAGTACTATAAAAAAGTTTGATTCTTCTTTTTATATGTTCTAAATTATAACCTCTATAATCATAACCATAAACTTCATATATTTTATCTAAAAAGTTTTCTAATTCTTCTTTATTAAAAGGTTCGCTATTTAAAAAGTAGTTTATATACTCTTTGATTTCATTTAAGTATAAAATCTTATCATATTGCTTAGTTTTTATAGCATTTTCAAGCATTGGTTTTGCTTCGCATTCCTCTGGATTCTCAATTATCACAGTTGTGCCATTATTTTTAAGAAGTTTTAAACAATCACTACCATCAGAGCCATAACCACAAACTAAAATAGCAAGTAGATTATTTTTATACTCATTAGAAAGTGATTCAAAACTTGTGCTAATTGAAGGCTTAGAAAAATTTCTTTTAGCTTCATCTGTTAAAAATATAAAACCACCAATAACAATCATATGTTTTCCAGGAGGAGCAGTATATATTGTAGAAGGTTCAACTCTCATATCAGATTTAGCTTCAATAACTTTATAGTATTTGGTTTTTGTTTGAAGAATTTGACTTAAAGAGCTTTTCTCATCTGGTCTGTGGTGCATTATAACAAAAACTGAAATTTCAGATGCAGGTAGATTTTCAATTATATTTATAAATTTTTTCAAACTTCCAGCACTTCCTGCTAATGCTAAATAATCTAAATTTAAAATATTTTTATTATTATTTTGCTCTTTTAGAAGTTTGATATTAAACCCTAAATTAGATAAATATGTTTTTAAAGTATTTTCATTTGTATATATTGATAAATTACTTTTTATCTTAAATAAAGCAATAATTATCTGTTCACAAATAACTTGTATATTTAAAAAGTTTATTTCAACTTTATTTGTAGTATTTAAAAGCTCTTGAAGTTTTTTTATATCCTCTTTTTTTTCAAGCTCTTGAACCACAATCTTTAAATTTTCATCTACTTTTTGTGAAACTATATTTATCATTTGTGCTTTTTATTACTCCAAAACTCAATTAAGTTAGTCAATACTTTAATATCAATAGGTTTAGCAAGATAATCATCTGCCCCAAGACTGATACACTTTTCTCTATCGTCTTTCATAGCTTTTGCAGTAACTGCAATAATTGGAATATCTTTGAGTTTTTTGTTTTCTCTGATTTTTTCCATTGCTTCATAACCATTCATTACAGGCATCATAATATCCATAAGAATTAAATCTATATCAATACTATTTTTATCTTCTAAAAAATCTAAAGCTTCTTGTCCATTAAAAGCTGTAAAAGTTGTAGCATTAAACTCTTTTAATGCAGCATCTAATACAAAAATATTTTTAATATCATCATCAACAATCAAAATTTTCTTTTCACTTAAATCTACATCTTTAAATATCTCTTTTTTCTCTTCTTTCTCTTCTTTATGTAAAAAAAGATTTATTTCATTTAATATTCTTTCATTTGAATTTGCTGTTTTTATAATAATACTATTACTATATTCTTGAAGTTTAATTTTCTCTTCTTTACTTATCTCTTTTCCTGTATATATAATAATAGGAAGTTTTGGATGTCTATTTTTTATATATTCGCAAACTTCATAACCACTTCCATCCATAAGAGCTAAATCAACTACAACTGTATCATATTGCTCTTTTTTAACTTCATCAATTGCTTCTTGAGCAGTCTTAACTCCTTTTATATTTATGTCATCTGTACCAATTAACTCAATTAAAGCATCTTTATGAATGTCATCATCTTCAACTATTAATAAATCTTTAATATCTTTTCTATTGATTTTTTCTATTGAATCAATTACTCCGTTAATATCTCCATCAAGAACTGGTTTTTGTAAGTATCCAATAGCTCCAAGTTTTAAAGTTTCACTATTTTTATCCTTTGAAGAGATAATATGAACAGGAATATTTTTTGTTTCATTTTTTGCTTTTAATTTTTTTAATACATCAACTCCGTCCATATCAGGAAGTGTTAAATCTAATAAAACACCTTTTATATTGTATTTTTTTATTAAGTTTAACCCACTAGATGCATCTAACGCTACAAGTCCAAAATTCCCACTTTTTTTAATCTCTTCATATACAATTTGAGCAAAAATTTCATCATCATCTATTATTAAAAAAGCCTCTTTACTTGAGTCTAATATTTCTCTATCGTCTTCAACATAACTTGTAACTTTTGGTTTTATTAGCTCTTTATATGTAGGTTTTGATTCCTCTTTTTTTATCTTTTCTTCTACTTGATTTTTTTCTTTATGAAGATTTGGTAAATCAACACTAAAAGTACTGCCTTTATTCTCTTGTGAACTAAGAGAGATATATCCACCAAGAAGCCTACTAAGTTCTTTTGATATTGATAAACCTAATCCTGTTCCTCCATATTGTCTACTTGTACCACCATCTGCTTGAGTAAAGGCTTTGAAAATTAAATCTTGTTTTTCTTTAGCAATACCAATTCCTGTATCTGTTACACTTATACAAAAATCTTTAGTTAAATCTTTTGAAGCTTTAATACTTAAAGTAATTGAGCCTTGTTTTGTGAATTTTAAAGCATTTGAAACTAAATTTCTAATAATTTGTGAAATTCTATCTTTATCATTAAATATTGTTTTGTTGTATTCATCTACAATATTAAACTCAAGACCTTTTTCTATTGCTGTATAGTTAAAAGTCTCTTTCATTTGCTCTAATAAATCAATACTATTAAACTCATCTACAATAACTTCCATTTTTCCTGATTCTACTTTTGAAAGGTCTAAAATATCATTGATTAATCTTAATAGTTCATTTCCTGATTCAAAAATTGTATTTGCTTTTTTTATATCATCATTTGATAAAGTATGTTTACTATTTTTTTGCAACAATGATGATAAAAGAATAATAGAATTAAGTGGAGTTCTAAGTTCATGGGACATATTTGCTAAGAACTCTGATTTATATTTCCCTGATTGTTCTAACTCTTGAGCTTTTTTTTCTATATCTTTTTTTGTCTCTTCTAAAAGTCTATTTTGTTGTTTTAAGTTTTGTTCAGAGATTTTTAATTGTTGCTGTTGCTCTTCCATATTTGCGTTTGCTTCTTCTAGTTGTTGCTGTTGTTCTTCCATGTTTGCATTTGCTTCTTCTAGTTGTTGCTGTTGCTCTTCCATGTTTGCATTTGCTTCTTCTAGTTTTTGTTGGTTTATCTCTAACTCTTTATTTGCCAATTTTGTTTGTTCTAAAAGCTCTTTTACTTTTTTATTTTTTATTGCACTTGAAATTGCAATACATATTGCTCTATTTACATTTTCAAAAAAGCTTAATGTTTTTTGCTCAAACTCATCAAACGAACCAATCTCTATTACTCCAAAAATCTCATTATTGTATATTAAAGGAAAAGTGTATGTATTGTATGCATTTTGTGTAACTGTACCTGTTGTAATTAATGCTTCATTTTTCTTAATATTTTTTAAAAGTATTGGTTTTTTTTGGAAAGCAACTTGCCCAACTACTCCTTCACCCAATGAAAACTCATTTGATAATTCATCTCTTGAAACATGGGCAAAACTAGAGTATTGCTTTAGCTTTTTATTATCTTCTTCATAGATATAAAGAACAGCAACGCCTGCGTTTACATAATTGCTAATAAAATTTATAGATTCATCTGTAACATCTTTTAAATCTTTTAGATTAATTAAAATTTGATTTAATTGATTAACACCATCTTTTATCCAGTTTTCAATATCTGCTTTTGTTATGCTTTGTTTTGTTCTTTTTATACCTGCATTTACAACTTTACTCATTTGTCCTATTTCATCTTTTGAACTATCTTCAAGTAATTGAATATCATTTGTTTCTCTATTTAAATACATAAAAAAATTCAATAACCCATCTTGAAAATTATTTAATGAGTTTATAATATATTTTTGAATTACAAAGTATAAAATTGAAAAAACAATAATAAAGGCTACTAAACTAATAATAATCAATGTATTTGTTAATTCATTGGGAACTTTTAAAACTTCATCTAATTCAACTTCTGATACAACTGCCCAAGAGAGATTATCATCTATTTTAAATAGAGTATAAGAAGATAAAACTTCTTTATTTCGATAATCTTTTATAATTTTTGTATCTGTAAAACCTTTAAACGCTTCTTTTACTGCAACTGTATTATTTAAGCCAACTTTTGGATTTTTAAAAGATGCTAGAACAGAGTGGGTAGTAGGAACAATATGACTATCACTTCTCATAAGATAATCTTCTCCTACTAAATAATCTTCATGTGTTTTTGAATATCCACTTCTAAAAGCCATAATATTTTGAATACTGTTTGTATCAAGTTTTAGAACTAAAACAGATTTAAAATCACCATTTACATAAACTGGACTAGCTAAAAACATAGCTGGTTTATAGCTATCAGGAGCATATGCTTGCATATCAATATATGAAACTTTTCTTGTTCTTTTTACTTTTTGCCAAATTTTTGCTAAATTAGATTTATTTAGACTTCCTGTTCTTAAGTTTTGACCCAAATCAGCTTTTTTCTTAAAAGTATAAAAGATATGTCCATTATCTTTTGAAATTAATAAAATATCTGTAAAAGGGTAAGTATTTGTATATGTTTTATAAAAAGTATCCCATTTTTCATTTGCTTTTTTTACTATTTTATTATCTGTTGGAAATTCAGCATATGCATCAACTTTTAACTCTTTTCCAATTTTTTCAAACTGTGTTGTTAAATCTTTTGCATAAGAAGTATCAGCTAAAAGATGCGCTTGTTTTGTGTAAAGTTTAAATAATTCATCTAACTGTTTTACTTTTGAATCTCTAGTAGAAGTTAAAGCTTCATATTTTTGCTCAATTAGTGTTTTCTTTGTCTGTTTTATAGAAATAAATCCTAAAATAGAAGAAAGAAATATTAGCGATAAAATAGAGATTATTATTAGCTTTAATTTAATAGATAGATTTTTCATTATGCCTCTTTTGTAAAATAGTACAACATTTTAGCACATATAACATTATTATTGTAAAAAAGTGGCTAAAGAAAAACTGCTTTTGTAAAAACTATTTTTCTTTTGCTTTTCTAACTTTCAAATTAGAAACATTTCGTTATAATCGCGACAGATTATAATATTGGAGTTAATTTTATATGGTACAAGTAGTTAATTTGAAGAAAGCTTTTGGTCCAAGAGTTTTATTTCAAGATATAAATTTAAAATTGGATACAGGGAAAAGATATGGTCTTATTGGTGCAAATGGTGCGGGTAAGACAACTTTTTTAAAAATACTTTCAGGAGAAGAAGACGCAACTGAAGGTGAAGTTCAAATTCAAAGTGGAAAAAAAGTAGGTGTTTTAAGTCAAAACCAGTTTGCTTTTGAAGAGTACACACTATTTGATACGGTTTTATTAGGAAATAAAAGATTATATAACGCTATTAAAGAGAAAGAAGAGTTATATATGAGTACAGAGTTTACTGATGAAGTAAATAATAGATTAGGTGAATTAGAAATTATAAGTGTTGAAGAAGACCCAACATATGAATATGATATAAAAATTACAAAGATTTTAGAAGATTTAGGATTTCCTGCTTCTCAACACAATGAATTAATGAGTACATTAACAGGTGGAGATAAATTTAAAGTTTTACTTGCACAAGTTTTATATCCAAAGCCAGATGTATTATTTTTAGATGAGCCTACAAATAACCTTGATATTGAAACAATTGGTTGGTTAGAAAATCAACTTCAACATCATGAAGGTACAATGGTTGTAATCTCTCACGATAGACACTTCTTAAATGCAGTATGTACACATATCTTAGATGTTGATTATAAACAAATTAGAGAGTTTACAGGTAATTATGATGATTGGTATATAGCATCAACAGTTTTAGCAAAACAACATGCAGCAGATAGAGATAAAAAGTTAAAAGAAAAAGAAGAACTTGAAAAATTTATTGCAAGATTTAGTGCAAATGCTTCAAAAGCAAAACAAGCAACTTCTAGACAAAAACAACTTGAAAAACTTGATGTTGGCTCAATCCAGCTTTCAAGCAGAAGAGATCCATCTATTGTATTTAAGCAAAAAAGAGAAGTAGGAAAAGAGCTTCTTATGGTAAAAGATATTAATAAATCATATGATGATAAAGTTGTATTAAATAATATCTCATTTACAGTAGAAAAAGATGATAAAATTGCTCTTATTGGACCAAATGGTATTGGTAAAACAACTTTATGTGAAATACTAATGGGAAATGTAAAAGCTGATAGTGGAGAAGTTCATTGGGGAGCAACAATTCAAAATGGATACTTTCCTCAAAATGCAACAGATATTATAAAAGGTGATATGACACTTTATGATTGGTTAAGAGGTTTTGATAGAGAAGCTGATATTAATGAAATTAGAAACTGTTTAGGAAGAATGCTTTTTAATGGACAAGAGCAAGAGAAAAAAGTTGAAGCTTGTTCAGGGGGAGAAAAACATAGAATGTGGCTTTCTAAAATCATGCTTGAACAACCAAATTTCATGATTTTAGATGAACCTACAAACCACTTAGACTTAGAAGCAATTATTGCACTAGGAGAAGCATTACATTCATATGATGGTTCAGTAATTTGTGTATCTCATGATAGAGAGTTATTAGATGCTTATGCAAATAGAATTATTGCAATTCAAAATGATGGTTCAATTTTAGATTTTAAAGGTACTTACGAAGAGTATATTGAAACAAGAGAGAAAAATTAAGATTAAAACCCCAAACGAAAAAGATATTTCGTTTTAGGGGGAATAAAGATACTAAAATTTCCAAGAGATTTTAGCAGATAAAGTTTGATTAGAGAAAGATGAATCTCTACCTTCATAATTATATTCAAATCTAAAATCAACATCCTCAGAGAAATTAGTTTTAAAACCAATACCAGCTTCA
>NZ_NXIF01000098.1 GCF_002837275.1 Malaciobacter halophilus | reverse complement strand
ACTGTTATGATTGAGTCTTTTTGTATTGTCTCTTCTTTATCATTTTCTACTAATAGTTTTGAGTTATTCTCTATATGTTTATATTCATCATTTAACACATGGGTTTTTAGATTCTTTTGTGCTCTAAATGATAGTAACTCTTCACCTTGTTTATCTTCAAACAGTATCTCATTATATCCTTGTTTATGTTCATATTGTGGCATTGAGTTTGTTTTGATATAACTCTTTGTTTTATCTTTTGGAAGGTTATAGGGTACTTTATTCTCTCCATTATATAAGCTTCCTATTATTATTGGTTTATCTATATCTCCATTTACAAAGCTTACTATTACTTCACTATTTACTCTTGGTAAAAATTGTGCTCCATAATTATTACCTGCAAAGAAGTTTGAGTATCTTAAGTAACAAGATATTGTTTTATTCTCTTCAAAGTGAAACAGTACTTTTATTCTTCCTTGTTCATCTACATCTATTGTATTTGCATCTTCTTTTGTATTATTACTACTTGCTACTATTGCTGTTTGTACTGAGTTTATTCTTGGTTTTATTATTGTATATGGTGGAACATAATCTATATCTTTTGGTATTGAAGTAAATTCTACTTCATATTGCAGTTCATGTTTTTTCTTTTCATTTATATTTTGTATATATTCATCCAATGCATTTGGAAAGATTCCATTATATTTTACTTCAAGAATAACTACATCAAATACTTTTTTTGCACCTTCATCTTCTAGTTTTATACACAAAGAGTCATTTATTACTAACTCTTGGCTTGTTCCTTTTATCAAGTTTGATTTTACATATTCTCTTTTTGCTTCTATTTTATTATATTTATTCAAATCCTTATAAAGACTCTCATCAAGTACATTTAGTTTATCTCTTAGGTTATTTCTTTTTATATCTGTTCTTAATTGACTTGTTGATTGATTATCTTTTATACTTGAGCTTATTGCTGCTCCTGTTTGTATTTTATATTCTAAGCTTGGATTTGAGTAATCATAATAATCTTCTATTATATTAGTTGCACTAAATTTTTTACTATGATTAAATTGGCTTACTGCGCTATAACTATTTATTATTGCATGTTCATTTAAGTTACACAAAACTATATTATATGGATTATTCGAAGAGTATTCTACTATAAAGCTATATCCCTCTTCTTCACATAGCATTGTTAGAAATTCCAAATCACTTTGATTATATTGGGTTGTATATTCTCTTGTTACTTCATTTTTTATATCTATTTTTATATCTACTTTTATATTTAATAGTTGGTTATATCTATTTATTATTTCACTAAAGATTGTACTTACTTTTCTTTCATGATATATTTCATATCTTTTATTTAATCCTAGATAATACAAAGGCGATACTATTTTTACTTTATATAGATGTTTTTTTGCTACTACACTATCTTCACTTGCTTCATAAATTTTTCCAAAAATATTTTTTTTATCTATTGGGTTTACTTCATCTTGGATTATTAGTTCTACATCTGTATCTACTATATCTTCTATTTGTATAAACTCTTCACTTACAAATACTACTTCAAATTCATATGGACTATTTACTTTACTAATTCCATTTAGTTTATATACACTTAGACTCTCATTTAGTATATCTGGCAGGTCACTTCTATAGTTTAGTAGTTTGATTCTTGATTTTATGGTTTGT
>NZ_NXIF01000097.1 GCF_002837275.1 Malaciobacter halophilus | reverse complement strand
AATTATGGAGAGTTTGTTTTAGAAAATAAATCTTTAGTTAAAGATGAAGTAGTTCAAGCAAACTTAGATGCAATTAAAGATGAAAATATAGTATCTACAAATACACTTGAAAGAGCTATGCTTATTATCAATGACACACCAGGTGTTGTAGTAAATAAAGCAGAAGTTAGACCAGGGAAGAAAGTAGGAACTAGTGATTTTATTATAGGAACTAGTGCTACTAATAAATATAGTGGATATATCTTAGGTGATAATTATGGTTCACAATATACAGGAAAACATAGAATTATGGCAGGAGTTGATGTTAACTCACCATTTGATATTGGAGATAAATTAACATTCTCAGGACTTACATCAGATGAGATAGGACTTATTAATGGAAGAATAGCTTATGATTTTCCTATGAATGATAAAGGCTTAAGAGGTGAAGTAGCTATTTCTAAAACTACTTATGAGTTAGGAAGTTCTTATAAAAATTTAGATGCATTAGGAAGTTCTGATTCTATTTCTTTTAAAACTGTATATCCATATGTAAAATCTAGACTTAAAAATATAAATGTATATGCAGAAATATCTTTAAATAAAATGAAAGATGAAATACAAGCATCAAATATATATACTAAAAAAAGTTCAAAAGTATTAACATTAGGTATTGATTATAGTGAAGATAAAATTATGTTTAATAAAAACTCTCAATCAAGAGCTAATTTTTACTTAACTGTTGGAAATTTAAAGTTTAATGACAAAGAGGATAGACAAGCAGATGAAAATAGTGCTAATACAAATGGAACTTTTACTAAGTTAAATTTAGAATTGGGTCAAGACTTTGAATTAACTCCTAAAATTAGATGGGAGAACTCTTTTCAAGCTCAATATGCACTAGGAGATAAAAATTTAGATGGAAGTCAAGATTTAAGTCTTGGTGGAATATATGGTGTTAAATACTATCCAGATGGTGAAGAAAGTGCTGAAAATGGATTTATATTTAATACTGAACTATTTTATACTCTTCCAAACTATAAAGAGTTAAACTCTTCTATATCTGTATTTTATGATGTTGGTAGAGCATTTATGAGTCAAAATACAACAAATGAAGAGCCTAGAACTTTACAATCATTTGGTTTAGGATATTATGGTTCATATAAAGATATGTTTATAAATGCACACTTAGCTCAAAATATAAAACATGATGTTACTAGTCAAAAAGATTACTCATCAAGATTTATGATTCAAGCTGGTTGGGTATTTTAAGTTTTTAAAGCTTAGTTAAAAGAGTTATA
>NZ_NXIF01000096.1 GCF_002837275.1 Malaciobacter halophilus | reverse complement strand
CTACTTAGAGTGTGGGATTCCTATTTTAATAAATGAAAAATTCCACTCAATAGCAAAGATAGTAAAAAAATATAATTTAGGAATAATATTTAATAATAATGATTTAGAAAACTTAAATGATAAACTTAAAATATCACAAGATGAATATAATTTATTATGTAAAAATATAAAAAAATTTAGAAAAAATTTTACATATGAAAAAAAAGCAAAAATTCTAAGTAAAAAAGTAGGAATATATGAGTAAAGAAAACACTATAATTTTCATTCCTCCAAATGGTGAAATTTTTATAAATGATTTTACTATACAAAGAATATGTAAAGATTTAAAAAAATTTAAAAATATAAAAACTATTCTTTTAAAAATAGATAAAGTTAGAGGGTATGAAAAGAACTTTGACTATGTAGATTTGGTTATAGATGTCAATACTCAAAAAGATATAATAGAAAAAATAAATGAGATAAAACCTAAACTTATATTTCATAGATCTTGGATGCATGCTTATCCTTTTGCTGCAAAACTTGTTAAAAATTTTGACAATGTAATAGTTAATATAAAAGATTGGAATTTCTCTTCAAAAAAAGAGTATGAAATAATATTTGATAAAAATGCAACTAAAGATTTTAAAGCTATTAAATATATTTTTAAAAATGCAAAAAAAGTATTGTCTCACTATACAAAAGAACAAGCAAAAATTTGGTCAAAGAAATATAAAGTAAGTAAAAATAAATTTATTTTCTTTCCTGAGTATTGCAATAAAGAAAATTTTATTGATAATTTAACTCCTTATAATAAGAAAAAAAAATTAGTCTTTGCAGGAACCTTTGCACCCTCTTCTTATCCTCAAGAGACTTTTGTTACAAAATATAAGATTAGTGCATTAAGAAAAATCACATCAAAAAATATTTCTGTTACAATTTTTTTACCTGAAGGTGCATATAATTCAATGTTTAGTGATGATAAAAGAATACTTTTTCAAGATTTTTTATATGAAAATGAATTTAATACTTTTTTTACAATAAAAAAAGGGGAAATCTTAAATCCTAATATTTTAAAAGATTATCATTTTGGATTCCTAGTTTTAAAATACTCTACTAAAAAAAGAGAATTAAATAAGTTTGCAATTCCAAGTAAATTTGCTTTTTATTTAGAGGCTGGCTTACCTATTATTATAAATGATAAAATGAAAAGTTTAGCAAAAATTGTAAAAAAATATAATTTAGGAATAGTAATCCAAAATAGAGATTTAGAGAATATTAACAATATTTTAGAAATTTCAGAAAAAGAGTATAAAAGAAAAGTAAAAGCAATAAAAAAATTTAGAAAAAAGTTTACCTTAGAAAATTCTAAATTTAAAAAGGTTTTAGATGAAATTAGTAGTTCATAGAGGTACAAATATAAATTCAGAAGAAAATTCAATTGAAGGAATAAAAGAGATTAGGGAATTGACAAAAACTTCTATAATAGAAATAGATATTGTTCCTACAAAAGATAATAAATTAATTTTATTTCATGATTTATCGTTAAAAAGACATCTAAATATTGATAAATTAATCTTAGACTTTGACTTTGAACAATTAAATTCATTAAAAGATAATAAATCTTTTATTAGTTTAAAAGATATTATTCAGTTATTTCCTGAACAAAAATTTTTATTAGACTTTAGATGTAATTTTCATAAAGATTATTTCCCTGAATCTAAAATTGATATAGAAACTCTTAAGGATAATCTACTAGAAAAATATTTATCTGAACTTGAACTTCTAAATAATAAAAAGAATATAATTCTTATGTGTTCAGATATAACCAAAGCTAAATCCTTACAAAAACTAGGCTTTGAAGTAGATTTAAGTGAAAACTTCTTAAGGGGCTATTTAGATGAGATAAAAGAGAAAAAGAGTTTAAATTTTTTAGATTTTAAATTTTATAGAGTCCATATACAAAATAAGTTATTATCTAAAGATTTAGTAGAAATTTTCCATAAACATAATATAGAAGTATTTTCAACACCTTCTATGAAAAGATCTATAGAAAGTAGTAATATAATGTTAGAAAAAGCAATTGAACTAAAATGTGATGGAATCTGGCTTTCCCCAATTAACTCTAAAATCATAGATACTATAGAAAAGGCATAGCAATGAAATACCCTAAACATATAGATTTAGACTTAAGTAGTAAATGTAATATTCGATGTAGATTTTGTCACTTAACATTTTTCTCACCCAAAGAAATTACAGAATTTACAAAAGAGAATATAAAAAAAGTAGAACCCCTTTTCAAAAATTTAGAATCTATAACATTATTTAGTAAATATGAACCACTTACTTGCAAAGACTTTATTGATATTTTTAAAATCATTGATTCTTATAATATTGAGAGCTACTTCTCAACAAATGGAACCCTATTAAAAGAAGATATTGCAAATACAATTGTCGGAAAATTAAAATATTTAACTATTTCAATTACAGGTTTTACAAAAGAAACATATATTAAAAATATGGGTGTAGATAGACTTGAGACAGTAAAGAAAAACATCTCTTATTTAAATAAATTAAAAAAAGAAAAAAATACAAAATATCCTATTTTAAGAATATCTACAGTAGGACTTTTAGATGCTATACATGAATTAAAGTTGGCTATTGATTTTGCAAAAGAGATTGAAGCAGAAGAAGGCATACAAGTAACGTCATTTAAATCATTTAGTAGTGAGCTAAATCATTTAATGCCATTAAATGATAAACAATATTTTACAAAAACTACTGATGAAGCTATTGAATATGCTAAAAAACAAAATATTAAATTTATTCTTCAAAGTGGTTCTATTGTTGAAAATCAACAAAAAACAGAAGAGTTAGGACATAAGCACTGCAATATGCCTTGGTATAGATTATCTATTCAACCTAATGGAGATGTATATCCTTGTCCTGTTTCAAATAAAACAATTGGCAATATTTTTTCCTCACCAATATATGATATTTGGAAGTCTAATGAGATGGAAAAATTTAGAAATGGTGTTAATAATCTAGAAGAGATGAATGAAGATTGTAAAAATTGTACTCACTGTAGGCATAGGTCAATAACAAATATCAATGCAAATGATTACTCCTCAAAAGAGAAATACATAATGGGAATGAAAAGAAAATGAAAATAAATAGTTATCTTGAAAATGATGCTAGGTTAATAATGATTTATAATATAATAAGTACTATACATCAATTAAATCTATTTGAAAATAAATCTAGTATTATAAATATTGGTTCTTTTGATTTAATAGAAAAAGACAACACTAGTTTAGCTTTAAAACTATTGAACTCCTTAAACTTAAAAGCAACATTGAAAGAAATAGAGTCTTACATTGAAAAAAGAAGAATAAGTTCTAAAATACTTTGGGAAAAGCTTGGATTTAAAGACATAAAATTTATTGACCCTGATGGAGTTCATAACAGTATTCAAATTGATTTAAATGAAAAAATGGACAATCAGGAAATAAATAATAAAACTTTTGACGTAGTTACAAATTTTGGTACTACAGAACATATTTTCAATCAATATCAAGCTTTTAAAAGTATACATGATTTATGCAAAAAAGATGGACTAATGGTACATTCGTTACCGCTTCAAGGAGCATATGAGCATGGTTTTTTCAATTATCACCCGAATTTTTTCCATGCGTTAGCAGCTAAAAACAACTATGAGATTAAATATGCTGGGATAAGACATAAAAATCTTGAAAATTATAAACTGTTAGATTTAAAAAATTATTTACCAAATGATTTTTTAAAAAATATAAATGCATTTGATACACTTGGTTCATTATTTATTTTAAAAAAAACAACTAGTAAACCATTTGAAATTCCATTTCAAGGAAGATATGATAAATATGGAAAAAGTAACTAAAATCTACTCATATGAATTTAATTGGGCACAAATTGTATCCTCTTTTGAAAATGCAACACCACAATATATTGAAGTATCTAATAACAAAGGTGACTTTGCCTACTTCCAATATTTAAAAAGAGATATATCTAACGAAATAGCAGAATTAGAAAAAAATAAGTATTTTGATATTATTACTCCTTTTGATTACGGTGCTTTTTATTATACAAATAAAGAAATTTTAGAAAAATTACTAAAAGAGTTTTGCAAAAGATGTATAAATGAAAATATTATATCTGCATTTTTTAGATTTAATCCTTTAATCAAACAAGACTGGAATATAATAAATAAATATATAGATGTTAAACCTATTCAAGAGCATATCTATATTGATTTAAATGAAGAATACTTAAATAATTTTTCAAAAAGAAAACTAAGAAATATAAAAAAAGCTCAAAGCTTAAATCCAGAATTTATATCTAA
>NZ_NXIF01000095.1 GCF_002837275.1 Malaciobacter halophilus | reverse complement strand
AGTAAATAGTGATATAAAAAATAGTATAGAAAATATACCTGTAGCTGTAATATATTTACTTTTTATATCTATTTTATTAAATTTATATTTTAAGTTTTTTATTAAATTTAAAATAATAGAAGAGTATTTTATTGTATATTCTTTTATTTTTGTTTTTAATACAACAACTTTATTCTCTTTTTTAATAAAGGTATCTTTTTTACTATTTTCCCCCTCTTCTATTCTTTTTTCAAATACTTTTAATTCTTCTTCTTTATAATTTTCCAATTCAATTAAATAGTTATTTATTGTAGTATTTTCTTTACTAATATACTCATTTTCTTTAATTTTAAGTAAAATTGTTTTTAATTGTCCATGTGAAATGTTATATTTTTCTAAAAGAGCTTTTATACTTAAAGCCTTAACTTTTGAATCTATTAAGTTCTCATAAATACTGCTATAAATATTTATATTCATAAAGTTACCTTTGATAATTTTTATCATTATTCCAAAATAATATTTAATATTAGTTTAAAATAATTCAAAAACTTATTAATAGTATAACTATAATTTTAATTTTTAACACAATTAGCCTCTAGTAAACTCTTTGCCCTTTGTAGAATAAATAACTCTCTTTCCATATAGCTCATATTCATCTTTTTTCTCATTTGAAGGTTTGTTTACAAAGTTTCCAACTTGTGAAGAGTGGTGTAAATAGTTATTTTTTAACTCTTTATATATTTTTGTATTCTCTTTTTTTAAAACTTTATGCTCTTTAAGTGCTTTATATGTTTCTTTTAAAGTTTCATCATCTTTAAAACTATAATTAAATTTACCAAAAGGAACCATCTCAAACTCATCTTTTCTGTTTTTTTGTGTTTTTGAATCTACATATATAGCTTTATCATACATTAATCTCATAGCTACATGTTCATATTTATTTGATACTTTTGGTTTATACATATATAAATGTAAATGATATTCCCAATTTGAAGAGTTTCCCCAAATATCTTCTCTTGGATTAAGTTTATATTGATTTTTTATATAGTAATAAAAACCTTCTTTTTCTTTTGTCTCTTCTTTTAGTTTTTTTATCTCTTTTTTTGAATCTTTTTGTATTAATGCGTTATTTTTTAACCAATTATATTTATTATTCCAATTTTCTATATTTTTTCTTAAGTATTCAGGTAGTTTTTTTTCTTCTATTATAAAATCACCAAGATAAACCAATTCATTCTCTTCATTATATCCCCCTCCTACATCTGCATGTGCTCCAGGAACATAAAACTCTTCAAATCTTGCACCACCATCTTCTCTTTTTTCTGTACTTTGTTTATAATAGTGCTTATTTATACTTGTAAAAATAGAGTATGCTTCAAAGTTATATCTAAACTCATCATCAGCCATTAGATGAACTACATGCCCTACTTTTTTATTATTATCATTTTCAAAAAAGTTTATATTTAAATCATCAGAATCATTTGATTGCATAATTCCATAATGTGTTACTGTATCAAATAATCCTGCAAATCTAAAAGAGATTGATTCGATTGTTATCTCTTTTTCTTTATAAAAAGGATTATAAACTCTATGATTATTGTTATTTGGATTAATATACTCTATATCTGTTCTAAGTGGATTAAAAATAGTCTTACTTCCAATTCTTACATAACCATTACTTCCAAAAAATTCATAAAAAATATCTTTACTATCTTTTGTTTTTATTGTATATTCTCTTTTTTTATTTTTTACTAATTGTGTATTTTTCAAAAGTGTACAAATAAAATGTCTTGCACTAGTAGAACCTCTACTAAATCCAAATACATCTAAAACTAGTTCATCTATATGTGTTATTGAATCTTTTCTTAATTGTTCAACCATTTTTATACAAGAGTATAAACAATGTGCTATTACTCCACTCTCTCCCATTCCAAGACCCAGTCCAACTACAGAGTCATCTTCATAATCTTTTTGTATAAAAGGATTAAAAGTTCCAGAACCACTTTCATAAAGTTTAAATCTAGTATTTGGAAGAGCATCTTTGTTTTTCTTTACATCATCTCCATCATATAATTCATATAATCTACTTATATTTGTTTCACCATTTGTAAAGCTACTATCTTCATTATCATCTGGAAGTATTTCTTTTATTATATAATCAGAAATAGTTTTTTCTTGGGCATCTTTTTTACTATTTTTTACATCAAGTAAATAATCAAATACTTTTTTTGAATCTTTTTCTGCTTTTTTAGTAGTTGTAATTTCATCCTTGCCTACAATAAAAACTGATTTACTATCAAAATATCTTATTGAAGCGTTGTTCATTTGATTTATAATCATTTTTTTTGTTTCGTTTGTAAACTCTGGGTTATCTATTGAAAGGATATGGTATTGAATGGTTTTTTTATCTAATGTTTCTAATTCACCTTTTGAACGTCTTAAGCCATCTCTATTTTTTATTTTATCTTCTATATTTTTTGCAGGCTCTTTTAAAAACTTTTTAAAATTTTTATAAAAATCTATATTATATATATTATTATTTGTTCCATCAAAAAATACTCCATATTCGACTATTAACTCAGGCATAAATGATGCTATTATTTTATCTTCATAAGATATTAGTTCTAACTCTTTTGTTTTAGAACCATCTTTTATATTATATACATATGGCATAGATAGTACTATATATGCTTGTTCATTTTTATTTAATTTTTTTGAAGTTTTATTTACTTCTTTTTTTATAATTTCATTACAACTATCTTTAGTAAAAGTCAAAGCAGAAGTACTTTTTTTCTCAAGATTTTCTTTTAGATTTTTTTCTAATACTTTTTTATATGCATGATGATACTTTTTTGCTTTTAATACACTTCCATAAGATTTTGAGTTATACAATTGAGTGGTACAAAGTTTTACCAATTTTTTATCAACTATTTGTTCAGTTACACCACGTAAATCATCGAAAATTAAGGGTTTATTATTTTTAGTACTCTCTTTTTCTACAGCTTTTATCAAATAAGGTTTATATTCTTCTATTACTTTATTTAAGATAGTTTGTTTATCGTTATTTGAGTCTAATAGTTCTTTTATATCTTCATTTGATATAACCATATAAGCGATTCTAGTTTTTATATCTTCTTCTATTGCTTCATTCTCTTTTGTACAAAATTCATTTAAGTGTACTACTTCACCCTCTTTATGAAATGCATTTCCTTTAGTTATATCATTACTCATATGATACTCCTAGTTTTTTTAATCTTCTTTTTGCTCCATTATCACCAAGTTTAGCAGCTTTTTTATACCAAATAATTGCATTTATTTTATCTTTTAAGTCATTTTCATATGTATATGCTATATTAAATATTGAATCTAAATCATTTTGTAAAGCACTAAATTTGTACCATTTTATAGCTTTATTATACTCTTTAAAATTTTTCGCATATATATTTCCTACTTCAAAAGCACAACTTTCACAATTAATCTTATTATATCCTTCTTTAAACCAATAAATTGCTCTTTTAGGATTATTTATATCTTTTAAATACATAAAACCTAACCTATTTATTGATTCTTCATTTTTAAGTTCAAATCCCTTTTTATACCAATCTTCTGCTTTTTTATAATCTTTTTTGTTTTCCTCATAGTATGTACCAAGTCCTGCTGCACATAATCCATATCCCATTTCATAACATTTCTTTAAATACTTTATTCCTTCTTCATCATTTTTTACATCTTTATTTTTTATAAATAAAATTCCTAAACTACGATATCCCTCTGGTTCACCCAATTCTCCAACTTTTTTATATATCTTTATTGATTCTGTATACTTTTTTTGTTGATCATACATCAATCCAATTGATAATAGTGAATTTAAATCACCCGTTTCATATGATTTCATAAACCATTTATATGCTTCATCATATTTAAAGTTTTTATAGTAATATACACCTAAATTATGTGCTGATTTTCCATGTCCTGCATTTGCTGCTATTTTATAGTTTTTAACTGCTTTTTTATAATCGTGTAAAAAGCTAGAATACAGACTTCCTAGTTGTGCATATGCTTCTATACTTCCTTTTTCTTTTCCTTTAGTAAAGTAGTTTATTGCTTCTTTAAAATCTCCTTGTCGCATATAGTATATACCAGCACAACTATATCCTTGTAATTCACCCTCTTGTATTAATTCTTTATATTTTTTTATATCTTCTTTTGTATATGTTATTTTTATACATTGAGTTATATCATATTTGCTTTTTTTTAATTCTTGTGAGTTTAATACTACTGTTGTTATACATATTAGTAGTAGGGTTTTTATTATATTTTGCATACTATTTTTCCTGTTTATTATTTACTGTTGTATTGTTTTTAACGTTTTGTTCTTCTTTTTTATCGAAAGTAAGTCTAGTATTTGCACCATCTTGAATTTTTCCATCAATGTATGCAAAGAAATTAATCTCATGAACTTTTTCTTCTTTTAGATTATGAATTATTGTCTCTTTACCATTATATTTTTCTCTTTGCGTATCTTCTATATTCCATCTAA
>NZ_NXIF01000094.1 GCF_002837275.1 Malaciobacter halophilus | reverse complement strand
ATTGTTGAAAAAAATATGGAAGGTGAAATTAGTGTAGAAAATACTAATAAGGGTGCTCTTTTTTTAGTAACACTTCCTTTTAAAAGTGGACAAGAGTAAAAGAGCTTAAAAGCTCTCCCACTCATCATCTTTATCACTATTTTGAGAAGTAAAAGTTTCAGGTTGTTTTGGTTTTGAATTATATGAAGTAGTCTTTTTATACTCCTCTTCTTCATAATTATATTTTGCTTTTGGCTCTTCTTTCTCTTTTACCTCTATTTTTTTTACTCTTGCCTCTTCTTTTCCTATAAACTCTTTTGAGTTTGCATCACTTACTATCTCTTTTGCTATTGTATCTGTTTGTATTGCTATCTCATGTGTTTGTGTTGCTATTGATGCATTCTTTTGTGTTTGTTGGTCTAATTGTGTTACTGCATCATTTATTTGTGTGATTCCTGACTCTTGCTCTTTACTTGCATTTGCTAT
>NZ_NXIF01000010.1 GCF_002837275.1 Malaciobacter halophilus | reverse complement strand
AAATAAATAGAGTTTTTTAAACCAGTAATATTATGAGTAATAAGCTTTGATTCATACTCTTTTAGTACTCTATCTGGAAGATTTGCAAAATATATAGCAAGAGGAATTAATATAATAAATGAAATAAAAATAATTATAAAAATAAAATTTTGAGAATCTCTAATACTTGTATTTTGCTCTTTATACTTCATTTTTAAAATGAGTTTTAAATTTTGGTTGTTTATATTGATTTTTGAGACTAAAAAATCTTTGCCTTTTGTTGTGTTATTTTTCAAAATTCTTGTTGCATCTCTTTTTGAAAAGTCATTAAAAACTGTATATTTATCAAAACTATTTGTTCTAATTCCTTTATCAAAAGTTTTATATAAGATAAATCTTCCTTTTTTATCTATTAAAAAAGTATCATATAATCTTGACTCTTTTAATGTTTGTAAGAAATTTTCTAAATTCAAATTGATAATAATATATCCACTATTAGCAACTTTTTTTATAAGTCTTATCGTTACTATTTTTAAAGAAGTTATATTTTTAAACTCTTTATTTAAATCAATATTTGATATAAAAATTTCATTGTTTTTTAAAAGTTTTGCTTGTTTAAAGTAATCACGATGAGACTTATTTTGTAGATTTTCTTTTTTTACACTTTTAATTGTTTTATTTGATAAGTTTCTATTTACTCTAATTTTTTCAAAACCTTGTTTATCTAAATATCTAATTTGAGTAATATCTTCAAAAGTTGCAATATATGAAGAGAATAGAGTTTCTACAAACTCTTTGTTTTTTAAAATATCATTTTTAATTATCTTATTATTTGAAAGAGAATTTAATAAGTTTTTATAGGGTTTGAAATATTCATCTATAAATCTCTTTTTGTAATTAATTGTTTTTTGAAAATTATCATTTGATATTTGATGAATATCACTCTTTTTTATATAGTTAAATGTTACGTAAGTTGCTGCTGTTAGGATTATTCCAAAAAGTATAGTTAAAAAAACAAAAAGTTTTTTATAAGATAAGGCTTTTTTCATATATTTACTTTCTTTTTAAATTATATTATATTGTATAATAGTAACGCTAAAGTATCAAAATAAAATTTATAAGGATTAAAATGAGTGTTTTAGTACAAATGGCTATGTTTCCAACTGACAAGGGTGAAAGTAAGGCAAAAGAGGTTTCAAAGGTAATTGAAGTTATTAAAAATAGTGGATATAACTATCAGTTGACTTCTATGTGCACTATTATAGAAACAGAAAAAATGAGTGAAGCTTTAACTTTGATTGGTAAATGTTATGAAGTTTTAGAAAAAGCAGGGTGTAAAAGAGTCTATTCAACTATTACTTTTGATATTAGACAAAATCATGAAAACAGAATGAAACAAAAAATAAAATCAGTTGAAGAGTTTATAGGAGAAGTTTCAAAATAGCCTAAAATAGGCTTTTTTGAACTCCGATTTTCTCTTCACCTAAATCTTTTAATCTAAAAGAAACTCTATGCTCATTGCTTCGTCCAAACTCTTTGATTTTTTCTATATGAGCTTTTGTTCCATAGCCTTTATGTTTTTCAAAATTATAGTTTGGGAAAGCTTTTGCAATTTCGCACATATATCTATCTCTACTTACTTTTGCTAAGATAGAAGCAGCACTAACTTCAACTACACTTGCATCTGCTTTGATTTTATGTTGTAGTGTAGGAATATTAAAAGAGGTGTTTCCATCCATTAGATATTCACTTGCGTTTACATTTTGCATGATTTCTTGAATTGACTCTTTTATACAAGTGCTTATGCCTTTTGTATCAATATCTTTGGCACTTTTAAAAACTATATGATAATCACTTGATTGTTTTATTTTATCAAAAAGTTCTTCTCTTTTTTTTTCAGTTAATTTTTTAGAGTCATTTAACTCTTTTACTTCTTTTTTCAATACTACACCTGCTACAACAAGAGGTCCAGCAAGGGGTCCACGTCCCGCTTCATCAATTCCACAAAGCATATTTGTCCTTTAATAACAATTCATGTATAATATTATAGTTTAACAAAGCATTAAGGCTACAAAATGAAAAAAATAATACTTTTTTACTTATTTGCGTTGCTGTTATTTTTACTATACTTTTTTTTAAAAGCAATAGTAATAAAGAAAATATAAATATAGGCTTTATCTCTGGTCTTAGTGGCAAATATTCTTCTTTAGGAAATAGTGTACTTAGTGGATTTAAACTTGCTTTTGAAGAGATTGATTATAAAATTGATAATAAATCTATAAATATTATTACAAAAGATGATGGACAAAATAGAATAAAAGCAAGAGAAGCAATAACTCAATTATTAGATAAAAATATTAAAATCATCGTTGGAAATACAACTTCAAGCATGACAAAAGTATCTATTAATGAAGTTAAAGATAAAGATGATGTTTTATTGATTTCTGCGACTGCAAGTAGCCAAGAGTTTGCATATAAAGATGATAATTTTTTACGTACTCAGGTTTCTATTAACACGCAAAAGATTTTAAAATTAGCAAACTATTTAATTCATATGAAAAAAGATAGAATGTCAATCTATTTTGATTCTAAAAATAGCTCGTATGTAAAAGGTGTAATTAGAAATATACAAAACTCTTATGAAAAAAAACAAGCGCAAATTGTTTCTTTGCTTGATATAAGTTCTGGATTTAAAAATATTTTAAATGATGTAAAACAGAATAATCCAAATGTAATATTTATAATTGCAAATGCTTTAGATACTGCAAAACTTGCTCAATATTTAAGACTTAATAATATTGATTCTCAGCTAGCTTCTGCTGCTTGGGCAAAAGAGTTGAAGCTAATTACAGAGGGAGGAAAAGCAGTTGAAGGAATGCTTTTTTCAACTGGATATGATGATAACTCAAATGATAAAAGTTATAAAAATTTTATAAAAAATTATGAAAGTTTATATGGACATGTACCTTCAGTTTTTGCTGCACAGGCTTATGAAACAGCAAAGATATTAATAGAAGCATTAAAAAATAATAGTTCTGCTAAGGATATAAAAAAATATATTCTCTCAAAAAAGTCCTTTAAAGGCTTGCAAGGTAAGATTGTATTTGATAAGTATGGAGATGTAAAAAGAGACTATTTTATAGTAACTATAAAAAATGGTAAATATAAAAAGATAGAGTTATGAAAAGTTTAAAAAATACAATCTCATCTTTTATAATCTTATCAATAGCAACAGTATCTATTTTAGTTGGTGTAATTGCAATGCTTAATTTTTATGATATGAAAATAAATAGTGTTGAACATACACAAAAACAGTTTTTAAAACAAGTGGATTTTGAAGCAATAAAATTAATACAAAAGATTGAATCAGTTGCTTCACATATAGCAAGAAAAAACAATATAACAAATGAAAGTTTAAAAGATATTGTAACTTTAAATAGTGATATTTCTTCGATTTTTGTACTTAATAAAGAGGGTATATTAAAAAAGTTTTATTCCAAACAAGTAGATAATATTTATGTTGGGTTTGATTATTCAAACAAAGACTTTTTTAAAGATATAAAAAATAGCTCATTTTCTTGGTCTAATGTATTTTTATCTTCTGTAAATAATACCCCTTCAATTTCATATAGTTTAAAATATGAAAATAGAGTTATTGTAATAGAGTTAAAATTAGATGAACTTACACAATTTGTTACTAGATTTAAAAATAGTGATGGTACACATATGATTCGAATGGTGGATAAAAATGGAGTTTTTATCTTTAATCCCGATTCTAAAAAGCTTGTTAATCAAAGATTTAATATCAAAAATAGTTTAGTGTATGATGAGCTTATTAAAGATAAAGCAATGTTTAAAATAAGAAGTTTTTATAATATAAAACGTGATGTAAAAAATATTGGAATGTACACTAAAGTTAAAAAAACTGGATGGATTATAATTATTAGAGAAAATCATGAAACTTTAATAAGAAGTTTAGAAAAAATATTGATTTTAATATTTTTGATTATTGTGTTATTTATACTTTTTGCTTTGTATTTTGTGTTTAAGATATTTAATAAAATATTTTTTGAATTAGACTACTTACAACAAAGAGCAAAAGATATTTCAAATGGTGATTATACAAAAACATTAAAACAATCAAAATTTAAAGAAGTTAGTGGTTTAATAAATAGCTTTGATAAAATGAAAAAGCAAATAAAAAAAAGAGAAAAAAATTTAAAAGCTTCAAGGGATAGTTTTGAATATCTACTTAACTCTACAATGGAAGCAATTGTTTTACATGATACTAAAAAAATATATGATGTAAATGATGTAACACTAAAACTTTTGAAAATAAAAAATAAAGAGGATATTTTAGGAAAGTCACCTTTTGTTTATATAAGTGATAGTTCTTATGAAAAGGTTGCTAAGAATTTTCAAAAAAATACAACACCTTATGAACTGGAATTAAAAGATACTAAAGGAGAGACTTTTACTGCATTAGGACAAGGGAAGTTTATTGTTTTAAATCAAAAAAGATTAAAAATTAGTTGCTTTATTGATATTACTGAATTAAAAAATAAAGATAAACTTATATCCCAACAAGCAAAAATGGTATCTATGGGAGAGATGATAGGTAATATTGCTCATCAATGGAGACAGCCTTTAAGTTCTATTAGTACAGCTGCAAGTGGATTGAAAGTAGAAAAAGAGCTTGAGATTTTAGATGATGAGAGTTTAGAAAATGCTTTAAATATGATTATAAAAAATACACAATATTTATCAAAAACAATTGATGATTTTAGAAATTTTTTTAAAGTGGATAAACAGATTGAAATAATTGATGTAAATGATGTAATGAAAAAGGCATTAAAATTATTAGAATCAAGTTTTAAAGACCATGGAATTGAAGTTGTTATGAATTTTAGTAAAAATATGACTATAAATGGTTTTTCAAATGAATTGGCTCAAGCTTTTATAAATATTATAAATAATTCAAAAGATGCATTAAAATTAAATAATATAGAAAGAAAGTTAATTGTTATTGATACTTATATTTCAAAAAATAGTGTTGTAATTATCATTAAAGATAATGCAGGAGGTATTTCTAAAGAGGTTAAGCCAAAGATTTTTGAACCATATTTTACTACAAAACATCAAACTCAAGGAACAGGGATAGGTTTATATATGACCCATCAAATAATAGTTGACCATATGAATGGAAATATCCAAGTAGAAAATGTAAAATTTAAGTATGAAAAAATAGAGTATAAAGGGTGTGAATTTAAAATTTCTTTTGATTATATTGAAAATACTTGACATTAATACACTCAACTTGCTATAATTATTTAGCAATTAAAGCAAAGGAGTGCTAAAAATGAAAAAGATATTTGAACAAATAACAAATCAAGTTGCTGAAACAATTGATTCAGCAGTATCATTAAGTTTACATAATAAAAATCAAGAAGTAGATGTAATACATTTTTTATGGGCATTAATAACAAATACAAATTCAGTATTAAACCAATTATTAAATAAAATGAATATTGATAAAGCAGCAATAGAGCTAGAGATTAAATCTGCTACTACAAAATTACCAGCTGTGTCAAATGTATCAAAAGAGAATATAAAATTATCAAGAAACTTTATGAGTTCACTTGAAAAAGCTCATGGATTAATGAACTCAAACGGGGATAAATTTATTGCTGTTGATACATGGCTTATTGCTAATTTTGATGATAAACAAATAAAAGATATTTTAGGAAAATATGTAAATCTTTTAGATGCAAAAAAAGAGCTTGAAGCTATAAGAGCAGGAGCAAAAATAGATAGTGCAACATCAGATGAAACTTTAGAGAGTTTAGAAAAATTTGGAACAGATTTAAATAAAAAAGCTATTGATGGAGAACTAGACCCAGTTATTGGAAGAGATGAACAAATAAATAGAATGATGCAAATTCTAATTAGAAAGACTAAAAATAATCCAGTATTACTAGGAGAACCAGGAACTGGTAAAACAGCAATTGCAGAAGGTTTAGCTCAAAAAATTGTAAATAAAGATGTTCCTACAAGTTTATTAAATAAAAGAGTTGTTGCTCTTGATATGAGTGCTTTAATAGCAGGAGCAAAGTATAGAGGAGAGTTTGAAGATAGATTAAAAGCTGTTATAGATGAGGTGAAAAAAGCAGGAAATGTAATACTGTTTATTGATGAGATTCATACTATTATTGGTGCAGGTGCTAGTGAAGGAAGTATGGATGCAGCTAATATATTAAAGCCAAGTTTAGCAAGAGGTGAATTGCATACTATTGGAGCAACTACACTTAAAGAGTATAGAAAATATTTTGAAAAAGATGCAGCTATGCAAAGAAGATTTCAACCTGTAAAAGTTGATGAACCTAATGTAAATGAAGCTTTGCAAATATTAAGAGGTATTAAACAAAGATTAGAAACACATCATAATGTAACAATAAATGATTCTGCACTTGTTGCAGCAGCAAAATTAAGTGATAGATATATTACAGATAGATTTTTGCCAGATAAAGCGATTGATTTAATTGATGAAGCAGCAGCAGAATTAAAAATGCAGATTGAATCAGAACCATATGCTCTTTCAGCTATTAAAAGAGAGATTGAGTCTTTAAATGTTGAAAAAGAAGCATTAAAAATGGAGAAAACAAAGAAAAATAAACAAAGACTAGAAGAGATTGAAAAAGAGTTAGCAAATAAAGATGAAGAGAAAAGAGGATTAGAATCAAGGTTTGAAAATGAAAAGCAAACATTTAATGCTACTTCAACTTTAAAAGCTAAAATTGATGAGTTTAGAACAAAAGCAAGTATTGCAAAAAGAGAATCAAGATTTGAAGAAGCGGCATCAATTGAGTATGGAGAGATACCAGCTTTAGAAAAACAAATAAAAGAGAATGAGCTTAAATGGGAAAAAATGCAAGAAGAGGGAACTTTACTTAGAAACTCTGTTGATGAGGAGTCAATTGCAAGTATTGTTTCAAGATGGACAGGTATTCCTGTAAATAAGATGATGGATTCTGAAAAACAAAGAGTTTTAAAAGTAGAGTCTGTATTAAAAGAAGATGTTATAGGTCAAGATGATGCTATAAAAGCTATAAGTAGAGCAATTAAAAGAAATAAAGCAGGATTAAGTGAGGCAAATAGACCAATTGGTTCTTTTATGTTTTTAGGACCAACAGGTGTAGGTAAAACACAAAGTGCGAAAACATTGGCAAAATTTTTATTTGATGATGAAAGATCACTTATTCGATTTGATATGAGTGAATATATGGAAAAACACGCTGTTTCAAGATTAATAGGTGCAGCTCCTGGTTATGTAGGATATGATGAAGGGGGACAGTTAACTGAGGCAGTTAGAAGAAAACCATATAGTGTAATTTTATTTGATGAAATAGAAAAAGCACATCCAGATGTATTTAATATACTATTACAAGTATTAGATGATGGAAGGCTAACAGACAATAAAGGTGTAACAGTTGATTTTAAAAATACAATTATTATTTTAACTTCAAATATTGGAAGTTCAAAAATTATTGAAATTTCTGATAAAGACAGTAGAAGAAAAGAGGTTTTAAATGAGTTAAAAGTAAACTTTAAACCAGAGTTTTTAAATAGACTTGATGATATTATTATTTTCGAACAATTAGCATTAGAATCTATTACAAGTATTGTAGAGATTTTATTTAATAATATTAGAAAAAAATTAGAAGAAAAAGATATTACAATTACACTTTCACAAAGTGCAAAAGAGTTTATCGCAAAAGCAGGTTTTGATCCAGTATATGGTGCAAGACCATTAAAAAGAGCAATTTATGAAATTGTTGAAGATAGATTAGCAGATATGATTTTAGAAGAACAAATATCTGAAGGAAGTAGTGTAGATTTTGATTGCATAGATGAAAAAATTGTAGTTGAAGTAAAATAATTATATAGTTTCTCCTTCTAAATAGTAATTTTTGTGCTATAATCTTAGAAGGAGAACTATTTTATGATTAAAAATGAAAATAGAATTTTAAAGATTATAAAATTTGCACCCACCATATTTATTCTTACTTTATGTATAATTATTAATTTTTATTTATTTTATGAAAAGAAAAATACTTTAGAAACAGAAAAACAGCAGATAAAACAAAGATATATTAATACTAACAAAGAGCTTGTAAGAAATGAAGTTCAAGAAATTCTTCACTACATTAAAATCAAACAAAAAAATACAGAAATAGAGTTAAAAACTGTTTTAAAAAAGAGGGTATTAAATGCCCATCAAATTGCATTGAATGTATATAACTTAAATAAACACAAAAGTAAAGAAGAGATTATAAAAAGCATAAAATCTGTATTAAAAGGTATTAAGTATGGAAATGATGGATACTTTTTTATATATGATTTAAATGGTATAAATATTTTCCATGGCAACAATAAAAAACTAGAAGGGAAAAACCTTTTAAATTATAAAGACTCTAAAGGTAATGAAATTTCAAAAGATTTAAATACTATTTTTAAAACAAAAAAAGAGACTTTTTATTCATGGTATTGGCCCAAACAAGATTCAAAAGAGTATAAAAAAATAGGATATTTTAAAAAAATTGAACCTTTGGATATATATGTAGGTTCTGGTAAGTTTGTTTATGATTATGAAAACAGTATAAAAAATAGAATCTTAGAGTATTTAAATGATGTACAGTACAGACGTTATGGATATATATTTGTTTTAGATAGTCAAGGAAGATATTTAACTTATCATAATAAAGAGTTTTTAGGTAAAAAAATTTCAAAACTTGCTTTTATTGAAAATATTGATGATTCTTTTGAAAAGATGAAAACCTTAGCTAATAAAGGTGGCTTTTTGACATATTTACATAGTGATAAGCCTAAGACTATACAAAAAGAAGTAAGAAAAATAAGTTATGTAAAAGGTTTTAAACCTTGGAATTGGATTATTGGAACAGGCTTTTATATGGATGATTTTTACAAAGAGTTAAATAAAAAAGAGCAAATTTTAGAAGAAAAATATGAAGAAGAGATTCATACACTATATAAAATAACTATTATTTCTACAATTATTCTTTTAATTGTTTCTTTATATATTTCTAAAATAATAGAGAGAATATTTTTAAAATATAAAACAAAAATTGAGTATCAACTTGAAAATAGTAGAAAAAAAGACAATTTAATTGCATATCAGTCAAAAATGGCAAGTATGGGAGAGATGATTGGCAATATTGCCCATCAATGGAGACAGCCTTTAAGTTCTATTAGTACAGCAGCAACTGGAATAAAGATGCAAAAAGAGCTTGGAGTATTAACAGATAAGTATGAAATTAAAAGTTTAGATGCAATAAATAATAGTGTACAGTATTTATCAAAAACTATTGATGATTTTAGGAATTTTTTTAAAAATAATAAAACAAAAACAGAATTTAGTATTGAAGAAAGCTTTGATAAGACATTAAAACTTGTTTCTGCCCAATATAAGAATAAAGATATTGAAATAGTAAATGAAATTGAAGATTATAAAATATACTCTTTACAAAATGAATTGGTACAAGTTTTAATCAACATACTTAACAATGCTCGTGATGAATTAATAAAACAAGATTTTAGAAGATTAATTTTTATAAAAACAAAAAAATTTGAAAATAAGGCAATTATTATTATAAAAGATAATGCAAATGGCATTGATGAAGAAATAAAACAGAAAATTTTTGAGCCATATTTTACTACAAAATCTAAGCAAAATGGTACGGGAATAGGGCTTTATATGAGTAAAGAGATAGTTTGTAAACATCTTAAAGGAACACTAGAAGTTACTAATGAAGAGTATGAGTATGAAGGTCAAAATTATAAGGGAGCATGTTTTAAAATTACTCTTCCAATAGATTAAAACAACTTTAAACTAAAGTTACTTTAAGCTGTATTTAACTATAATCCGCAACTTAATTAGTCAATAAGAGGAAAGCTAAAGATGAAAAGAACATATCAACCACATAATACTCCTAGAAAGAGAACACATGGTTTTAGAGTTAGAATGGCTACTAAAAACGGTAGAAGAATTATTAAAGCAAGAAGAGCTAAAGGTAGAAAAAGATTAGCTGTTTAAGCAAAAAACACCGAATTAATAGTTCAAGCGATTTTAACAAAATATATAAAAGCGACAAAAAATGGCATACCCATTCATTTGTCGCTTTTTTTTCGCCTACAAAAGATTTAAAAGTAGCTTTTGTTGCTTCTAAAAAAGTAGGTAATGCTGTACAAAGGAATAGAGCTAAGCGAAGACTTAGAGGAATGTTTGTTTCTTTTGAAAAGAGTGTAGCTACTGGAAGCTATATTTTTGTTGCTAAACAAAAGATTTTTGAAAGAGACCCAAAAGAGCTAAGAAGAGATTTTAACTTTGCTCTTAAAAGATTAGAACTTCTAAAATGAAAAGTATCGCAAAATATATAATAAGATTTTATCAAAAATATTTATCGGTTTTTTCATATGGAAGTTGTAGATATTACCCAACTTGTTCACAATATGCTATCTGGCAGTTTGAAAATAATACATTTTTTAAGGCTATTTATTTTACAATAACACGAATATTAAAATGTAATCAACTTTTTGAAGGTGGATTTGATTATCCTGTTGTAAAGTTGATAAAACATAATAATATAAATTATAAGAAAATTAAAATCAAATATTGGTACATACCTGTAAATAATAATAGATATTTGGTAGTTAAAAATAGGGAGTGGAATAACAATAATGATGAATAACATGAATCAGAATAATAGTGGTATGCAAAAAAGAATGTTAATTATGACATTAGTAGTTTTTGTATTTTTTATTGCATATGAGTTTTTGGTATTAAAGCCACAAAAAGAAGCTAAGCAAGCTCAAATAAAACAAGAACAAACACAAAAAGCAAATAGTGCTCCTTCTGTAGAACAGCAAAATAGCATGTCAAATAGTGTAACTGCTTCAGCTGAAGAGAATTCAAAATCAGTTGATGCTTTATCTTCAAAAGCAATTGCATCTAAAAATATTATTACAACAGTAAAAACTAGACATAATACTTTTGAAATTGATAATTTAGGAAGAATTGCACAAGTTACTTTAGAAGATAGACAATACATAGATGAAAATAAAGAGCAAATTAAGCTTTTTGAAGCTAATCAGTTAAGACCTTTAGAAGTTAGATTTGCAGATGCAAATATCAATGATGAAGCATTTAAAGTAAGTGTAGTTGCAAGCAAAAGTTTAGTTGATGCAAAAAGTGAAGTTCAAGAGTTAGTATTAACACAAAAACTTTCAAATACTACATTAACAAAAACATTTAAATTTTATCCAGATGGACACTATGATTTAGAAGTTAAAACAACTAATGCAAAGAAATTTTTTATTACAAATGGATTTAGACCAAATGTTTTAGCTGATATGTATGCAGACCATGGTATGTATGTAAAACAAAATGATGGTACTATGGAATTAATCGAAGATGGAGATTTAGATAAAACTAAAAACTATACTGGGATTAAATTTGTATCAAATTTTGATAGATATTATGCAACAGTAATTTATAATTTTAATAAATCATTAGCAATTACTGTAATGCCTGATAGTGAAAGTAATCCTCAACCTTTTATTCATGGTAATGATAAAATTGTATTTAGCGGTTATGTAGGACCAAAAGAGTTTAAAACTTTAAAAGCTTTAAATCCTGAATTAACTGATGTAATTGAGTATGGATGGTTTACTTTTATTGCAAAACCTATGTTTATTCTTTTACAATATATTCATAATATAATTGGAAACTGGGGATGGACAATTGTTATTGTTACAATTTTAATTAAACTTGTATTGTATCCTTTATCATACAAAGGTATGGTATCAATGCAAAAATTAAAAGATTTAGCTCCTAAAATCAAAGAGATTCAAGAAAAGTACAAAGATGACAAACAAAAAGCATCTATGCATATGATGGAACTTTATAAGAAACATGGTGCAAATCCTATGGGTGGTTGTTTACCAATTATCTTACAAATTCCAGTATTTTTTGCAATCTATAGAGTACTTTTAAATGCAATTGAGTTAAAAGGTGCAGAATGGATTTTCTGGATTAATGATTTAGCTGAAATGGATCCATATTTTGTATTACCAATTTTAATGGGTGCTTCAATGTGGTTACAACAAAGAATTACACCAAATACTATGCAAGATGAAATGCAAAGAAAGATTTTCCAAATGTTGCCAGTTGTGTTTACATTCTTCTTCTTATGGTTCCCAGCAGGTTTAACACTTTACTGGTTTGTTAACAACGTATTTACAATAGCTCAACAATATACAATTAATAAAATGTTCGAAAAGAAAAGAGCTATAAAAAAATAGGATTTATTATGAAAAAGTTTGAAGCAAAGAGTTTAGAAGAGGCATATGAATTAGCAAAAAATGAATTCAATTGTTCAATTACAAATCTAGAGATAGAGATTGACCAACAACCAAGGAAAGGCTTTCTTGGTTTTGGTCGTAAAAGTGCTATTATTAGGGTTGTTGAAAAAAACTCTAGAAGAACTTATGATAGAAAAGTTAAAGAGCATAGATTTAGAAAAAAAGATATTAAAATTGAAGATGTATCTAAAAAAATCGAAGACTCTAATAAAACTACTACAAAAAAAACTCCTGAAAAACAATCTTTAAAAGAAGTTCCATCTGTTGATTCAAAAGAGAAAATTTTTGATAATTTTTATGATTCAGATGAAAACAAACATCATCTTTCTCAAGTTATTGTAAAAAAAGACCAACAAGAGGTTTTAGATGAAGTTAAAATGGGAATTGACTCACTATTTTCAAATACATGTTATGATATTGATGATATTAAAGTTGAATTTTATGATGAAGAAACACTATATGTAGAGTTTACAGGTGAAGATTCAGCACTTTTAATTGGAAAAGAAGGATATAGATATAAAGCCTTATCATATATTCTTTTTAATTGGATAAATGAAAAATATGGATTAATGCTAAGACTTGAAGTTGCAGAGTTTTTGAAAAATCAAGAAGAAGCAATTCATACTTATTTAGAGCCTGCTATTGAGACAATCAAGCAAAAAGGTAGTTTTAAAACTAAACCTTTAGATGGGATTTTAGTACATATTGCATTGAAAAGATTAAGAGATGAATTTCCTAATAAATATGTTGCAGTAAAAACAAATGTTAGAGGGGATAGATATGTACTTGTTAATGAATATAGAAGTAAAGAGCAATAAAATTGTTTGATGATAATACAATTGTAGCTATTGCTACAGCCAATGGTATTGGTTCAATCTCAATAGTTAGAGTTAGTGGTAAGGATGCCTTACCCATAGCTCTAAAAATCTCAAAAAGAACAACTTTAACTCCAAGAGTAGCAACACTTTCAACTTTATATTCTAATAGTGGTGAAGCAATAGATGAAGGTTTATTAATATATTTTAAAGCACCTTTTTCTTTTACTGGTGAAGATATAGTTGAGTTTCAATGTCATGGTGGTATAGCTATTGCAAATATGATTTTAGATGAAGTACTACATTATGGTGCAAGAATGGCAAATCCAGGTGAGTTTTCAAAAAGAGCTTTTTTAAATGGCAAAATTGACTTATCTAAAGCAGAAGCAATCTCTAAAATAATTGAAGCAAGAAGTGAAGATGCAGTTAAACTTTTAGCTAAGCAGTTAAAGGGTGAATTAACAAATTTTGTAGAAGATATAAGAGAAGATTTACTTTTTATGCTAGCTTATACTGAAGTAAGTATTGATTATGCTGAAGAGGATTTACCTGAAGATATTTTTGAAAAAATTGAAGATAAATTAGAAAAAATAAAAGATAAATTAGAAAATACTCTTGATGCCAGTAAAAGAAGAGAAGGAATGATAGAGGGCTTTAAAGTCGCTATTATTGGTAAACCAAATGTTGGAAAATCATCTTTATTAAATAAATTATTAAATTTTGATAGAGCAATTATCTCTGATATAGCAGGTACAACAAGAGATACAATAGAAGAGTCTGTTAAAATTGGAAGTCATATTATTAAAATAGTCGATACAGCTGGAATTAGAGATGAAACTTCAGATGTTATTGAAAAAATAGGTATTGAAAAATCAATTGAAGCTATTAATGAAGCAGATATTGTAGTTGCTTTATTTGATAATAGTAAAAATTGTGATAATGAAGATAAAAAAATATTATCTTTGATAAATGAAGCATCAAATAAACATATATTAAAGGTTTTAAATAAAAGTGATTTGCCAAATGTTTTTGATATTTCAATACTTGAAAAAGATTTTATAAATTTAAGTACAAAAGAGTCTATTAATCCAGTTGTTACTAAAATTGAGAAAATTTTAGATAATAATACCCATAGTGATGAGATGACTCTTATTTCAAAAAGGCAAGTTAACAGTGTATCTCAAACACTTTATCATATAAATGAAGCAACAATGCCTCTTCAAACGGGAGAATTAGAGTTTTTTGCTCATCATATTACAGAGGCTTTACATAATATTTCTAATATTACTAGACCATATGAAAATGATGAGATGCTTGATGTAATGTTTGGTGAGTTTTGTTTAGGTAAATAGAAGTATTACTTCTATTTATCTGTTTTAAAAACTTTTATTAGTTTAGCATTATGTTTTCCTATATCAATCCATGAATTACAATCAAAATCTATTCTTAAAACATATCCCATATCAAACTCTTCTTTATATCCACAGTATGTTAAAGCTAGTGCTGCAAGTGAAGGATTATGACCTATTAAAAGCATAGAATCAACATAGTCATATGTATAAGTAATAGTTTCATGTAGTTCATTTAAAAATGCTTGATATATTACTTCATTGTACATAATTGATTTGTCATAATGAAATGCTTCTGAAATAATTTGTGCTGTTTGTTTTGCTCTTAATGCAGGGCTTGCTGCAATTAAATCAAATTGTACTTTATTTTGTGATAATTTTTTAGCCATATTTTTTATATCTAAAATACCTTGAGCTGTTAGTTCTATATCAAAGTCGTCTTTATTTGAAAGTAGCTCTTTTTGTCCATGTCGCATTAAGTATAGTGTTTTCATCTTTATTACCTATATTATTAAATTTTATTCATATTTTTTTGGGTATTCAAATGATATTAATTTAGAGTTTTTACTGCTTATATCTTGCCATAAGTCACAAGAGAATTCTATCTCTAAAATACCACAAGTTGGAATATTTTCATCAAAGTCTAAAACCTCCTGTGCAAAAAGGTTAAGGCTAGGATTGTGTCCAATTAAAAAAACTATTTTATTTTTGTCATCTAAATATTTTAGTGTATCAAGTATATCATTTAATGATGCTTCATATAAATCTTCATAATAATCAATTTTATGTTTATCATAATTGACTTCTTTTGCTATTATTTCAGCTGTTTTTCTTGTTCTATATGAAGGTGATGCAACTATAATATCTGGGTTTACTCCTAATTGATGAAGTAAATTACCCATAAATGGAGCATTTCTTTTTCCTCTTTTATTTAAAGGTCTATCAAAATCTTCTAAGGTAAGATTTTTCCAAGATGATTTTGCATGTCTTATTAAGTATAGTTTTTTCAAAATATCTCCTAGAAGTAATAAATTTATGGAATAAATTTAAATTGTTTATTAAACTTGATAAATTATAATATAATACTCTATATGAAATTAAGTTAAAGGAAGCAGTAATGGAACAAATAAAAACTGTATTTTTTCTAGCATTATTATCTGTGCTGTTTGTATTTATAGGATACTATTTTGGTGGGCCTAATGGAATGTTAATTGCATTTTTACTGGCTGCGGGAATGAACTTTTATGCTTATTATTATTCTGATAAACATGTTTTATCTTCATATAATGCTGTTGAAATAACTAATAGAAGACATTTGATTTATCAAATAACACAAAAATTAGCATATAAAGCAAATTTACCAATGCCAAAAGTATATATAATACCAGATGATATGCCAAATGCATTTGCAACAGGAAGAAATCATCAACATGCAGCAGTTGCAGTAACTCAAGGACTTATGGATTTGCTAAATGAAAAAGAGATTGAAGGTGTAATTGCCCATGAGCTATCACATGTAAGACATTATGATATATTAATAGGAACTATTGCAGCTGTTTTTGCGGGTGCAATTGCTATGATTGCTAATATGATGCAGTTTTCAGCGATGTTTGGTGGAAATGATAGACAAAATTCAAATCCTTTAGTAATGATAATTTTAGCAATTGTATTGCCTTTAGCAGCAGCTATTATACAAATGACTGTAAGTAGAAGTAGAGAGTATTTAGCAGATGAAGGTGCTGCAAAATTAGTAGGTGATGCAAGTGGTTTACAAAGTGCATTAAGTAAACTTGAAAATTATGCAAAAAGGGGTGAGATTCATAATGCAACAGAACAGACTGCACATATGTTTATAATAAATCCTTTTAGTGGAAAAGATGTTAAATTTTCTGAACTTTTTAGAACTCATCCTACAACGGAAGATAGAATAGCAAGGCTAGAAGAGTTAAAATCACAACTTTAAGTAGAGACCTTGCCTCTACTGAAATATATCTACTAGATTTTCTAGTTGAACTTCCTCTTTTAATATAGGATAAATACCTTTTGCAATTAGTGAGATTTTTAAATCATAATCTATATCTTTTATCATAAAATAGTTTACACCATAATCATGTAAAATATCCGGAAGAACATTACAAGTTGCTTCTTCTTCATTTTGATACATTGGGTTTTTTATACAGCTTTGTGATTTTAGCTTATAGTCTTTTATAAATACTATCCAAATATATTCTGCTTCAGCTTCTGCATAATCAAGTTCATCTTGTTTGTGAGAGCAAAGGGCAATGTGAAATTCATTTTTAACTTCATGAACTTTGATATTATTTCCTGTGATTAAAGCAAGAGAAATCTTCTTTCTTGCACTTTTTATTATTCTTGCAAAAGTAGCTCTTGAAACATTCATTTTTTTAGCAGCATCTTCTTGATACATACAAAATGAGTCCATTAAGTGAATTGCTTCTAGCTCTTCATGAAGTAGTACTACATCCTCTTTTGCTTCGGTATCTTTGGGCCCGAAATATTTACATACTGGTTTTAAATTTAATTTTCTTTCTAATTTTTCTCTAGGCATTTCTCTCCTTAAATTTAACGAATAATAGATTTTAGCATAATTTTGTTAAAAATTTAAAAAAATACTTGACATATGACTTAACTCAAAAGTAATAATTTTATGAAGTGAATATAAATTTCATATAAACTAAGTGAACCCGCTCTCTCAAATTAATTCTTAGTTGAACTTAATTTTAGAGTTAAGTATGAAGAATATATATTAACAAATATAATTAGATTGACCGTTTTGTTTAGTTGTCTAGCCTAACATACAAAATAACACTCCTCTCTTGGGTCAATCGAGATTATAACACCATTATTTTTGTAAAAACTTTTTAGATAAATATAAACAAGTATTAAGTTTTTACAAAAATCCTTTTATAAAATTATCATACTTAAAGGTACAAAATGAGAATTGTATTTCCTACCGTTGAAAATCTAAGTTACATGTCAGAAGTTGCAAGCAGTGTTAAAGATGCAAACTATTTTACTGTTTTAAATTTAAGTGGACAAACTATTAGTTCAGTTGAAATGTTAGAGAATAGAAATGAGGATATTGTTAAATTATTTAAAAAGAATAGTTTTAATGCTTTAGTTACAGCAGATACTACTGGTTTACCTGTTGAAGACTTGAAAAAAGTTGGAGTTTCTATATTTAAAGAAAAAAATAGAAAAAAAGTATTAGCTTTATATAGTGATTTTGTTCAAGATAAATTAACAAAAATATAAAAGTACCCCTTGACCAAAGAGGTACTTTTGAAATTATATATAAAAAAGATAAATTGAAACTTACTTATTAAAATAGATTTCTTTCTTTATCTTTCATAAACTTTTTTAATATTATCAATTCTTGAACTCATATTTAAAAGTAGCATATCTGCTATTACTAATGCAGTCATAGACTCAGCAACAACGCTACCTCTTACTGCAACACAAGGGTCATGCCTACCTTTTAGTTCACAATCAACTTCCTTATTATAAATATCGACTGTTTCTTGTTTTATAAAAATAGAAGGTGTTGGTTTAAAATAGACTTTTAATTTTATATCTTCTGAATTAGATATACCTCCTAAAATTCCTCCACTATGATTTGACTTAAAACCATTGGCTCTAATTTCATCATTATTATCATAGCCTTTATTTTGTACTGAATTAAAACCATCTCCAATATCTATTGCTTTTACTGCATTTATGCTCATCATTGCATTTGCTAGTTGTGAATCTAATTTAAAGTAAAGTGGTTCTCCAAGACCTGCTGGACAGTTAGTAACTTTTATTAAAGCTACTCCCCCAACACTATTATGTGAGTTTTTTGCATTTAAAATTGCATCTTTTTGTTTTTGTTCTACCTCTTTATCTAATGCATAAATTTCAGAGTTTTGAACATTTGAAAAATCAAAGTTTGTTGCTTTTATACCATCAATTTCACAAATACCACTTTTAACTTCAATATCTAGCTGTTTTAGTAAAAGTTTTGCAATTGCACCAGCTGCAACTCTTGCTGCTGTTTCTCTTGCACTACTTCTTCCTCCACCTCTATAATCTCTAATACCATATTTATTAAAATATGTATAATCAGCATGACCTGGTCTAAAAAGGTCTTTAACATTAGAGTAATCACGACTTTTTTGATTTTCATTAAAGATTATCATTGATATAGGAGTTCCTGTTGTAAGCCCTTCAAATACACCACTTAAAATCTCTACACTATCACTCTCTTTTCTAGCTGTTGCATATTTGTTTTGTCCAGGTTTTCTTCTATTCATTTCATTTTGAATAAACTCTTCATCAATTTTTATACCTGCTGGAACTCCATCTACTACACAGCCTAAAGCTTTACCATGGCTTTCTCCAAAAGTTGTAAATCTAAATCTATGACCAAATGTATTCATTATGCTGTGCCTTTAAATTGGTCAATTGCAATTTTTGCAACAGCTTGTTGAGCAAGCTTTTTACTTTTTCCTCTTGCTTGCCCATATTTTTTACCATCAATCCAAATTGATACTTCAAACTCTTTTTTATGGTCAGGCCCATAAGAACCTTCGATTTTGTATTCAGGTATAGTTCCAAACTCTGCTTGTGTAATCTCTTGTAATGCTGTTTTATAATCACTAAAAAGAACATCAAGATTTATTTTATCATATGATTTTTCTAAAAGTTCAAGAATAATAGGTTTTAAAGTATCAAGTCCTGACTCTAAATAAATAGCACCCATGATTGCTTCAAAAGCATCTGAAAGAATAGAAGCTTTTGTTCTTCCTTTATTTCTCTCTTCAGCCGTTGAAATAAAGATATATTCACCTAATTTTATCTCATTTGCAAGTTTTGTAAAACCTGTTTCATTTACTAAAGAAGCTCTTATTTTTGAAAGTTCACCTTCATTTGAATTTGGAAAATTTTTATATAAATATTCTCCAACAATTAAGTTTAATACAGCATCTCCAAGAAACTCTAATCTTTCATTATTGTATGGTTTCTTTAAACTTTTATGCGTAAGTGCTTCGATTATCAGATCCTTGTTTTTAAACTGATAACCCAAACACTTTTCTAATTTTGAGTAATCACTCATATTTTTTCCCCTTTAATTTTTAAATTTTCTGCAAATTCTCTTGCTAGTATATCACATCTTTCATTATGCTCATGCCCTGCGTGGCCTTTTACCCAAAAAGCATTAATTTTGTGTGGTTTTGAAACTTTTATATACTCTTGCCAAAGTTCTACATTTTTTACAGGCTTTTTAGAAGCAGTTTTCCAATTATTTTTTATCCAACCTTCTAACCATTCATTTATAGCCTTTACTACATAAGTAGAGTCAGATATTACATTTACAATGCATGGCTCTTTTAAAGCTTTAAGACCTTCTATAACACCTACTAATTCCATTTTGTTATTAGTGGTATTATACTCACCTCCACAAAACTCTTTTTCTTTACCTTTATATTCAAGAATAGTTCCCCATCCACCAGGTCCAGGATTTCCTAAACTTGAACCATCACTGTAAAGATTGATTTCTTTCATTTAAGTCCTTAGCTAAATTATGTTTTATTTTATAAGTTAAGATATTATGACAATGAGGACACCTAGATTCATAAATAGGGTGTATGTGTTTACATGAAGTACAAATAAATTCAAAATCTAATGTAACAGGAATTTTATGTTCATGTTTATTTAAAGCAATTAATATATCAAAAACAAAATCACTACTATGATTACAAGTTTGTAAGTATCCTTTTGCATTATAGATTTGATTTAGTTGTTCATTATTTGAAACTGCGTCAAAATCTATATCATTAAAATCTAAATACCATAATAAATCAATAAATTTTGTAACGTCAAACTCATCAATATGACTCCATAGAAACTCTTTATTGTATTGGATTAAGTATTGTACAAAAAGTCTTTCTATTATATGATTCATTTTATAAAATGAGTATAGTTTATCTGTCTTATCTTCATATGTAAGTTCAGTATTATTTAATATTCTTAATGTTTCAACATATATTCTTTCTCTAATTGTATCAATCTCTAATTCATCTAAAGCTTCAATAACTTCTAAAGCTTTATCATACTCTTTAAGCTTTTCATTTATTATAAGAAGATGTTTTAATGCATTTTCATTTCTAGGTGAAAATTTTAAGATTTTCAAATATATCTCTTTTGACCTTTGTAAGAAGCCACCTTTAAAATATGTTGAACCTAGTAACTCTAAAAGCTCTTCTTTCTTTACTCTATCTGTTACATGTTCAAGTAGCGCAAGATAGACTGAAATGGCTTTATTATAATCACCTTTATGTAAAAAACTTGAGGCAAGTAATATTATTGAATCAAATGGTAAGTTATAAGTTTTATACAGATGTACATAATCCTCTTCTTTTAGCTTTCCTAATTCGAAACGATTAAGCAATTTTCTATAATCTTTTCGTGCATTTTTCTCTTTGTATAAACCAAAAGAATAAGTAATAAAAGAGATTAGGAAAATTAAAGTAAAAAATATAATTACACTAAATAGTGGATCTCTGTAGTCTAAAACTATACTGTCCAATCAATACCTTTTTCATAAAATGTTATTATTTTACCATAAAAGCACATATAAAATAATAAAAGTGTATAATTTTGCCATGATAACTAAAGAATCTATTGACAACTTAAAAAACCATATTGAAATTGTAGATGTAATTTCCCAATCACTTGAATTAAAAAAATCAGGAGCTAACTTTAAAGCTTGTTGTCCCTTTCATGGAGAAGACACACCTTCTTTTGTAGTAAGTCCTGCAAAGCAGATATATCATTGCTTTGGTTGTGGTGCGGGAGGAGATGCAATAAAGTTTGTCATGGAGTATGAGAAACTAACTTATCCTGAAGCCTTAGAAAAACTAGCTTCGATGTATAATGTTACTTTAACATATGATAATACAAATAATAAACCAAAACAAGATTTAAAAGTTTTAGAAAGTGTTAATCAATATTATCAAAAACTTTTTGCAAATAATAAAGTTGCAAAAGATTATATAAAAAGTAGAGGAATTTCAGAATTTTCTATTGAAAAGTTTGAAATAGGCTATGCCCCAAAATCTTTTGAAACAATAAACTACTTAAAAAATAATTTTTTAAATCTTGCAGATGCAAAGGATTTAGGAGTTATAGATTCAGGACAAAATGGGTTATACTCTAGATTTATAGAAAGAATTACTTTTCCTATATATGGATTAAATGGAAAAATTGTAGGTTTTGGTGGAAGAACTATAACAGGTCATAGTGCAAAATATGTAAACTCTCCTCAAACAAAACTTTTTAATAAATCAAAACTTTTGTATGGATACAATATTGCAAAAGAGAATATCTATAAAAAAAATAGGATTATTGTAACTGAAGGGTATTTAGATGTAATAATGCTTCATCAAGCAGGTTTTAACACAGCTGTTGCAACATTGGGTACTGCTTTAACTAAAGAACACTTGCCAATTTTAAGAAGAGGTGAACCAAAGGTTATAGTTGCTTATGATGGAGATAAAGCAGGATTAAATGCTGCTTTTAAAGCTTCTGTGATGTTAAGTCAAAGTGAATTTGAAGGTGGAGTAGTTATTTTTGATGAAGGACTTGACCCTGCTGATATGGTAAAAGATGGACAAATTGAAAAATTGAATACTATTTTTACTTCACCATCTTCATTTATCTCTTTTGCTATTGATTATATTATTCAAAAGTATGAAATAAATGATCCAATGCAAAAACAAAAAGCATTAAAAGAAGCAAATGATTATTTAAAAAGTTTAAGTATGCTTTATCAAGATGAATACAAAAGATACATTGCTCAAAAATTAAATATTAGAGAAAATTTAGTAAAAGTAACAAATGATAATTCAAGAGTAAAGTTTAATAATGATGCAACAAAAATAGATATTGCAGAATTATGTATTATTAAAGCAATTTTAGAAAAGCCTTCAAGATTAGATTTAGTTTTAGACTTAGTAGATGCTTCCATGTTTGAATATCATAATTTGGAGTTTGAAACTCTTTTAGAAGATATAAATAATCCTTCTTTAAATGCAATTATTTTAAATGAAAGATTAGAAAACTATGATGATGAAAGATTAGAACGAGAACTTTTGATTTTACTTATAAAGTTTTATTCAAAATATTTAAATAAAATACTTTATCAAAAAGATATTGAATTTAGAAAAAAAGCGAATATAATAAGAAAACTAAAAGACAACATTTCACAACTAAAAAAAGGTAAATTAGTTAGTTTTGATATTGATTTATTGAAATAAATAGTTTTTTTATGTAAAATGTCTGAAAAATTACAGAGGAAGAAAAATGGAGTTTTTACATACCAATAGAGTTCCAGCAGCGATTGGACCTTATTCACAAGCAGTAAAAGCAAATGGATTAATTTATACATCAGGACAAATTCCTTTAAAAACAGATGGTGAATTAGTTGAAAGAGATATAAAAAAACAGACAAGACAAGTATTAGAAAATCTAAGAATGTTACTTGAAGATTCACAAAGTAGTATGGATAGAGTTATAAAAGTTACAATTTATTTAGAAAATATGGATGATTTTGGTATAGTAAATGTATTATATGCCGAAGCATTCGGTGAACACAAGCCTGCAAGAAGTACAGTAGCTGTTAAAACACTACCAAAAAATGTACTTGTAGAGATGGATGTAATCGCATTACCATACGATTATCAATAAAAAGCGATTTCGCTTAAACAAAGTTTAAACTAATATAAGATAGTATTTCGCTTCACAAAAAAATACGTATTTGATAGATATAGATAGTTAGAGGATAAAGAATGTACGCAATTATTAAATGTGCTGGTAAGCAATATAAAGTTCAAGAAGGTGATATCCTAGATGTAGATTATTTAGGAAAAGCTGCAAAAGAAACTTTAGAAATTTCTGATGTTCTTGCAGTAAATGACGGAGAACTTAAAACTGGTGATGCTGTTTCATCTGCAAAAGTTGAAGCAGAAGTATTACTTGATGGTACTGGTGTAAATAGAGATAAAAAAGTTATCATTTACAAAAAAAGAAGAAGAAAAGATAGTAAATTAAAAAGAGGTTTTAGAAAAAGCTTCACAAAAATTAAAATTACTAAAATCGCTGCATAATTTTAAGGAGATAAACAATGGCTCACAAGAAAGGTCAAGGTAGTACACAGAATAATAGAGATTCAGCTGGGAAAAGACTTGGTGTTAAAAAATTTGGTGGTGAGACAGTAAGAGCTGGTAATATCATCGTAAGACAAAGAGGAACAAAAGTACACGTTGGAGAAAATGTAGGAATTGGTAAAGACCATACAATCTACTCTTTAATTGACGGTGTAGTTAAGTTCGAAGTTAAAGATAAAAAAAGAAAAAAAGTATCAGTATACGCTTCATAAGAATTTTTGAAGTATTAACTGTTTTTTTAAGAGGGTGTATGGCTTTGCCTACACCCTTTTTTAGTTTTAGGAGAAAAAAGTGTTTATAGATAGTGTAAAATTTAAAGTTTCATCTGGAAAAGGTGGGCAAGGTTGTGCCTCTTTTAGAAGAGAGAAATTTGTAGTAAAAGGTGGTCCTGATGGAGGAGATGGAGGAAAAGGTGGAGATGTTTACTTTTTAGTAGATAATAACACTGATACTTTATCTTGGTATAAAGGAAGAACTGTACTTAAAGCTGAGAATGGAAAGCAAGGTATGGGGCGAAATATGACAGGAAAATCAGCACCCGCACTTACACTTACTGTACCTCCTGGAACTCAAGTAATAGATGCACAAACAAATGAAGTTTTGTTAGATTTAGTAGAAGAAGGTAAAAAGGTTAAGTTTTTAGAAGGTGGAAAAGGTGGATTAGGAAATGTTCACTTTAAAAATTCAAGAAATCAAAGACCTACTTATTTTCAACCAGGTTTACCTGGAATTACTAAAGAGATTAAATTAGAGTTAAAGCTTATTGCTGATGTAGGATTGGTTGGTTATCCAAATGTTGGAAAATCTACGTTAATTTCTACTCTTTCAAATGCAGAACCAGAAATCGCAAATTATGAATTTACAACATTAACTCCAAAACTTGGTGTAGTAGAAGTAGGGGAATATAACTCTTTTGTAATGGCTGATATTCCAGGAATTATTGATGGAGCAAGTGAAGGAAGAGGTCTTGGAATAGAGTTTTTAAAACATATTGAAAGAACAAAAACACTTCTTTTTACAATTGATGTATCAAATCATAGAACAATAAGTGAGCAGTTTTTTGTTTTAAAAGAGGAGTTAAAGAAATTCTCTGTTGAATTAAGTGGAAGAAATTATGCTATTGCTTTAACAAAAACAGATGCATATTATGGTGAAGATTTACAAAAAGATATAAGTGAATTTATCAAAGAATTAGATTTAGAAATTTCAAATAATAATGAATTTGGTTTTGATAAAAAATTACCTTATTATGTACAAGATTTAACTATGTCAAGATTTGATAATACAAAACCATTTTTTATTTTACCAATATCTTCAGTAACACATATGAATACAAAATCAATTGGATATGCACTTTATGAGCTTTTAGGACAAAGTAAATGAAAGAAAAGAAAAGAGTAGTTATTAAAGTTGGAACTGCTGTTTTAACTCAAAATAATGAATTAGCTTTAGAAAGATTAACTAATTTAGTTGACTTTATTGCAAAATTAAAAAATGATAAAAAATATGAAGTTATTTTAGTAAGTTCTGGTGCTGTTGGTGCTGGAAATACTAAACTTCAATTGGATAAAACACAAATAGCAAATAGACAAGCTTTAGCAGCAATTGGGCAACCATTGTTGATGAAGCATTATAAAAAAAGATTTAGAGAACATGATATTAAGTGTGCACAAATGCTTTTTATTGAAAATGATTTTGATTCAAGAAAAAGAACAAAGAATGCACAAAATGTAATGGAAATACTTCTTTCAAATAATATAGTACCAATTATAAATGAAAATGATGTAATAGCAAATGATGAGCTACTTTTTGGAGACAATGACCAACTTGCAGCTCATGTTGCATACTATTTTAATGCAGATTTGTTAGCTATCTTATCTGATATTGATGGTTATTATGATAAAAATCCAAGAGTTGAAATGGATGCTAAAATGCAAAAAATTGTTACAAATATTGAAGATAATGAGCTACATATGGTTCATACTCCAAACTCAGAATTTGCAACAGGTGGAATTGTAACTAAATTAAAAGCAGCACATTTTTTAATGAATAGAAATATTCCTATGTATTTATCTTCAGGTTTTGATTTAACAAATGCTTATGACTTTTTGTATAATGAAAATCATAGTAGTGGAACACTTTTTATAAGTAAATAAAAAAGGATAGAAGTATGTGCAAAAAAGTAGTATTTATGGGTACACCAGATTATGCAACAATAATCTTTGATGCACTTATAAAAAATGATAATTATAATATAGTTGCTTTATTTACTCAACCTGATAAAAAAGTTGGAAGAAAACAGATTTTAACTCCACCACATATCAAAAATTATTGTATTCAAAATAGTATAGATATTCCAATATATCAACCAAACACTCTAAGAAACAATAAGGATATGATTGATACTTTAAAAGAGCTAAAACCTGATTTTATTATTGTTGCTGCTTATGGACAGCTTTTACCTAAAGAGGTTTTAGACATAGCTGTTTGTATTAATCTTCATGCCTCAATTTTACCTAAATATAGAGGTGCAAGTCCTATTCAAGAATCAATTTTAAATGATGATAAATATACAGGTGTAACTGCAATGCTTATGGAAGAGGGACTTGATAGTGGAGATATTTTGGCAATTCAGTATTTAAAGCTTGAAAATAGTATGTTAGTTGATGAAGTATTTAATAAATTATCAATAATTGCTGCACAATTAACTATTACAACACTTGATAATTATGAAAAAATCAATCCTAAAAAACAGAATGATTCTGAAGTTAGTTTTTGTAAAAAAATAAAAAAAGATGATGGCTTAGTAACCTTAGAAGATGCAAAGAGTTTATATTTAAAATATAAAGCATACTGTTATTGGCCAGGAGTATTTTTAGATAATAATTTAAAATTAAAAAAGCTTGAGTTAAATGAAGATAAATCTATTAATGAAGAGGGTAAGATTTTAAATATAGACAAAGACTATGCAATTATTGCATGCCAAAAAGGCTCAATAAAAGTTTTTACCGTACAAGCTCCATCAAAAAAAGCAGTAAATATTACAGATTACTTAAGAGGTAAGAGGTTAACTGTAAATGATACTTTAATCTAATATCTATTAGAATATAAAAAAAGAAAAGTAATAGATATGGATAGAGAACTTAAACATTTTTACGACTTAAGTATTTTTACAGTAGATGATTTAGATGTATTACTACATGAAATACTTAAGCACACAAGAGAATTAGTCTCTTGTGAAGCTGGCACAATCTATATGAAAGAAAAAAATCATTTGGCATTTCATGTTTTCCAAAATGATGCACTATCTTATGAAAATATTTTTAAGCAATATTGTAATATAAAAGATTTAGAATTACCTCTTAATGATTCAAAAAAATATCTTGCAGTTGAATCTATGCTTTTAAACAAGATTATAATTATTGATGATGTTTATAAAACTAAAGAGTATGAACTTTTAGGCGTAAAAGAGTTTGATGAAGTTTTTGATTATAAAACCTATTCAATAATTACAGTTCCATTAATTCATCCAAGGCAAAAGACTAAACTTGGAGTTATTCAACTACTAAATAAAAAAACTAATGGTTGTATTGATACTTTTACAAAAAAGGATAAAGATATTGTTTCTATGATTAGTTCTTTTATCTCTTTATCAATTGCAAAAGCACAAAATGATGTTGAAAAGTTAACTAGATTAAATAGACAATTAGAAGAAGCAAATAAAAAGCTTGAATCAAGAGTTCAAAAAGAGGTTCAAGAAAATGAGAAAATGAGTGCAATTATTTTTCATCAATCTAAGATGGCAAGTATGGGAGAAATGATAGGAAATATTGCCCATCAATGGAGACAACCTTTAAGTTCAATTAGTACTATTGCAAGTGGAATGTCTATTGACTTAGAAATGAATAATTTTAAAAAAGAACAAGCAATATCAAACCTATCACAAATTGTAGATACAACTAAATATTTATCTCAAACAATTGATGATTTTAGAAGTTTTTATAAAGTTGATAGAGCTAAAGAGCATTTTAATCTGGCTGAAGCAATTAATAAAAGCGTATCTTTATCAACTGCAACTATGAGTAGCTCTTATATAAAATTTATTTTAAATTTAGATGAAAGTTTAACTGCTTATGGTTTAAGAAATGAGTTTACTCAATCACTTTTAAATCTATTAACAAATGCCAAAGATGCTTTAGTAGAAAATGTAAAAGTAGATGAAAAAAGATATATATTTATTAATTTATATAAAAATAGTCAAAATAAATCAGTAATTGAAATAAAAGATAATGCAAAAGGAATTCCTGATTCTATTATAGATAAAATCTTTTTACAACACTTTACTACAAAATCTCAAAGTGGTGGAACAGGAATAGGTCTTTTTATGGTAAAAGAGATAATTACAAAGCACATGGATGCAACTATTAATGTTACAAATGAAGAGTTTACTTTTAATAATAAAGAGTATAAAGGGGCTTGTTTTACTATTACTTTTTAACTTAAGCTAAAAAGTAATAAAAGCCCGTAACTGTTAGTAAACTTCCTAATACTCCTAGTACTAAAGCATTTATTGCAAATGTTTCATCAAGCCCACCTTTGATAGCTAATACAACTGCCATAGTCATAGGAGGCATTGCTGCTTCAACTATTGTAACTTTACTCCATGTATCATCAATATTATAAAATAGTAAAAAACCAAGATAGACTATAAGTGGTATTAATATCATTTTTAATAGCATAGCAGTAAGTACAGCCTTAAATTTATAAAAAATATTTTTAATTTGAAGTTTCATTCCTATTGCAATCATAGCAAGTGGAACAAGGGTAGCACCTAATGTTTCAGTTGTATTTATAACAAATACAGGTACATCAAATAGTTTAAAAAATATAGTTATAAAAAACATAACTATTGGTGGAAAATATAATATACTTTTACTAATAGCTTTAAAATTTACTTGTTGAGCATTTCCCCAGTTAATTATTACCATTCCTAAACTTACAAGTATTAAAAAAGAACCAAACAAATCATAAATTAAAGCATAAACTACATAATCCTGCCCATAAAATGCATCTATATAAGAAAAGCCAATAAATGACGTATTACCAAAGGTTGCAACTATTACAAAGGTTGCAAATAGTTTTCTTTCTAGTTTTAAGAATTTTGCAAAAATAAATGCAAAAATAAGATTTAGAAAGATTATACCATTAAATAAAACTATTAACTTAAGTATCTCAAAGCTTAATTCTAAATTATAGATTTTATTAAAAACAATTGCAGGTAATGAAAAGTAAATAATAAACTCAATTAACTCTTTTGAATTATCTTTAAAATATACTTTAAATAAATAGCCAAGTAATAAATACATAGCTATTGGTAAAACTGGATCTAACATTAAACTCTCTTTTTGATTTTAAAATATTATATATACAATAGTATTAATTTATTCTTGTAGTTACTTTTTGTATAATGAACTTATGAAAATTAAAAGATTAAAAGAGGTAGATTCTACACACACATATTTAAAAAACTATTTAAAAGGTTTAAATGAGTTTGAACCTACTTGTATTGTAGCACAATTACAAACAAATGGAATTGGAAGTAGAGGTAATAGTTGGACAGGAGTTAAAGATAATCTTTTTTTCTCGTTTGCATATAATAAAAACCAATTACCTTTAGACTTACCCTTACAAAGTTGTTCAATATATTTTTCTTATATTTTAAAACAAATATTAAAAAAGAACGGTTCAAATGTTTGGATAAAATGGCCAAATGACTTTTATATAGATAATAAAAAAATCGGAGGAACAATCACTACAATGTCCAATGATTTGGTACTTTGTGGAATAGGTTTAAATCTAAAGTTTGTAAATAATCAATTTGGTAAATTAGATATTAATATTGATATTGATAAAACACTACAAGACTATTTTAATAAAATAGAAAATCACCTTTCATGGAAGCAAATTTTTAGTGATTTTAAGATAGAATTTCAAAAGAGTAAAAAATTCCATGTAACAATCGACAATAAGAAAAAATCATTAGAAAAAGCTATTTTAAATAGCGACGGCTCTATAAATATAGATAAAAAAAAGGTTTTTAGTTTACGATGACAGAAATAATATCAATAGCAAATCAAAAGGGTGGTGTAGGTAAAACAACTACAGCAGTAAATTTAAGTGCAGCTTTGGCTTTACGAGGTAAAAAAGTACTATTAATTGATGCAGACCCACAATCTAATGCTACAACAAGCTTAGGTTTTCATAGAGATACATATGAGTATAATCTTTATCATGTGATGTTAGGAACAAAAGAATTAAATGAAATCATTTTAGATTCAGAAATTGAAAATTTAAAAGTTGCTCCATCAAATATTGGTTTAGTTGGGATTGAAAAAGAGTTCTATAAAAACAATAAAGAAAGAGAGTTGATTTTAAAAAGAAAAATTGACCCAGTAAAAAAAGATTTTGATTATATTATAATAGATTCACCACCAGCACTTGGCCCAATTACAATTAACACATTAAGTGCTTCAAATTCAGTTCTTATACCTATTCAGTGTGAATTTTTTGCATTAGAAGGTTTAGCACAACTTCTTAACACTATTAAATTAGTTAAACAAACTATAAATAGACAGTTACAAATAAGAGGTTTTTTACCTACTATGTATAGTTCTACAAATAATCTTTCAAAACAAGTTTTTGCTGATTTAGCACAACATTTTGAGAGTAAACTTTTTAAAATTGATGATACTTCGTATGTGGTTATTCCAAGAAATATAAAACTTGCAGAGAGTCCAAGTTTTGGAAAACCAATTATGCTTTATGATGCAAGTGCAACAGGAACAAAAGCATACACAAATTTAGCAAGAGCAATAGCAGGATAGAACATGGCATTAGGAAGAGGACTTGGAGAGTTATTAGGTGAAGTTGAAGTTGCATATGAAAATGGCAATGGCAAAGATACATTAGAAAAAATTGGTACTATTGTTGAAATTGATGTAAATTTAATAAAATCAAACCCAAACCAACCAAGAAAAATTTTTGATGAAGATAAGTTAAAAGAGTTAAGTGACTCAATTGTAGAGCATGGATTATTACAGCCAATTGTTGTTGTACAAAATAGTGATACTAGTTTTACATTGATTTCTGGAGAAAGAAGACTAAGAGCTCATAAATTAGCAAATCTTGAAAAAATTAACTCTATTGTTTTAGATATTGAAGAGTTTAAACTAAGAGAACTAGCATTAATTGAAAATATCCAAAGAGATGATTTAAATATTATTGAACTTGCTTATTCATATGCCCAATTAATTAATGAACATAATATTACACATGATGAATTATCAAAAAGAGTGTTCAAAAGTAGAACATCAATTACAAATACTTTAAGACTTTTACAATTAAGTTCTTATGTACAACAATTGCTTGCAAATAATAAAATAACTGCAGGACATGCTAAGATAATGCTTGGTTTAGAAGAAGAACAGCAAAAACTAGTTGCAGATTCAATTATTGGACAAAAATTGTCAGTAAGAGAGACTGAAAAGCTTGTAAAAGATTTAAAAGAACCTAGTACAAAAAAAGTACAAAAAAATAAAAAAACTACTAATTATGATTTTAAACCTTTAAATAATGTTTTAAAAACTTTAAAAGATAATGACTTAAAAGTTAAGGCAGAAAAAAATTATTTTAAGATTGAAATTACCTCACAAGAAGATATAGAAAAGATTTCTAATTATTTTCGTAACACTTTATAAATTTACGTAGCATTCTTCCTCATTTTAATATATTTTTATACTAATTTTTGATAAAATAAATCAGTTTTAGTCAAACTAAACTGTAAAAATATGGAGGAATGAATGTTAGACATAAGTCCTGTATTGTTGCTTAGCTCTGGTATCATCTTTTTGTTAGTTGTTGCTAGACTAAACAGTTGTCTATTCAAGCCTCTACTAAAGCATATGGATGATAGAGCGGAATCTATTAAAAGAGATTTAGAAAACGCAAAATCAAATAGTGCAAATGTAGATGGCATGCTGGCTGAAGCAAATGATGTGATTGCGGCTGCAAAAAGAGAAGCTGCTGCGATAAGAGAAAAAGCTTACAATGAAGCTAAAGAGAGTGCAGATGCAAAACTTGCAAACGCGAAAGTTAACTTAGAAGAGAAATCTGAAGAGTTTGCTAAAAGTTTACAAGATGATACAAAAGCACTAAAAGATTCATTAGTAGCTTCTATGCCTCAATTTAATGAGAGCCTAAAAGCTAAGCTTAGCTCGATATAAAGGAATTAAAGTGAAAAAAATTGTATTATTAGGTTTAGCTTTAAGTCCAGTTGCATTACTTGCTAGTGGTGAAGGTGCGGAAACTGATTACGATATTATTCAAAGAACCGTTAACTTTATAATTTTTGCTGGAATTTTATGGTATTTACTTGCTGATAAAATTAAAGCATTTTTTGCAGATAGAAGTTTATCTATACAAGCTGAACTTGATAAGGTACAAGATACTTTAAAAGCTTCACAAAGTAAAATTGACTCTGCTAACAAACAGTTAGAAGAGGCTAAAGTACTAGCTGCAGAGATTGTTGATAATGCAAAAACTGATGTTGATTCAATCAAACAAAAAGTGGCAGCTGCAGTAGATGCTGAAATTGCTCAATTAGAGAAAAACTTTGATGAAAAGACTAAGATTGAAGCAAGAAAAGCAAAAAAACAAGTTGTTGCTGAAGTTCTTGAAGAGCTATTTAATTCAGACGATGTTGAATTAACTCAAGATGAGTTGTCAAATATTGTACTTAAGAAGGTAGCATAATGGTTGATTTAGTAGCAAAAAGATACGTAAAAGCTTTATTAGATGGAAGAGATGTGGACTCAATCACTGCTTTAAATAAAGAGTTAAATGAGATTTCTTCAGCTTATAATAATGAGAAATTCATAGCTATTATATCATCTACTGAAGTAAAGAATAGTGATAAAGTTGAGTTAATTATCTCTCTTGTAGATAATTGTAGTGACACTTTAAAAAATCTAATTAAATTACTAAGTAATAACAAAAGATTAGATATTATTCCAATAATTGCAAAAGAGTTAAAAGCTCAACTTGCTATTATTAATAACTCATACAATGGTGTAATTTACACAAATAAAGAGTTAGCTGCAGAATATATTTCATCAATTGAAAAAGAGTTTAGTAAGAAATTTAATGTAGATTTATCATTAACACAAGATGTTTGTGATTATAATGGTATTAAAGTTGATATTGATGGACTTGGGGTAGAAATATCTTTTTCTAAAGATAGATTAAAATCTCAAATGATTGATCATATTTTAAAAGCAGTTTAGAACTTATAAAGGAGAATTTGAATGGGTGCAAAGATTCAAGCTGATGAAATCAGTTCTATTATAAAAGAAAGAATCGAAAACTTTGAATTAAACGTAGATGTAAATGAAACTGGTAAAATCATCTCTTTTGCAGATGGTATTGCGCAAGTTTACGGTCTTAAAAATGTTATGGCTGGTGAGCTTGTAGAGTTTGAAAATGGTGAAAGAGGATTAGCTTCTAACTTAGAAGAGTCTTCTGTAGGTGTGGTTGTTTTAGGTAAAGGTGAAGGTCTTACAGAAGGTACTTCTTGTAAAAGACTTGGAAAATTACTAGAAACACCAGTTGGTGAAGCTATGGTTGGTAGAGTAGTTAATGCTCTTGGTGAACCAATTGATGGTAAAGGTGCTATTGAGGCAAAAGAGACTAAATTTGTTGAAGAAAAAGCTCCTGGAATCATGGCTAGAAAATCTGTACACGAGCCATTACAAACTGGTATTAAAGCAATTGATGCACTTGTTCCAATTGGTAGAGGACAAAGAGAGCTTATTATTGGTGATAGACAAACTGGTAAGACAACTGTTGCAATTGATACAATTCTTAATCAAAAAGGTGAAGATGTTGTTTGTATTTATGTTGCTATTGGACAAAAATCATCTTCTGTTGCTAATGTTGTTAGAACATTAGAAGAGAATGGTGCAATGGATTATACTGTTGTTGTAAATGCTGGTGCTTCTGAATCTTCAGCTTTACAATTCTTAGCTCCATATACAGGTGTTACTATTGGTGAGTATTTCAGAGATAATGGTAAACATGCTTTAATTGTTTATGATGATTTATCAAAACATGCTGTTGCATATAGAGAAATGTCTTTATTATTAAGAAGACCTCCAGGTAGAGAGGCGTTCCCAGGGGATGTATTCTATCTACACTCAAGATTACTTGAAAGAGCTGCAAAAATGAGTGATGATTTAGGTGCTGGTTCTATGACTGCATTACCTATTATTGAAACTCAAGCAGGTGACGTTGCTGCATATATTCCAACAAACGTTATTTCTATTACAGATGGTCAAATCTTCTTAGAAACTAACCTTTTTAACTCTGGTATTAGACCTGCAATTAATGTTGGTTTATCAGTATCAAGAGTTGGTGGTGCTGCACAAATTAAAGCTACTAAACAAGTTGCTGGTACGCTAAAATTATCTCTTGCTCAATATAGAGAACTTGAAGCATTCGCACAGTTTGCATCTGATCTTGATGAATCAACAAGAAAAGAGCTTGAACTTGGACAAAGAATGGTTGAAGTATTAAAGCAAGGTGTTAATAAGCCTTTAGTTATTGAAAAACAAATTGTTATCATTTATGCTGGTACAAAAGGTTATTTAGATGATGTTGCTGTAGGAGATGTTGTTAAATTCGAAGATGAATTACACGCATTCTTTGAGCAAAAATATTCAAATATTTTAGAATCAATTAAATCAAAACAAAAAATTGATGACGAGATTGAGTCTGCATTAAAATCTGCATTAGATGAGTTTAAAACTGTATTCAGTGCAAAATAAGGATTAGCGCATGGCTAACTTAAAAGAGATTAAACTAAAAATCAATAGTGTAAAGAATACTCAGAAGACAACTAAAGCTATGAAGCTTGTATCTTCTGCGAAACTTACTAGAACAAGACAATTGTCTGAACAAGCTAGAAGTTATGCAAACAAGATAAATGATGTTCTTTCTGATATCGCAAATAGAGTTAGCAAAGTTCATGAAGATGGTAATGTTGATAAAGCATTTATTCCTAATGACAACCCAAAAACAGTTGATATTGTTTTTGTTACTGCTGACAAAGGTCTTTGCGGTGGTTTTAATATGGCAACAATTAAAACTGTTAATAGAATCAAAGCCGAATATGAAAATAAAGGTGCAAAAGTTAGATTAAGAGTTGTTGGAAGAAAAGGGATTGATTTCTTCTCTTTCCAAGGCATTGAATTAATTCAAAAAGTTGCAGATTTATCTTCAGCGCCAGATTATGATAGAGCTTCTGATTTTATTGACGAAGTTGTAGAAGATTTTAATAATGGAATTACTGAAAAAGTAGTTCTTGTATATAATGGGTTCTTAAATATGTTAACTCAAGAGTTAAAAGTAAGAGATCTATTACCTATTAGTTTAGAAGAAGCTGAAACTAATGAAGAAGAGAGCTCAATGCTTGATATTGAACCAGATGACGATGAAGAAGTATTAAATGAATTAACTGCTAAATATATTAATTTTAACATGTATTATTCATTAATTGACTCTTTAGCAGCAGAACACTCTGCTAGAATGCAAGCTATGGAAGCTGCAACTAATAATGCAAAAGAGAGAGTTAATACTTTAACAGTTGAATATAATAAAGCTAGACAAGCTGCAATTACAACAGAACTGATAGAGATTATCAGTGGTGTTGAATCATTAAAATAAGATAAAGGAGCTACCCGTATGAAAGGTAAAATTATTCAGGTAATGGGTCCGGTTGTTGACGTAGAGTTCGACGGATATTTACCAGAAATTAATGAAGCAATTGACGTTGTTTTCGCTGATGCAAATCATGATAGACTAGTTCTTGAAGTTGCTGCACACATCGGTGATAGTAGAGTAAGAACTATTGCTATGGATATGACTGAAGGACTTGTAAGAGGTCAAGAGTGTAATGCTACTGGTGGACCAATTAAAGTTCCAGTTGGTGAAAACGTTTTAGGAAGAATTTTTAACGTAATTGGTGAACCAGTTGATGAAGGTGATGCAATTGCTGAAGATACTCCAAAATGGTCTATTCATAGATCTGCTCCAACTTTTGAAGAGCAATCAACAAAAACAGAGATGTTTGAAACTGGTATTAAAGTAGTTGACTTATTAGCTCCTTATTCAAAAGGTGGTAAAGTTGGACTATTTGGTGGTGCTGGTGTTGGTAAAACAGTAATTATTATGGAGCTTATCCATAACGTTGCATTTAAACACTCTGGGTACTCTGTATTTGCTGGTGTTGGTGAAAGAACAAGAGAAGGGAATGACCTTTATCATGAAATGAAAGATTCGAATGTTCTTGACAAAGTTGCACTGTGCTATGGTCAAATGAATGAGCCTCCAGGTGCAAGAAACAGAATTGCATTAACAGGTCTTACAATGGCTGAATACTTTAGAGATGAAAAAGGTCTTGATGTATTAATGTTCGTTGATAATATCTTTAGATTTGCACAAGCTGGTTCTGAGATGTCAGCTTTACTTGGAAGAATTCCTTCTGCTGTTGGTTATCAACCAACACTAGCAAGAGAAATGGGTGCATTACAAGAGAGAATTACTTCTACTTCTAAAGGTTCTATTACTTCTGTTCAAGCAGTATATGTACCAGCGGATGACTTAACTGACCCAGCTCCTGCTTCAGTTTTCGCTCACTTAGATGCAACAACAGTACTTAACAGAAAAATTGCAGAAAAAGGTATTTATCCTGCAGTTGATCCACTTGATTCTACATCAAGAATCTTAAGTGCTGATGTATTAGGTGAAGAACATTATTCAGTAGCAAGAGGTGTTCAATCTGTATTACAAAAATATAAAGACTTACAAGATATTATTGCCATTTTAGGTATGGATGAATTATCAGAAGCTGATAAACTTGTAGTTGATAGAGCAAGAAAAATTGAGAAATTCTTATCTCAACCATTCTTCGTTGCAGAAGTATTTACAGGAAGCCCAGGTAAGTATGTTGAGCTTAAAGATACAATTGAAGGTTTTAAAGGTATCTTAGATGGTAAGTATGACGACATCCCTGAAATGGCATTCTATATGGTTGGTGGAATGGATGAAGCTTTAGCTAAAGCTGAGGAAATGAAATCAAAATAAGGTTAGCCTATGGAGACAATTAGATTATCAATAGTTACACCAAACGGAGAAATCTTTAATGATGACGTTAAAACAGTAACTCTTCCTGGAAAAGAGGGAGAGTTTGGTGTTTTACCAGGACACTCTTCATTAGTTTCTTCTTTAACAGTTGGTGTAATTGTTATTGAAAAAGCAAATTCTACTGAGGCTGTTGCTATAAACTGGGGACACGTTAAAGTAAATGAAAGTTCTGTTGATGTACTAGCAGATGGTGCTATTGCATTAACACAAGGTGAAGACTCTAATATTGCTAAAAATATTGATGCAGCAAAAGACTTAGTTAATTCTGTAAAAGATTCTAATGTTTCTGTTGCTTCGGTTGAAGCTAAAATCAACTCATTTGCATAGAAATATCTTATGATTGATATGATATTAGATTATCTAGGTAATAGTAGCGCTATCGCAATTCTTGTGCTAGTGCTACTATCTGCTTACTTAGTAGTAGTTTTTTGGATTTTTATATATAGACTTCTTTCATTAAATTCACTTATTGTAAATGAGAAAAAATCATTAGAGTCGTTAACATCACGTAATACATCAATAAATCCGTTATCATCTTTATATAAATGTTCAAATGGTTCAAGTTCAAAGCATATACTAAAAGCTTGTGAAATCTCTATAATTAAAGATGCAAGTTTTGGAATTTCATGGCTTTCAATAATTTCATCAACTGCACCATTTGTTGGTTTATTTGGAACGGTTGTGGGTATATTGGAATCTTTTGCAAAATTTTCAAATCATTCTAAAGTAGGATTTTCAATAATTGCACCTGCAATTTCTGAAGCGTTAGTAGCTACTGCTGCTGGTATATTTGTTGCAATTTTTGCATATACTTTTCATCAAATTTTAGTAAGAAAAGTTTATGAATTAAATACTTATATAAAGGCACAAGCTGAAATTTTGATAGCAAAAGGTTAATAGATGTATGATTTTAACCAAAAGCCTGATTTAAATATTACTCCATTAGTAGATATTATGTTAGTTCTTTTAGCAATTTTAATGGTTACAGCACCAGTATTAGAGTTTGAAGAACAAATAAATCTTCCTAGTGGAAGTAAATCTAAACAGATACAAAATGTAAAAAAAATCACAGTTTTTATTAATAAAAATAGAGTAGTTAAAGTAAATAAAAATAGATATGATATTAAAGACTTTGCTGATAGTTTTACTTTATATGCAAAATCAAAAGATAGAAATACTCCAATACATATAAGAGCCGATAAAACTTTAGTATATGATGATATTATTTATGTACTTAGAACAGTAAAAGAAGCTGGCTTTTTTAAAGTTTCACTAATTACAGATGGATAGGGCTTAAATGATTAATTATTTTTCATCTTATAACAAAGGTAATTTCTATCTCTCTGGCCTTTTAGCACTTTTTATATATATCTTTGTATTTACTCTTTTTTTACTCTATTTAGATTCAAATGATGCCAAGACATATGATTCTGCAAAAAAGGTTACTGTACTTGAATTAGATGTTATTTTAGCTGATAGTGAACCTAAAGATGTTGCTAAAATGAAACTAAATAAACAAGCACAGAAAAAAGTTATTAAAAAATCAGCATCAAGAAGTGCAGAGAAAAAATCAAATTTAAAATCACTATTTGCAAATGTAAAAACAACTGAAGAAAAAGTTGTAAAAGAACAAGTAAATAATGTGAAATCATCTAATGTATCAAGTAGATTTAAATCAAAATTTGAAAGAGAAAAAAGAACAAATAGTGATTTAAATGTATCTAAAATTTTAGATGATGTGCAATCTCAAAAAAGAAAATTATCAATTTCAACTTCATCTGAGCATGCAAATGATCCTTATTATTCAAAAATACATGAAATTTTGGCACAAAGATGGAATCCTATACTAATCGATGATGGCTTAAGTGCAAAGGTATTAGTTATTATATACAGCAATGGAGAGTTTGATTATAGGTTTTTAAAATATTCTACTAATGAAAAATTTGATAACCTTTTACAAGAGTTTTTAAATAAACAAAAAACTCTTACTTACCCACCTCATAATAAAGGTTCTAAAACTAATATAGAGGTAACATTTAAATCTAAAGGATAGTTGTTATGAAAAAAATAGTAGTTTTGCTATTATGTTTTTTTAATTTAGTTTTTGCAGTTGATGCAAAATTAGAAATTGTAAAAAAATCAAAAAATCTTCCAAAGATTGTAGTTTCAATATCAAAAAATAATAAAGATATTGATTTTTTAACAAAAGTAAAAAAAGTAATTGAAAAAGATTTAAAAGTTAGTGGACATTTTAATGTTATTAAAACTAGTGTAAGCACTCAGTTTTCTCAAACACCAGATTTATATAGATTACAAAAAGAGGGTGTTGACTTATATTTGAATCTTGATTCTCAAATAAGTGGTTTTGGTGGGTTTATTTTAAATACTAAGCTATTTGATATAAATAGTAAAACACTTGTACTTAATAAAACTTTTTCAACAAAATATGAAAAAAGATATCCTTTTTTATCACATAGAGTTGCTATTTCAGTTAATGACTATTTAAAAGCTCCTTCAATTAAATGGATGGATAAGTTTGTGATTTTTTCTGTATATAAAGACTCAAAAAAAGCTGATATTTATATAGGTGACTATACTTTAAGTTTTCAAAAAAGAATAGTAAGTGGTGGCTTAAATATTTTCCCAAAATGGGCAAGTAAAAAGCAAGATAGTTTTTATTATACAACTTATAATAATAACTTACCTACATTAGTTAAAGCAAATTTATATAATGGGAAAAAAGAAGTTATTATGAGAAGTGAAGGTATGGTAATTGCTTCTGATATAAGTAGTGATGAATCAAAAATATTAGTTACAGCTTCACCTTATGGACAAGCTGATATTTATTTGTATAATACAATAAATAAAACAAAACAAAGACTTACAAATTATAAAGGTATTGATGTAGGTGCCCATTTTGTTGAGAATGATTCTAAAATTATTTTTGTTTCAGATAGACTTAATTATCCAAATATCTTTTCGAAAAAAATTGGACAAAGAGGTGTGCAAAGATTAGTTTACCATGGTACAAATAATTCAGCAGCTACTACATATAAAAATTATGTAGTCTATTCAAGTAGAGATAAAGCAAATGAATTTGGAGTTAGAACTTTTAATTTATATTTAATATCAACTAAAAGTGATTTTCTAAGAAGATTAACAACAACAGGGCTAAATCAGTTTCCAAAGTTTTCATCTGATGGAGAGTCTATTTTGCATACTAAAACAATAAATGGAAGAAGTTATATAGGTATTATTAGATTAAATTATGATAAAGCTTTTACTTTCCCATTAAGAAGTGGTAAAATTCAATCAATTGATTGGTAAAAGTTACAAAATCACTATAATTACTATACAATAGCTATTTTATAGGCTTGACTTGTAATTTATAATTAAGTTTTATTTTTGTAAAATCGTTTAAATTTTAAATAAGGGAAATGTTATGAAAAAGATTGGTATTTACTCTTTTTTAGTTGCAGCAGTGTTATTTACTGGATGTAGTCAAAAAAATGTTGAAATGGACGGAAGTTCAGCTAGCCAACAAGATCAAAGTACAATTAATAACTCTGAATCAACTTTAGATAATATTGATAACAGCAATATTCAAGAAGAAGTTGAAAATGATACTCTAGCAGAAAAAGCAGAGAATGGTTATTACTATATGATTAATGGTGAAAAAGTATTTATTGAAAATATCTATTTTGGATTTGATAAATATAAATTAAACTCTGAGATGATTGAAAAAACAAAACAAAATGCTCAAAAACTTGTTGGTATTAAAGATACTACTAAAATTAAAATCGAAGGTAACTGCGATGAGTGGGGAACTGACGAATATAATTATGCATTAGGTCTAAAAAGAGCTAAAGCTACAAAGGATGCACTAGTTGCTGAAGGTTTAAATGCTGATACAATTTCACTAGTTAGTTTTGGTGAAAGTAACCCAGTTTGTAATGAGAAAAATAAAAATTGTTGGCAAAAAAATAGAAGAGCTGAACATAAGCTTTTACCATAATTTAAAGAAAAGTTAATAAATAAAATTTTATGAAAAAACTAACTTTAATAACAATACTATCTTCATTAGCAATTGCTAATGAAGTTTCAGTATTTGGAGCTGGGGATTTAAACTCAGATAAACCTTATGGATTAAACTCTACTGAAAAATATATTCTTAATAATAAAAAAGAGTTGGGAAAGATTGATACAAAATTTAAAGGTGTTAAAACTACCTTACAATCAGTTAGTGAAAGAATTGATGGAATTGAATCAATTTACGAAGGTGACTCACAAAAATTAAATAAAACAGTTATAAAAGTAAACAAACTTGTTAAGCAAATAGAAGAATCACAAAATATTACTTCAAAAAATACTACAGATATAGAAAACTTGAAAAATGTTACTAGTCAATTATTGACTATGCAAGAAGAAATATCTTCAGAAAATAGAAAAAATTTAGATGCTTTAAAAAAAGCAATTGATAAATTATCTACACAATTAACTAAAATTAATAAAGAGTATGTTTCATTTACTGAAATGAAAAAGAATATGAAACAGTTTATAACTATAGAAGAGTTTAATGCATTTAAAAAAAGTTTAGGCAAGAAAACTAGTGCAAAAACAAAAACATCTACTAATTCAAAAAAGCTATCATACGCTCAAAAAGATAAGATGTTAGAAGAAGCTAAAGCTTTATTTAAAAAAGATTATTTTACAAAAGCTATTCCTATATTTGAAGAGTTAGCAGAGCTTAATTTTAAGCCTGCTGAAGCTAACTACTATCTTGGTGAGATGTGGTATTATAGAGATAAGTATGAAAAAGCAATAAACTATTTTAAAAAGTCAGCAGTTTTATATGATAAAGCTTCTTGGATGCCAAAGTTGTTGCTTCATAGTGCAATATCTTTTGAAAAGGTTAAAGATTTTGATAATGCTACTAAATTTTATGGTACATTGATTGATGTTTATCCAAGTTCAGAAGAGGCAAAAATAGCAACTAAAAATATATCAAAATTATAAAAAAATACAGGAGAAATTATGTCAAAAGTAATTGGAATTGAATATTCATTAAAAGATGCAAACTCAGGTGAGCACTTAGATACAAATGTTGGAGCTGCTCCACTAGAGTTTGTTTCTGGAAAAGGTCAAATTATTCCAGGACTAGAAGAAAAGTTAGTTAACATGAACTTAAATGAAGAAGCTGATGTATTAGTTGAACCAAAAGATGCTTATGGTGAATACAATGAAGAAGCAACTCAAACTTTACCAAAAGAGCAATTTGCAGGTATTGAATTACAAGAAGGTATGAGTCTTTATGGTACAGGTGAAAATGGTGAAACTGTACAAGTTACTGTTAAATCTTTTACAGATAGTGATGTAACAATTGATTATAATCATCCAATGGCAGGTAGAAGTTTAATGTTCTCTGTGTCTGTTGTTTCATTAAGAGATGCAACTGAAGAAGAGATTCAAACTGGTGTTGTTGGTGGAATGGCTGCTATGGGTGGTGGTTGTTGTGGTGGTGGACACCATGACCATGGTTCTGAAGGTGGTTGTTGTAGTTCAGATCCACAGTCTCAATCTGGTGGTTGTGGTTGTAGTCACTAATAGTAAAATAAAGATAAAAACTATTTTTTGCCCAAAAGTGTTTCACTTTTGGGCAAAACTATTTTTTAGAAGTAGTATTTACTTTTAAAAAATAGTTTTATACTAAGACATAAATTTAAAATAAGGTAAAAACATGAAAAAAGTTGCTTTTATTTTTCCAGGACAAGGAAGTCAAAAAATTGGAATGGGAAAAGATTTTTTTGAAAATAGTGATATAGCAAAAGATATGATTTCAAAAGCAAGTGAAAGATTAGGTATAAACTTTGAAAAACTTCTTTTTGAAGAGAATGATAAAATAGGTCAAACAGAATATACACAACCAGCTATATTATTAGTTTCATCAATTGCAAATGCAATTTTTAAAGAGACATCTAATATAAAACCAGAATTTGTTTTAGGACACTCTTTGGGTGAATTTTCTGCATTAGTTAGTGCAGGTGCAATTGATTACTTAGATGCTTTAGAATTAGTTCATAAAAGAGGTAAATTTATGAATGATGCTTGTGCTGGCTCTGGTGCAGGTATGATGGCTCTTGTTGGTCTTGATGATGAAAAAGTTGAAACTTTATGTAAAGAGCAAAGAGAAAAAGGTTTAAAAGTATGGCCAGCAAATTATAATATGGATGGTCAATTGGTACTTGCAGGATTGAAAGCAGATTTAGAAAGTTTAATAGATACTTTCAAAGAAGCTGGTGCAAAAAGAGCAATAGTACTTGATATGTCTGTTGCAAGTCATTGTGAACTTTTACAAAGCGCAGTTGAAAATTTAAGACCGTATTTAGAAGAGTTTTTAATTGACTCTTTTGAAGTTGATGTTATTTCTAATGTTACGGCTAAAGCTTATAATACTAAAGAAGAAGCAATTGATTTACTTTCTGAACAGTTAATTAACCCTGTTAAATATAAACACTCTATTGCTTCAAAAGATGAAGATGTTGATGCTTTTATTGAATTTGGAAATGGAATTGTTTTAAAAGGTTTAAATAGAAAAATCACTAAAAAACCAACTTTAAATGTAAGTGATATGACATCATTGAAAAAAACAATAGAGGCATTAAATGAATAAATTAGCAATTATGGGAGCTATGCAAGAGGAAATTGATCCTTTATTAGCTAACTTTAAAGATATAAAAATTACAGAATATGCAGATAATAAATATTATGAGGTTTCATTAGATGGATTAGATATTGTTATTGCACATTCTAAAATTGGTAAAGTTTTTGCAAGTTTAACTGCAACTACAATGATTGAAAAATTTGGTTGTGACACTCTACTTTTTTCAGGAGTAGCAGGAGCTGTAAATAGTGATTTAAAAATTGGAGATTTAGTAATAGCTAATAGACTTTGTCAGCATGATTTAGATATTACAGCTTTTGGGCATCCACATGGTTTTGTTCCTGGAGGTAAAGTTTTTGTTGAAACTTCAAAAGAGTTAAGAGAAATTGCTAAAGAAGTAGCAAAACAAAACTCATTAAAAGTTTTAGAAGGAACTATTGCTACTGGTGACCAGTTTGTTCATTCATCTCAGAGAAAAGAGTTTATACAAAATACGTTTAAAGCAGATGCATTAGAGATGGAAGGTGCAAGTGTTGCAGTAATTTGCGATTCATTAAATGTACCTTTTTTCATACTTAGATCTATTTCTGATAGTGCTGATATGGACGCAAATTTTGATTTTGATGAGTTTTTAAAATCAAGCGCACAAATTTCTGCAGATTATATTTTAAAAATAGCACAAAAATTAAATAATTAAAAAAAGAGAAGAATTTTCTCTTTTTTTTTAACTCATTTTATATATACAAAAAATCTAAAACTCAAAAAAAATACTACGAATAGAAAATAACAGTCAAATAAAAAAGACCATAAAATATAGAGAAAAAAGAAAAAAAGAGGTAAAAAGCAGAAAAATTCAAAAATTTAAGCTGTAGTTAAGGGTAAAGGGTTGACAAGATAGATAAATTTGTCTATAATTCCCGTCCAAATTCGCTGAGGCTAAAAAGAGAAGCAAGAGAGAGGATTT
>NZ_NXIF01000093.1 GCF_002837275.1 Malaciobacter halophilus | reverse complement strand
CTATAAGGTCTAATAGTTTATATCTAAGAAAATATATGGAAAACAAGTCGTTAGATTACTAACAATGGTGGTATTTATACCAAAATATTAAATAAAAAGGAAGCTATATGAAATTTTTATCTTCAATTTTAATTGCTTTATTATTTTTCACAGGTTGTGCAAACCTTGGACTAAATACAAATAAAGTAAAACCCAAGCAAGAATTAATAGAAGATGCAAATGATGGAGATACTGAAGCAATCATTGCATTAGCAAATAATTACAATTTTCCTAAAACAAAAGAGGGATTATACTATTTTAACAAATGGTACACTATGCTTTTGCAAACTGAAAAAACAGAAAACTTATCAAAAATTGCAAAAATCTATGCAAATTATGATGATATGTTTATAAATGGTGAAAATAAAGTTGTTGAACTTTATAAAAAAGCTATTGAGCTTAAAAATTATGATGCGGCTGTTGAGCTTATAAAATATAATTTTACAAACTACAAAAGAGAAGAAGCAAAAGAGATTCAAGATAAAGTAATAGATAAACTATCAGAAAAACAGTTAGCTGAATTATATATCTTTTATAAAAACAAATATAGAAGAAATGAAGCTTCACAAATAAAAAGTTTAATGGATGAAAAAGGTTTTCAAGAACCTTTTGAAGCAAAAATTAAACAATTAAGAAAAATAGTTTATAGTAAAAATAGTGAAAATGATATAAATAGTTTTATAAATGAAACAATTGATACAAAAGACTCAAAAAAACTATTTGAACTTGCACAAAAGTTGCAAAAATATTATAGATACAAAGAAGCAATTAGAACATATGAAGCAGCATTTGAATTAGACAAAACAAATGCAAATGCATATTATGAAATTGCTAAAATCTATAAAAGAGGAAACTTTAAACAAAAGTTAAAAAGAGATAAGAAAAAAGCTGCACAATATTTACAAAAAGCTGCTTTACTTAACCATAAAGAAGCAACTGCTGATTTATTAGCTTATTATTCAAAAAATCCTGAATATATGGATAATTTTTTTGAAATAAAATCAAAACTTAATAAATCTGATGAAGGGAAACTATTAATAGCTAAATATTATGAATCAAAAAGATTTGACCAAAAAGCAAATGCAATATATAATGAATTAGCAGAAGATGGGAACAAAGAAGCAATTTTAAAACTTGCTAGTAAAAAACCATCAAAATACAACTTCAATCCAGAAGAGTATAAACTAACTCTTAAATGGCAGGACTATATTTTAAAAAGTGATGATATTGAACTAAAAAAAGAGTTAGAGAAAAAGTTAACTTCTTCATATGGATATAGAGATTACTTCAATGAAACAAAAGAGAAATTAAAAGACCTTCCAACAAATGAAGAAACAGATATTTTAGAACTTAGAAAATCAGCTTTATATAATAAATATAGAAAACCTGAAATTGCACTTGAATATTACAAAAAGGGTGTAGAAGCAGGTGATGTAAAAAGTGCAAAAAATCTTGCAAGATTTTATCTTAGTTCAAAACAACAAAAATATAATGAAGCTATAAAAGTATATGAAGACCTTCATAAAAGAGGTGACCTAGAAGCTACAAGACTGCTTGCAGAATTATATATAAAACCTCCATACTACCTTAAAAATTTTAAAAAAGAGCCTGAAAAAGGTCTTGCAATTTATGAAGATTTAGCGTCAAAAGGGAATATAGACTCAATTAATAGACTTGTAAATCTTTACCTTTGTGGAAGTTGTAAAGATAGTGAATCTATTCTCAACTACAAAAAAGGTTTTAAATACTCTAAACTACTTTTAGAAAAAAGAGGTTTAGCAAGAGATTATGCAAATATTGCTTGGGCTTATCACTATGGAAAAGGTGTTGAAATAGATTTACAAAAAGCTAAAGAGTATTATGAAAAAGCAGCTCAAAAAGGATATACTTCTGCTTATTATAACCTTGCTTGGCTATATTATAAAGATGATACATATGAACATAAACTTATTGAACTTAATTATGAAAAAGCTAAAGAGTATTTAGAGTTAGGAGCCCAACAAGGAAACTATGCTTGTATAAATCTTCTTGGAGTTTTTTACAAAAAAGGTTATGCAGGACAAAAAGATATACAAAAAGCAATATCACTTTTCAAAAGAGTTTATAAATATGATAAATATGCTTCTTTTCATTTAGGGGAATACTATAAAGATAAAAAAGAGTATAAAAAAGCTCTTAAATATTATGAAGTTTCTTCTAGAAATGGAAGTTCTGCTTCTAATATTGAACTTGGTATTCTTTATGAAAAAGGTTTAATAGGTAAAAAAGATGTTAAAACTGCTTTAAAATATTATGAAAAAGCTTTTAGAAACAATAGTGATAAAACTCAAAAAGATATTGCAGCATATAATATTGGCCTTATTTATCAATATGGAAAAGGTGAAATTAAAAAAGACCTAAAAAAAGCTAAAGCTTATTTTGAAATATCAAACTACAAAAAAGCTAAAACTCAATTAAGATTAATCAAATAAGTAAGAGAAATCACTCTTACTTATTTTAAATATAGTCTTGAAAAAGCATCAAGATTGTTGAAATTGTAACAATAGAAACTAATGTCTGAGTTGTAATAATTGCAGACATTAGTTTCAAGTCTCCTCCCAATTCTCTTGCAAGAATATAAGCACTAGAAGCTGTTGGCATTGAACCAAAAAGAACTAAAATTGTTAAAGCTTGCCCAGTAACACCAAAATTTATTCCTATAAAAAATATAATTACAGGAAAAATTGCTAACTTTATAAATAAAGAACTAAATAACTCTAATTTAACCTCTTTTATATGTTTTATATGAAGACCAACCCCAACAGATAAAAGTCCTAAAGGTAAAGCAGCTGAGCTTAAAATACCAAGAGTATTCTCAATAGGAGGAAATAAACTTATACTAAAAAAGTTTAATAAACCACCAACTACACACCCTAAAATTAATGGGTTTTTTAATATAGATTTAACAAAAGATTTTATATCAATTTTATTATTTGTTGCATATATTGAAAAAATAGTTATACAAAGTATATTAATTGCAGGTATCATAAAAGTCATCAGAAGTGCTGCTAGAACTAACCCCGTATCACCAAAAAGTGCGTCTGTTAGGGCTAAAAAAACATAACTATTAAACCTTATTGCTCCTTGATAAACTGAGGTGAAGGCTTTACCTTCAAAAAGAAAAAGGTATTTTGAAAGCAACATTAAAAAAATAGTTAATACAATAAGTGTTACTAAACCTGCTGATACAAAAGTTATACCATTTATATCCTCCAAAGAAGCTGTTGATAGTTTATATATAAGTAGCGCAGGGAAAAGAGCATAATAAGTAAACTTATCGGCATACTTCCAAAACTCTATACTTGGAAATTCAATTCTTTTAAAAATATACCCAAGAGATATAAGAAAAAAAATTGGTAAAAGTGCCACCACTATTGTTTGCATTTATCTTCCTTAAAAACAGTAGTATTAAAAGTAGTTGATTATACAACTTTTTTTAGATATTTTTAATTAGCCTATATTTTACAAATAAATTTTTATTTAATTAAAGTAGTTATAAAATACTCAAAGTAAGATATAATTTATCTTACTTCTTCTAAATCATATAAAGCTTGAATCTCTTCAGGCCAAATTGTTTCATCAATAGTTTCTAAAACCATTGGAATATCATCCATTCTTTCATCATTCATAATAAACTTAAATGCATCCCAACCAATTTGACCTTCTCCTAAGCTATGATGTCTATCTACTCTACTTCCAAGCTCTGGCTTTGAGTCATTTAAATGCATGCCCATAAGATACTCTCGTCCTATTATTTCATCAAACTCTTTCCAAGTTTTATCATAAGCTTCACGTGTTCTAATATCATATCCAGCTGTAAACATATGACAAGTATCAATACATACACCAATTCTACTTTTATCTTCAACTTTATCAATTAAGTATGCTAAATGCTCAAACTTATATCCTAAGTTAGAACCTTGACCTGCAGTGTTTTCAATAACTAGTTTTATATCATTTGTTGCATCAATTGCTTGATTTAAAGATAATGCAATTCTATCTAAGCACTCTTCTTCGCTTATCTTTCTTAAGTGACTTCCTGGATGAAAATTAAGTCTATCAAGTTTAAGAATTTCACATCTTTGTATTTCATGTAAAAATCCATCTAAAGACTTTTGTCTTTTCTCTTCTTCAGGATGTCCTAAATTAATCAAATAAGAGTCATGAGGTAAGATATGTTTCGCTTCAATACCTGTTTTTTCCATCTCTTCAAACCACTTATCCAAAGTTTTTGTATCAAAATCTTTTGCTTTCCATTGCCTTTGGTTCTTAACAAATAAAGCAAATGCTTTACAACCTATTTCTCTTGCATTAATAGGTGCATTAAATACACCTCCACTTGCACTTACATGTGCTCCTACATACTTCATAATAATTCCTATTTATTTTTTTGGATAATACAAAAATGCTTCTTTAAAAATAATTTACTTATAAAAATAGTAAAAATTATAACTTTTATTAAAGATTAAAGTATATAAGAAAAAAAAGAGTTTTTAAAGTTTTTATTTAATTTTTAAGTTTTTGCTACTAACTTACTACTTTTTGATTATAAAGTCATCACTTAAATTATTTTATTAGAGTAATTTTTTTGAAAGTTTAATATATTTGAAGTATTTAAACTATATATTCATTGACAACTCTTTTTTATTTAAAAAATGTTTTAATTTACTTGTAAGTTTAATTAAAATAACAAAACTCTTAATTATCTATTTTTACTATATATTTATAAATTAAGAGTTTAAAATAATAGAAAAAAAGGCAACATTAATGAAAAAAGTAGTAATCATTGGTGGTGGATATGCAGGTATTTATGCATTAAGAGAACTGGTTAAAAATAAAAATATAAAAATAACACTAATTGATAAACATACATATCACAACTTGCAACCTGAAGTTTATGATTTAATAGCAAATAAATCAAACTTTGCAGATGTAACAATTGATTTAACTACACTTTGTATGGGGTTTAATCATAATCATTTGGAATTCAAAAATCTAAAAGTAAGAAGAATTGACAAAGAACAGAAAAAAATCTTTACAGAAGAGAAAGAGATAGTAGAATATGACTATTTGATATTAGCTGCTGGAACAAGAACGTTCTTCCCTCCTCAAATTCCAGGTTTAAACCATGCAGATGATATAAAAAAACTTCACAGAGCAATTGATTTTAAGCAAAGCTTTGAAAAACAACTATTTGAAAAGATTAGAGATGAAGCAAAACAGTGTGCAGATACACACATAGTTGTAGTAGGAGCTGGTTTATCAGGAGTTGAAATTGCAGCAGAGATGGCATACTACTCTAACAAGTTTTTCAAAAGGGGAAATTTTTCATGTGATAATTTAAAAATATCTTTAATAAGTAGTTCTGCTAGTATTCTACCTGGACTTACTCAAGAGTTAATAAATATATCTCAAGAAAGACTAAAATCTTTAGGAATCAATATAATAACTAATACAAAACTTCAAAAAGTTGAAGAAGGATACTGTTACTTATCAAACGGTACAAAAATAAACCATTCTTTTGTTATTTTTACTGGTGGGGTAGAAGCTTCTCCTCTTACAGAAGGTTTAAATGTACAAACAAACCAAAAAGGACAACTACTTGTAAATGAGTATATGCAAGCACTTGAACATGAAAATATTTTTGCCATAGGAGATATAGCAGAAATAAGAAATAATAAAGATGAAATCATGCCTCCAAATGTAACAATTGCTCGAATTAGTGGTACAGTTGCAGGTAAAAATGTATTAAAATCAATAGAAGGTAAAAGTTTAATAAAAACAAATCCTAAGTTAGATGGTATTCTTATTGCTCTTGGTGGAGAGTATGCAGCGGGTAATCTTTTTGGGCTTATTCATGTAAAAGGTAAGCTTGCATATTTTATTAAGAAATATGTTTTTCACTCATATAGAAAACCCCTATTAAAACTTATTAAATCTGGTTACAATAAATTTCGAAAATTTTAAGTATCATTTAGTCTTATTGACTAAGTGATATTATAATTTATAATAAAATAATATTTTAAGAAACAAATATATACAATACTGTAAACAATACTATTTTGGAAACTTATGGATAAATCAATTACTTACAAGAGACTCATCACAAAAATAATAATTTTAACATTAGTTATTACTTTAGGAGTTGCTTTTATTTATGGAGAATATCTCAAACGAGATGCAATAGAAAAATTAACTAAAATTGATGCAAAGAAAACAAGTAAGCTTATTTTTCAATCTTTATACTCGGCTATGGAAAAAGGCTGGAATAAAGAGGACTTAAAAAAAATCATAGATAGAATAAATACTATTGACGAAGAGATGATTGTAAATGTATATAGAAGTCCTATAGTTGCACAAGTCTATGGAGATATTAAAAGTGACGCAAAAGCAAGAAAAGCAAATCCTTTTGTAAAACAAGCTTTAAAAAATAGAGAAGTATTAAACATCATAGATGATAGTATGATTCAGTTTTTTTATCCAATTGTAGCAGAACAGCAATGTATAAAATGCCATACAAATGCAAAAGAAGGTGATGTTTTAGGTGTAATTGACATCTCTTACCCTGTAAATGATTTGAAAGTTTCATTATCTACAATGATAAACTTTTTTGCGATGTTTATTGTAATGTTCTCTTTAATAGTTTTTTTAGCTTTATATTTTGAGTTTGATAAGTATTTGGTTAAACCAATTAAACTTTTTGTAGATAAAATAAATGATATTTCTGAAAATAAAGATATAAAACAAAGAGTTAAATTAGATAATAAGATAAAAGAGATAACATCTATGCAAAAAGTTTTCAATAATATGCTAGACTCTTTAGAGTATCAATTTTATAATGATGAATTAACAGCACTTCCAAATAGAAAAAAACTCCTTGAAATAGTAAATGAGAATAAATATGCTTCATTAATGCTTATTAATATTGATAAATTTCAAGAAATAAATGACTTATATGGTGACCATGTAGGGAATGAGCTTTTAGTTCATATTTCTGAAATACTAGAAGAGAACTCACCTAAATCTTCTACTTTATTCAAGCTTCATGCAGATGAATATGCACTTTATTATGAACAAGATTTATCTTTAGAAGAGTTAAAAAGTTTAGCTTTATATTTAATTGATAGTATTGAAAAAAATGCTTTCGTTGTAAAAGATGAGAATGAAGCACATGTTAATGTATCAATTGGTATTGCAATAGGGAATGAAGCGTTACTAACAAATGCAGATATTGCACTTAAAATAGCAAAAAGAAAAAGACAAAAATTTATTCTTTATGATTCTTCTATGAAAATAGAGCATGAATATGAACAAAATCTAAAATGGGGTAAGAAAATTAAGGATGCCATAAAAGAAGATAGATTTATTCCTCTTTTTCAACCTATTGTAGATACAAGAACTCAAAAAGTTTTAAAATATGAATCTTTAATAAGAATGGTAGATAAAAATGGTGAATTAATATCACCAATCCATTTTTTAGAATTAGCAAAGAAAAATAAACTTTATCCACAACTTACAATGATTATGATAAAAAAAACTTTTGAGAAATTTAGCAAATTAGATAAAAAAGTATCAATTAATTTAAGTGTTGATGATATATTAAATAAAGAAGTCTATGAGTATATTATTAAACATTTAAAAATCTCAAATTTTGGAGAAAGAGTTGTTTTTGAACTTATAGAATCAGAAGGTATTGAAAACTTTGAAGAGGTACTTAAATTTATTGAAGATGTAAAACATTATGGTTGCCAAATCTCTATTGATGACTTTGGAACTGGATACTCAAACTTCGAATATCTAATGAAACTTAAAGTTGATTATATAAAAATTGATGCTTAAATGATTAGAGATATTGATACAAATAAAGAGTCTCAAATGGTAACTGAAACTATAATTGATTTTGCAAATAAAATGGGTATTGAAACTATTGCAGAGTTTATCCACTCTAAAAATGTTTATGAAAAGGTAAAAGAGATAGGAATTCATTATGCACAAGGATATTATTTTGGAGAGCCTACTAGTTTAGATTAGTATATTTATAGTTTAAATCAAAAAAAACAATTTTTTTATAATATTAAATAATTTTTTAACTTATTATTAGATAATATTTTCTATTACTTTTACAAAGGCCTATTTAATGTCGAAGATAATAGAAAATATAGATAAACAACTACGCCCACAAATAACACAAACCATAAAATCAAGAATCAAACTACTAAACTATAGAAGTGACCTGCCAGATATACTAAATGAGAGTCTAAGTGTATATAAACTAAATGGAATTAGTAAAGTAAATAGTCCATATGAATTTGAAGTAGTATTTGT
>NZ_NXIF01000092.1 GCF_002837275.1 Malaciobacter halophilus | reverse complement strand
TATATGTTAATTTATATTATTTAACTATACGAAATATAATGTTTGTTATATTTTCTTTAGTTTAACTGTAAGACACTTTAGTAAAATTTCGAAAAAGGTAATAATATGGAAATTTATGAAAGAATTAATCAAATATTAAAAGAAAAAAAACTCACAAAAAAAGAGTTTGCAGCAAGACTTTTGGCTGTAAATCCAAAAGTTAATAGATTAGGTGAGGCACCATCTGTGTCTTCAATTTATGCTTATTTAAATGGAACATCATCAATTAAAGCTGATTTTATTCCATATATAGCAGAAGCATTAAATGTAGCAGAGCAAGAGTTATTTGAAGACAATTCAAATAGTAGAAGTAGATATTTAAAGTATATATTAAAAGACTTGTCAAAAAATGAACTTGAATTAATCAAAAATAGAATTGAAGATTTATGCCATTGGGAACAAGCAATGACTAAACAAGTTGAAAAAATTTATACATATAAAACAAATAAAGATAAAATTGATGAATTAATATCACTACTTCCTTATATGCCAGATGCATTATATGATAATGTAGTAAAAAAAGTAAGAGAGATAAAAGATTTTACTGATAGCTACTAATGATTAAGGAAGAATTGTAAAATCTTATATCCTGCAGCTGCTGCGAATATAGTTCCTAAAACATTTAATACTATATTTGCAACAGCAATTATAAAAGAACTTTGAAGTAAAAAGAATGTCTCAATAGCAAAAGTTGAATATGTAGTTAGTGCTCCTAAAAAACCTGTAGTAAGAAATAGTTTTAAATTATCACTTAAATTATAGTGAGCAAAAATGGCAAAGACTAAACCTATTAAAAAACTTCCTAAAATATTTACAAATAAAATTCCTAAAGGAAACTCTAAAGGTATATACTTATTTGTTAAATGTACAGCATAAGCTCTAACAATAGCTCCTAAGAATCCTCCTATCCCTATTGCTAAAGCAGCATGCCAATTAAAGCTCATTTTTTAACTCTTGTTTTAAAACTTCATTCATTTTTAATTCTGTTTGTTTAAACCAATCCGTGTCTTTTGAAGCTTGAACAGGTTCTAAATAGATTACTTTTACAATTCCAGGATTACATGTAAGTTTTTTTGAATCTAATATATCTCTTGTATTTAGCATTACAACAGGTTGTACTCTTAATTTCAATTTATCTGCTACCATTTTAGCACCACTTTTAAAAGGAAGCATTGATTTACCATCTGTTCTTGTACCTTCTGGAAAAATAGCAATTGGTCTTCCTTTTGATAGTCTATCTTTTGATTCTCTTAAAAGTTTAACAAGCCCTGCTTTATTCTCTCTATCAATAGATATCATTCTTGGAGCTTTTATTATATGTCCAAAAAAAGGTAAATCAGTTATCTCTTTTTTTGCAACCCAAGCTAAATTTCTTGAATGAATATACTCCATAACAATAATATCAAGAAGACTTTGATGATTCATTATTACCATATCACATGATTCATCAAGCTCTCCTACTTGCTCTAATTTTATTCCAAGAAAAAATACTTGAAATTTCATCCATATTTTTATTACTTTATGAGTATGGTTTCTAAATGTATACATAAAAAATATTGTTATTGCAACTGTTATTGAAAATTGTATTACTACTAAAAGTGCTCTAATTCTTGACAAATCTATCTTCCTTTACCCATCCAATTACTTTATTATTATCATTTGTAAACATGATTTTTATAAACTCTTCTTTCTTATTTAAAACTTCCACTTGTCTTGGCATTTTTAACTGATAAAAAATAGTTGATTTATTTGTTGGTAAAATATATATCATAGTTTTATCTTTTAAAACTGCTTGTCTATTTGGCATTAGATAGATTATTGATATAATTATTAAAATAAGTATAATTGCTAAATAGATATATTTTCTTTTCCAAATAAATAGTATAATAAATAAAAGAAGTAAAGCTAATAATGCTACTTTTTTATATAATTCAAAATTTGAATTACTAGGGTTCAAATCTGTTTGAGTACTAACTAATTCATTTTCCAATTCTAAAGGTATTGATATAGTTTTAAAACTATTAGTTGTAGTGTTAAAGTATGTAAAAGTTAATCTCTTTTTATGAATAGGAGCAACTACATAATATAACAAATGCTGATTGGGATACTCATCTTCTATACTTGAGATACCTTGGTCTTTTGAAAACTCATTTAAATAAAAATCTTCTAAATTTGAGTACTTAGCATCTATATCAATAATTGTTAGCAACTCTTTATTATTATACTGTTTTGTTTTATGTGTATTTAAAACTAGCTCTTTTGCAATTACATTGGAGAAACTATTATCTCCTTTTGCCAATTTTGAAAACATTATCTCTTTTGGTTTTAAATAAGCAAAGTCTATAAGTTGTTCATCTTTATAAAGTAATACTTGAAAAGTAGGCATTATAAAATCTTCTTCATAAGCTTTGAAATAGTATCTATTTTCAAAACTATTATTATCTACTGCCATCCAAGCTTGTTCAGGGTTTAAAACATTCATATTTTTTGAGTCAACAAATCTTGTTTCAATTTTATCAAAATTTTCTGTCGTAATTAAAGCTTTTATAGTGATTTCGAATCTTTGATTTTTATAAATATGTTCTGGAAATTCTAAATATGATAAATATAAGTTTTTTGAAGTAGGTAAGGTAGCAACATTCTCTTCATTTAAATAATCAAGTCCAGTTGCTTGATTAAAACTTTCATCTTCAATTTGCGTATTTAATTGTTTATGTATATCTTCTTGAAAAACTGACTTCTCTTCTTTTACAAAATTAACATTTGCAAAACAGATTTGAATAATTAGTAGTATAAATAGTATTATTTTCATATAAACTCTTTAAAATAAAGTAGTAGATATAGTATCTACTACTTAAAATTATTTTAAAAAACCTTGTAGCATTTTAACACCATCATCTCCACCTAATAGCTTCTCTATAGCTCTTTCTGGATGAGGCATTAAACCAAATACATTTTTTTGTTTATTACAAACACCTGCAATTTGAGACACAGAACCATTTAAGTTCTTTTCATTTCCATCTTTATCGCAATATTTTAATAAAATTTGATTATTTGCTTCTAGCTCTTTTAACTCTACTTCATCAATAAAATAGTTTCCATCATGATGAGCAACTGGAATATTTACAATATCTCCTACATTAAACTCTTGTAGAAAACTGTTATCATTGTTGATTATTTTCAAATGGTTATATTTAGAAATAAAGTGTAAAGAGTCATTTCTTTTCATAGCTCCTGGAAGTAATCCAGCCTCTAATAAAATTTGGAACCCATTACAAATACCTAAAACTTTTCCACCTTTTGAAGCATACTCTTGAACCGCATCCATAATATTTGCAAATCTTGCAATTGCGCCACTTCTTAAATAATCTCCATAAGAGAATCCTCCAGGGATTACTAAAAGCTCTGTATTTTGAGGTAAAGTAGTATCTTTATGCCAAATAATCTCTACATTACAACCAAGTTTTTCAAAGGCATACTTTGTATCATATTCACAATTTGTTCCTGGAAATTGTAATACTGTAACATTCATCATTCTTAACCTACAATTTCTATATCATAATCTTCAATTACTGTATTAGCAAGAAGTTTTTCACACATATTTGTAACTTCGGCTCTTGCTTCTTCTTCATTTGAAGAGTTAAGTTCAATTATAATTTGTTTACCAATTCTTACATCTTTAACTATTTGTTTAAAACCTAATGTATCTAATGCATGATGTGTTGCTTTACCTTGGTCATCTAAAACACCTTGTTTTAATGCTACATTTACGATTGCTTTCAAGTTATATCTCCCTAATTATTTATTTAAAATTCTATTTAATACTTGTTCATAAGCAAGTTTAAGTCCACCTTGCCCTTGTCTAAATCTATCTTTATCTAGTGATTCGCCAGATTCAACATCCCAAAATCTACAGTTATCAGGACTTAGTTCATCAATTAAAATTATATTTCCATCTTTATCTTTTCCAAACTCCAATTTAAAATCAACTAGTTTTAAACCTCTTTCAAAAAAGTATGGTTTTAAAATCTCATTAATTTGTCTTGCAACTCTTCTAATTTTATCTAGCTCATCTTGGTGTTGTACTAGTCCTAAAATTAATGCATGCTGGTCATTTATTTTTGGATCACCTAATTCATCATTTTTATAATCAAACTCAACTAATGTAAATGGTAATACTTTTCCATTTTCAATCCCTAAGTTTTTACTTAATGAACCTGTTGCTATATTTCTTACAATTACTTCAATTTTTATTACATCACAAGATTTATGAAGCATATTATTTTCATCTAACATCTTAACAAAGTGAGTTGGAATACCTTTTTCATTTAAAAGCTTAAAAAGTGCACTAGAGATTTGATTATTTAATGCTCCTTTTCCTTCTTCACTAGACTTCTTTTCTCCATTGAAAGCTGTTAAATCATCTTTAAACTCTGAAATCAAAAACTCTTTATCTTCAGTTTTCCAAATCTTTTTTGCTTTACCTTCATACAAAAGTTCTGTCTTGCTCATCTTTTCCCTTCTATTTCATAATTATTAAACTTCTCAAAATATTGATTGCAGAATTTAATTGATTATCATTGTTGATGTCTTCTTTTGTGATAATCATTTCATCTTTTTCAACAGATTCCTCTTTCTTTTTCTTATTTTCAACTTTTTGCAACTCTCCTTCTAAATGCTTTTTCAAATCAGCTTCTTTAATTTGAAATTCATTTGACGATTCACTAACTGTTTTACCTGGATAAACAGTAATATCAGGAGTAATTCCTTTAGCCTGAATTGTTCTACCACTTGGTAAATAGTATTTTGCAATTGTTAATTTTATATTTTCACTTCTATCTTTAACAATTGGAAGAACTGCTTGAACAGAACCTTTACCAAATGTTTTTTCTCCTACAACAACTGCTCTTTTATGGTCTTGTAAAGCACCACTTACAATCTCACTAGCACTTGCACTTCCACCATTAACTAAAACTACCATTGGAACATCAGTTAATGTATTTGTATATTTTGCATAATATTTCTCTTCATCAGTTGCATCTCTACCTTTTTGTGAAACAATTACACCTGAATCTACAAAAATATCTGTAACTGAAATAGCTTGACTTAAAAGACCACCTGGATTATTTCTTAAATCTAAAATAATTCCTTTTATTTTTGAGTGCTTTTTAATTGCAGTTTTTAATTTTTCTGTAACTTTTTTATCAAAACTTGAAATTCTTAAATATAATAAATCATCATCAATTGCTTTTGAAAAAACCGATTGTATTTTTATAATATCTCTTGTAATTGTGATTTTAATAGGTTTATTATTACCTTTTCTAACTACTGTTAAATCTATATCTGTTTTAGGTTTCCCTCTCATTAGACCAACAGCATCATTTAAAGTCATATTAAGTGTTGATTTATCATCAATTTTTAAAATAATATCCCCTGATTTTACTCCTGCTTTATATGCAGGTGTATCATCTATTGGTGAGATAACAGTTAATGCACCATCTCTCATCCCAACTGTAATACCTAAACCACCAAACTCTCCGTTTGTTTGAATAGACATCTCTTTTGAAGATTTTTTATCTAAAAATGTTGAGTGAGCATCTAGCTCTTGCATTAAACCTTTAATTGCTTTATTTACAATCTCCTGAAGCTTAACATCATCAACATAGTACTTCTCAACTGTACCAATAACTTGTGTTAGTTTAGTTAATGATTCGAATCTACTTTGCGTTAACTCTTCTTTTTGCTCTTTTGAAAATAGCGCTTGTGAAAACACTAAAGCAAAAGATGAAGCCAATAGAAATTTCTTCATTATTAACCTTTTCATTTGTATAAGAGTTGTATTATATTCAATTTTTTATAAAAGTAAGGTTTTATGAAAATTTTTGTAACATAATGACTAATTTTTGAAAAGGAAATTTATGAGTTTAAAAGAGAATGTGGATTTTGTAAAAAATGAACTAAATAGTGAAGAGAAATTTCTTGAAAGCTTCGTAAAAGTAGAGAGATTTTACAAGAAAAATAAAACACTATTAATTGCAGCTATTACAATCATAGTTATAGCAGTTATCGGTCTTAGTGTAAAAAACTATCTTGACGAACAAAATAAAATTAAAGCAAATATTGCATTTAATAAAATCTTAAATGATGTGGATAATAAAGAAGCATTAAAAACTTTAGAAGAAACAAATAAAAAACTATACAATATGGCTTTATACTTAAAAGCTAAACAAACTGGTGAATCAACTAATGTTGATGTACTATTTTTTAATAGTTTAAGTAAATATCAAAACGCATTAAAAGAGCAAAATCTTAATAAACTAAATGATGTTTCTATGGATAGTAACTTTTTACTTAAAGAGTTTGCACTTTTTAATAAAGCTCTAATTGAAGCTAAAGATGGAAAATTTGAAGATGCAAAAGTTACATTAAAGCTTATTCCAAAAGAGTCAAAAGCATATGAATTAGTGAGAATATTAAATCACTATTTACTTACAAAATAGAAGGAAAAATCTATGAAATATTTCTTAATACTACTTACTTCACTTTTTATTTTTACTGGTTGTTCTAGTAAAAAATATTTTGAAGTTGAAGACACTTTAGGTGATTATGAATCAAACAGTGCCCAATTAAGTGATGATATTAAATCATTTAATAAAGTTGGTGCAACTTTAGATAATGGTGAAATTATTACAAAAAAAGGTGTTTCAAACTTTAAGCTTCCAGAAGGTTTTGAGTTTATTAACTTAAGTGAAGACACTGTAATCTCAACTAACTATTTAGGTAAAATACTGCTAAATAAAACAGAACATGAATTTTCTACAGGTGTAGTTGCAGCATCATTAAATAATAATATTTTATCTCTTGTTTTCATGGATAATTCAATTGCTCTTTATGACATAAATAGCAAAAAAATCTTAATGAAAGAGTATTACTCAAAATCATTAGCAAATGATACAAGAATTGCAAATCCATACTATATGGGAAGCTTAATTCTATTTCCAACTTTAGATGGAAAAGTAATTGTTGTTTCTGCAAAAACAAAAAAAGTTATTAGAACTATTGTAGTTGATGCTGATAGTAAATTTAATAATATTATTTTTCTAGATGTTGTAAATGATACTTTAATAGCTGCAAGTTCAAATAAAATAGTATCAGTTGGAGCAGGTGTTGTAAACTTAAAACAGTACAATATTAGAGATATTATAGCACATGAGCAAGATATTTATATAGCAACAATTGATGGACAAATTATAAAAACAGATATCTCTTTGAATATTCAAGATAGAAGAAAATATAAATATGCTAAGTTTTATGCTTTAGCTTATGGAACTTCTTTATATGCTCTTGAATCTCAAGGATATTTAATCAACATAAGTAATGATTTTAAAACTGATAAAATCTATGATTTCTCTTTTGATAATGAAAAAAAAGTTATTGCAATTGATGATATAATTTATCACAATGACGAATACTTCATCGTAAAATAATCTACAATAAAATAATATTCTATATCTTTTCTTTAGTGAAAAGATTATAGAATAGCTCTAATACATAAAAAGGTTAGAGCTTGAAAAATAAAAACTTCAATTTTAATTTTTACTCAATAAATAATAAAATTGAACTCATAGGAGAACTAAATAAATCTACTTTAGTTCCATTAGTAAACTATATAAAAAAAAATAAAATATCTACTTTAGAGCTTAAAAATTTAACTTCAATAGACTCTTGTTCAATAATATATCTAATCTCTTTAGAAAAAGAAGGTATTAAACTAAACAATATAGATAAATTCAAAACTTTATATGAACATTATAAAAAATACTATCTTGATAAAATTGAAAATAATAAGCAAAAAGATAACTCTTTTATAGAAGTTATTGGAAAAAATACATTTGAAAACTATAAAGAGATAAAACAGTTTATTAATTTCTTAGGAAAACTCTCTTATTACTTTATTTTTTCACTTTTTAATCCAAAAAAAATTAGATTTAAAGAGATGCTTAAATATATAGATGCCTCGGCAATTAGTGCTTTATCAATTATAACTCTAACCTCTTTTTTAGTAGGTATAGTAATAGCCTACCAAGGGGCAGTTCAACTTGAAAAATTTGGTGCAAATATATTCATTGTTGAGATGATTTGCATTACCATGTTTAGAGAAATAGCACCTCTTTTAACAGCAATAGTTATAGCTGGACGAACAGCTAGCTCTTATACTGCACAAATTGGAGCAATGAAAATCACAGAAGAGATTGATGCCATGAAAACAATGGCGTTTGAACCAATGATTTTTCTAACACTACCTAGAGTCTTTGCTTTATTTATAGCTCTTCCTTTACTAGTATTTTTTGCAGATATTATTGCAGTTGGTTCTGGAATGATAGTTGCATATATTGATTTAAATATTACATATACAGAGTTTATAAATAGAATGTATGAAGAAGTTGAAGTAAGACATTTAATAATTGGTATTGTTAAATCTATCTTTTTTGGAGTAGCAATTGCTGTAATTGGTTGTTATAGAGGATTTCAAGTAAAAAATAATACTACTAGTATTGGAAAATATACTACAATAAGTGTTGTAAATGCAATTTTCACAGTAATTGCTTTGAATGCAATTTTTTCTGTAATTTTAACTGAAAGTGGTTTATAATGAATATCATAGAGATTAATAACCTAACAACAAAATTTAACAATAGAGTTATTCATGATAATATAAGTTTTAATATAAAAAAGAATGAAATATTTGGAATTTTAGGAGGGAGTGGTTCTGGAAAAACAACAATTGTTAAACAAATTGTAATGCTTCAAAAAATTCAAGAAGGAGAAATAAAACTTCTTAATAAAAATCTAAATAACTTAACTTTAAAAGAAGAAGAAAGGTTAAAACTTCAATTCTCATATTTATTTCAGTTTGGTGCATTATACTCATTTTTATCAGTAATTGAAAATATTGAAGTTATATTAAAAGAGTATACTAAACTTCCAAAAGATTTAATAAATAAAATTGCATTAACAACTTTAAATATGGTTGGATTAGAACCAAATACAGCCAATTTATACCCTTCTGAATTAAGTGGAGGAATGAAAAAAAGAGTTGCTTTAGCAAGGGCAATTGCAAGTGAACCAAAAATTCTTTTTTTAGATGAGCCAACAAGTGGACTAGACCCTCAAAGTACAATTGAGTTTAATAAACTAATAAAAAAATTAAGCCAAACACTAAATTTAACAGTAATTATTATTACACATGATTTAGATACAATTAAATCTACACTTGATAGATTTATTATTTTAAAAGATTCTAAAATTCACTTTTATGGAACAATAAATGAGGCTTTAAATAGTAAAGATGAAGTAACAAAAAATTTTTTAACATTAAAGGATAGTTATGCAAACTAAAGTTAATTTCTTCAAAATTGGAGTTTTTGTAATAACTTTATTTACTCTGCTACTTTTTTTTATTTTTTGGCTAGGGAAATATGCCTTTGTAGCTTCAAAACCAGATAGTTATACTATATATATAAAAGAGTCAGTCTCTGGGCTAAATATTGATTCTCCGGTAAAATTTAAGGGAGTAGAAGTAGGAAGTGTACAAAATATAAAAATCAATCCAAAAAATTCAGAAGAGATACAAGTAGATATTATAGTAAAACACAAAACTCCAATAAAAGAGGATAATTTTGCAACTTTAGGAACACTTGGTTTAACTGGTTTAAAATATATTGAATTAAAAGGAGGAAGTAAAAACTCCTCTTTACTTAAAGAAAATAAAGATGGTAAAAAAATCATCAAATCAAAAATCTCTGTTTTAACAAACTTAGAAAATTCAAGTGAAGATATTTCTAAACAACTATCACTTTTATTAATACAAACAAGAAAACTATTTAATGAAAAAAATTTACATAATTTTCAAGAACTTTTAAATGCAAGTAAAAACACTGCGATAAATAGTGATAAAATTACAAAATATATTCTAAATAAAGAGAAACAACTCACTAATATATTAAATAATATAAACTCTTTATCAATCTCTAGTAAAAGCTCTTTTGATACAATGAAAGAGTCTGCAATTATAGTAAAACTCTCTGCTGCAAAAGTGATGGAATTATCTAAAAAAGTAGTACAAGAGATGGAAAAAGGAAGTTTTGATATAAAAAGTATCTCAAAAAATAGTTTAGAGAATTTAAATAGTGTTCTACTTCAGCTTGAAGATACTTTAATAAAAAGTGAAGAGTTAATCGAACAACTAAAACAAAATCCAAGTGATATTATTTTCAAAAAAGAGAAAATAGAATTTGGTCCAGGAGAATAGATGAAAAATATTTTTTTATTACTTATTTTAACAATCTTTTTTACAGCTTGTAGTATTAAAAGCACTACTTTTAATACAAATAAATATTTATTAAAAAACTACAATTTTTATAAAAGTAAAAAGAGTTTTGATAACTCACTTTATATTAATTCAATTAAAGTAAATAAAGTTT
>NZ_NXIF01000091.1 GCF_002837275.1 Malaciobacter halophilus | reverse complement strand
AGTTAAATCAGTAGTTTTACTCCAAACACCATTATAAAACTTCTCAACAATAGCTTCATACTCTAAAACTTGTGTTATCTCATCTTGTTTTGTAATTGTAGGAATTAGTTCAACTACTCTTACTTTTTCATATAGTGGTTTTGGTATCTCTGTTTTTACTACATCTTCAACATTAACCCCACCATTAGCACTATTATCCACAAAGTTTGAGGTATTAAAGTGAATGCCACTTGCATCTACTGTTAGGATATTACTTCCACATTTAAAGCTTATACCATCACTTCCATCAAGTAAGCAGTTATCTGAAGCTTGTACTTTTAAATCACTTGTATTTAGATGAAAGCCATCTTCTATATCAACTCTTAGCTCTTTTCCTATTTTTACAAATAGATTTTGCAAGTATTTATCTGATACATCTTTTTGAATATATTTATGCAAGATATTTTTGATTCTAAGTTCTACATCTCTTTCTAAATATGTCTTTTCATCTTGTTTTATTAGTGTTTCTAGGTTTTGTTTATAGTGTTCTTCACAATCATTTTTAATAGTAGTAATAGACTCTTTCTCAACAGTTAAAATCTTATTTGCTTTAATACTTTTTCTTTCTTCTTCTCCAACTGTTATGATTGAGTCTTTTTGTATTGTCTCTTCTTTATCATTTTCTACTAATAGTTTTGAGTTATTCTCTATATGTTTATATTCATCATTTAACACATGGGTTTTTAGATTCTTTTGTGCTCTAAATGATAGTAAC
>NZ_NXIF01000090.1 GCF_002837275.1 Malaciobacter halophilus | reverse complement strand
AAACTCTTTTTCTTTCATACCTCTAGTAGTAAGTGCAGCACTACCAATTCTAATACCAGAAGTAACAAAAGGACTTCTAGTTTCACCAGGAACTGTATTTTTATTAACAGTAATACCAGCTCTACCAAGAGCAGCATCAGCATCTTTACCAGAGAAATCTTTATTTAAAAAAGATACTAAAATTAAATGGTTATCAGTACCATTACTAACAATATCATAACCTCTATTAATTAAAACATCAGCTAAAACTTTAGCATTAGCTTTAACTTGTTTAGCATAGCTTTTCCATTTAGGGTCTAAAATCTCTTTAAAAGCAACAGCCTTAGCAGCAATAACATGAACTAAAGGACCACCTTGTAATCCAGGGAAGATTGCAGAATTAATTTTTTTAGCAATATCTTCATCATTAGTTAAAATAATACCACCTCTAGGACCTCTTAAAGTTTTGTGAGTAGTAGAAGTAACAATGTGCGCATAAGGGAAAGGACTCATATGTTCACCAGCTGCAATTAAACCAGCAATATGTGCAATATCAGCAAAAAGATAAGCACCAACTTCATCAGCAATATCTCTAAACTTTTTAAAATCAATTTCTCTAGCATAAGCACTTGCACCACAAACAATAATTTTAGGTTGAACAATTTTAGCAATTTCTAAAACTTTGTCATAGTTAATTCTACCATCTAATTCAACACCATAATAGAATGCAGAATAGTTTTTACCAGAGAAAGATGGTTTTGAACCATGAGTTAAGTGTCCACCATGAGAAAGATCCATACCTAAGATTTTATCTCCAGCTTTTAATAAAGCAGCATAAACAGCGCCATTTGCTTGGCTTCCAGAGTGAGGTTGAACATTAGCAAATTTGCAATCAAAAATTTCACAAGCTCTATTAATAGCTAATTGTTCTACTTCATCAGCAAATTCACAACCACCATAATATCTTTTATATGGATAACCTTCTGCATATTTGTTAGTAAAAACTGAACCCATAGCTTCCATAACAGCTGGGCTTGTAAAGTTCTCACTTGCAATCATCTCTAAATGATTTGTTTGTCTTTTTAACTCTTCTTTTACATAAGAGTATATCTCTTTATCTGCTTCTTCTAATCTCTCATTTGTTATATAACTCATTTTTACTCC
>NZ_NXIF01000089.1 GCF_002837275.1 Malaciobacter halophilus | reverse complement strand
ACTATCAAAGTTACCTTTTAACTCTTTTTGAATCTGCTCTTTAAAAGCTTCTATTGTAAAAATAGGTTCCTCTTCTAATGCAACTTTATAAGCTGTATTTTTAATAACTAATTCTATTTGTCCACCAGTTAACTCATAACTTAATAACTCTTGTAAATCAAAGTCATCACTTAAAGGAAGTTTTGAGGGAAGAAGTTTATTCCATAACTCTTCTCTTTGTTTTTCATTTGGTTTTTTAAACTCAATTTTATAATTAAATCTTCTTGAAAATGCTGTATCAATAGATTCTAAAAGGTTTGTTGTAGCTATTAAGATTCCGTCAAATCTCTCAATTTGTTCTAAAAAAATATTTTGCATTTGGTTATGCATCTTTTCACTACCACTATTAGAACTACTACTTCTTGCACTTAAAAATTGATCTGCTTCATTTAACAATAATATAGGTTCTGATTTTGTTTTTTCAACTAAATCTTTATATGTATCAAAAATACTTCTTACATTTTTTTCACTCTCACCTACATACATTGAAAGAATTTTACTACAGTCAAAACTTAATACTTCTCTTTTTAAAGACCTTGCAAGAGCTAATGCAGTTAATGTTTTTCCAGTCCCTGCAAAACCATAAAAAATAATCCTTGCTTCAATACCTCTTCTTTTCTCTTTAACACCCCATTGTTTTAATCTATTTAAAACATTTTTATCCACTTGTTTTAGTAAAGAGTTTAAAGTATCTCTTGTTTTATCATTTAATACAACATCATCTAAAGTTTTTGTAGTAGAAATAAGTTCAAACATATCTTGTTCCTTAATTACACTATTTAACTTTAATTTAGACCTTCTTGACTTTTTCTTTGTAGGATGAGAGATTTTATATAAAATCTCATCAGGAATAAAGAAGTTTCTATTAATTCCTCCAAAAGGAGTTAATACCTCATCATAGTCAATAAGATTTTTTGATACTAACTTTGAACTCTCTTCTAAAAGTGTTCTAAATTTTATTTTTTCATAATCATCACTTGAAATTAATTCAATTAAAGAATTCATATCTCTAATTGTACCATCACCACCTGAGTACTCCTCTTTTAATAGTGCTAAAAATATCATTTGTTCTTGCTCATCTAAAGAGTGCTCTTTAAAAAAATCTTCAAGCATAATCTCTTTGTCTGTAACTTTTACTCTCTCTTTAATTCTATTTTCTAACATTAATAATTTTGATTTTAGTCTATTTCTATTTGGAGAGTTCTCATCAAAATTTCTTTTAACCATATTTAACTGCTTTGCTAAATCTATTTTAAAAAATTGGTCTTGCAAATACTCTAAATGGTCACTATATTTTTTTATTTCAGGAAGAACAAACTCCAATGAACCTTCTTCTAAAAGCTTTAAAAATGAAGTAGATAAAGATACACTTGAGTTTAATAACTCTAGCTTAGAAATATCACTTATTTTTACATGTTCAAAACTGTTATGAACTAGCCAACCTAATTCTAATAATGATTTTATCTCTTCTATTTTATATAGATGTTCAAAACTTTTAACATCATAAAATTCACTTAAAACATCAATTACAACTATGGAATCTCTTCCATTAATATACTCTTTAGTAAGATATTGAAGAATCTTTGCTTCTTCAATTGTACATTTTAGTTGCGCAAAAAATGCTGTTTTACTTACATCTTCTGCTTTAATAAACTCAATTATTTCATTCATCGTTTAACTTATCCTGTAACAAATTATAAAATTTATCTAAACTATTTTTGTGTTTAAAGTCTAGCTTTGTTTCATTTAATAAGATACTATTGTTTTTAACTACTATTTGTTTTATATCTTTATATAAAATCTCTTTTTTATCTTTATTTATATCTACTATAAAACTATTATTAAGAATCAAAATACCATTTTGACAAATAGCTTTATATGAACCCCTTGAGTAGATATATGTTTGGCAATCTTGTTTTTTTATGTACTCTTCTAATCTATTTAAATTCATATTGTCATATATATTTAAACCCACAAATAAAATAACAAGCAAACCAAAAAATAGTATAAAAATCATAGCACCTCTTCTTAATTAAAGTGTTGATGATACATTAATATCTCTTAACTATCTATGAGCTTTAATATATAACTTTTTATGGACTTATATATTAATTTAAGATTAATTTTCATATTATTTGAGTTTTATTATCAATTAGTTAAAAACCGAAACCTTTAATTTTATTATTTTTAAAAAAATTATAGATTATTTATTTTTATTTACAATAATAAAATC
>NZ_NXIF01000088.1 GCF_002837275.1 Malaciobacter halophilus | reverse complement strand
AAGCAGTAGCAACAACAGGAGTAGTTTCCTTAACAGCTTGAGCAACTTCTTTATCAGTTGCTTTACTATTAAGTGCAGAGATAAATCCATCTAAAGTATTACCACTATCTTTTATCTTATCTAATACTCTTGCTGCATCACCTGCATTTGACTCATTTGGTACAGTTGCATCAGCAATTGATTTACCTTCTACAATATTAAAATCAAGTCCATATGAAGTTGAAACTGGTTCAAAATTAACAAGAGCACTATTATCAGTAATATTTAATTTTTCAACATTATAATCACTAGTTGCAGAACCATCAACATAGAATACATTTTGAAGAGTTTGTCCAACAAGAAGATTTTCATTAGGGTTTTTTACAACATTAAAATCAACTGTAGTTCCATCTTCTAATGTAAGATTTTCATTTACAAAAATTTGAGAATATTTAGCATCATTTGCATCTATACTATTATCTACTTTTATTTGGATAACTCCATCTTTACTTTGAGTAAAGTTATTTGTAAATATTTCATAATCTTCATATGAGTTAGAAGAGTATTTTGAATCATTTATATTTAAATATATATTTCCATGGTTTTCAAATAAATTATTTGAATTACCATACGCACGAATATTTCCACTTAAAACTGCATCTATTTCATTTGAAATTGTTAAATTTTCAAAATTTGTATCAATAATTTTAATTGCATAACTATTAGCTAATATACTACCAGAATTGATTATTTTTTTATTTGCAGGCGTAGATACTCCTTTAGTTGAAGCTTTAAATGATACTTCTTGATGGTTTGGATTTTTTATAAAAATACCATTTTGTGAAGAAGTAATTTTACCACTATTGTTAATAGTTACATTACTATTTCTATCTATATTTATAATATATAAACCACTTGTATAATCATTTGGTAAAGTTCCTTCTTTATTTTTAACAGTAATATCTCCTTCATTGGAAAGAGTTGTATCTTCTGCTAAATATTCACTTAATATACCTATTGCAGCATTTGAGTTTTCAAAAAAGATTGTATTTTTATTTATAAGTTTTGCATTATCCTGTTGACTTTTTGCAAAAATACCAATTGAGAAATTATTTTCAGAATTTAAATCATTTATATTTCCATTATTTATAACAGATGAAGAGTTATTTAAATAATCAGCTCTAATCCCTATTATTATAGTATCATTTTCAGAAGATGTATTCTTAAGATTAATATTTCCTTCATTGATAATTGAGCTATTATCATTCATTTTTTTTACTTCAATAGCACTAGTTCCTTCTGAACCATTAGAAGAAATATTTATTTTACCAAGATTTTTTATACTATTAGTTCCTTGCATTGACTCTTGAATTCTAATACCTTCTGTTTCAGCTTCAATAATAGCATCTTTTGAATTTACTATATTAATATCACCTCCGTAAGCATCTATTCCTATTTTTCCTTTAATAAAACCTTCATTTATTATAGATGAATTATTGTATAAATTATTTGAAATATTTATCCCATTTTTATTTTCAGAAATAATATTTCCTTTATTTGTAATAGATAAATTATCAATTGAATTATAAGTATAAATTACATGTTCATCTGATTTTAGCTCTACATCTTTATTTATTATAAGTGTAACATCATTTGCATCAATTTGTATGACATTATCTTCTCCTGAAGAGTAATTAGTTGAAATAGTTTGTGTTGTATTGTCTGTATCAATTTCAATTTCTGCTGCTTTAAAGTCACTTGTAAAGCTACTTATAATTAAAGCAGAAACTATAAGTGATATTTTTCCTCCTTTTAAAATCTTAAATCTTGATTTATAATCATTCTTCATTATAAGCTCCTATTTTTTTTTAACTCATTAATTTTTTATAATTATAACATTTTAAAGTCGCACAAAAGTCACAATAAATAAAATTATTAAAATTTATAAAATATTTGATATTATTTGAAAATTTGAAAGATGAAAATATGAAAAAAAAGATATTAATAACTGGTGGTGCTGGCTTTATAGGAAGTCATTTATGTGAATTTTTATCAAAAGATTGTACATTAGAAGTATTCTCTTTAGATAACTATTCTACGGGGAGTGAAGAAAATCATTTTAATAATGTAAACTATATTAAAGGTAATACAAAAGATATTGATAAATTAATTGACTTTGATATTGATATAGTATATCACTTAGGAGAGTATAGTAGAGTAGAACAAAGTTTTGAAGATACAAAAGTAGTTTGGGAGTCTAATAAAAATGGTACTTTTGCTGTCTTAGAATTTGTTAGAAAGAGAAAATGTAAACTATTATATGCTGGTAGTAGCACAAAGTTTGGAGATGGAGGATTAGGAAGAAGTGCAAGTCCATATGCATGGACAAAGGCTTCAAATACGGAACTTGTTAGAAACTATGGTAATTGGTTTAATATTGATTATGCAATAGTGTATTTTTATAATGTTTATGGGAAAAGAGAGATAAGCAAAGGTAAATATGCTACTTTAATAGGAATATTTAAAGAAAAGATGAAAAATAATAGCCCTTTACCTGTGGTTAGCCCAGGAACTCAAATAAGAAATTTTACTCATATTGATGATATTATAAAAGGACTTATTCTTGTTGGGAATTTTGGTTATGGTGATGAATATGGTATAGGAAATAAAAAATCTTATTCAGTTTTAGAAGTTGCTAAAATGTTTAAAGATGATATTCAAATGTTATCACAAAGAAAAGGAAACAGAATGTCCTCAGTTATAAATACAAAAAAAATTGAAAGTTTAGGTTGGAGTGCACAAGTGGATTTAAGTAGTTATATAAATACTTTAAGAGAAAATAATTGGGAGGACTTGTAGTGAAAATTTCTGTAATTGTTCCTTTTTACAATACTCCTATTGAGAATTTTAAAAATTGTATAAACTCTTTAAAAAAAGTAAATGCATATGAAGTGATTTTAGTAGATGATTGTTCTTCTAATAAAGAAGTTGTAAAACTTGCTAAAAATAGTGGATTTAAGTATATAAAAACAAAAAAACAATCAGGAAGTGATGGTACACCAGTAAATTTAGGAGTTAAAACTGCAAAAGGCGATTATATTTGTAGAGTTGATTCAGATGATATGTTGTTACAGTTACCTCAGAAATTTGATACAGATATATGTTTTGGAAATATTGATAGATTAGGAAGTGCACATAATATAAGTTTAGAAAAATTAATTTTAGCACCTCAAGCTTATTGTAATGCATTAGTTGCAAGAAAAGATATATTTTTAAAGCATCCTTTTGCTACTGATAAAAATGTATATAGTGATATTCTTTTTTTATATCAAATTCTTTATAATGATTATACTTATTCTTATTTTAATAAAGTAAATTATATATATTGTAATACAGAAGGTTCCATTTTAAATTCAAAATCATTCTTACATCAAAGACTTTTAAATATGCAAACGGTTGCAAGGTTTTGTCAATTAGAACAAGTTCCACAAAACTTAGCAGTTAAGTATATGACTATGGCAATGAAAAACTTCTATTATGGTTCAAACTCAATAAAATATCTAAATGAACCAATGCCACTATTTAAAGATTTACCACAATAGATTTATTATTAAAAAGTATATTGAAACAAGAGAGAAAAATTAAGATTAAAACCCCAAACGAAAAAGATATTTCGTTTTAGGGGGATTAAAGATACTAAAATTTCCAAGAGATTTTAGCAGATAAAGTTTGATTAGAGAAAGATGAATCTCTACCTTCATAATTATATTCAAATCTAAAATCAACATCCTCAGAGAAATTAGTTTTAAAACCAATACCAGCTTCA
>NZ_NXIF01000087.1 GCF_002837275.1 Malaciobacter halophilus | reverse complement strand
CTTGTTATAAAATAAATAAACCCTATTAAAACAATAAAAATACATAAAGAATAAAAGATTCTATAAAAAGTTTTTTCTTGAAGAAGTTGTTTTTGTTTATCTAAAATATCATACATAGTATCTAAATATACTCCTGTACCTATTATCCATGACCACTTTTCATACTTTTTAAGATATGTTAATTTATCTGTGAACTCAAATTGATTAGGTCTTTTCCAACTATACGTAATAAAACTTTCATCTTCATTTTTTATACTATTTAAAAGTGTTTTTACAATCTTTTTTTCTTTTGAATCATTAAAAGATAATATTTTTTTACCTTCAAGCTTACTATATTTATGAGCAAGTATATTCCCATCTAAATCAAAAACAAAAATATATCCATCATTTGCATATTCTATTTTTCTGATTCTATCTAAAGCCTCTTTTTTTAAGTCTTTTTCAATTCTTGATATGTAATCTGCTGTAACAATAATCATATCATATGGTTCAAATACTTTTAAATAACCCTTTTTTCTATCCTCTTTATTAGTTATTGGGTCTAAAAATCTCCAGTTTACATAGCCCTCATTTTTGATTTTTGCAATTTTAATTATTGATTTAAGTGTAAATTTTCCATTTATATCTTTATAATCTTTTAGCTTGTAACTATTTTCATAATCTTTATTAGCACCATGCATTATAGTTTTACCATCAAAAGCATAAATTGCATAATATCCATATCCATCATAAAATTTTAGATTTCTAAGACTATTTTTTATTAATTCAATTATTTGTTCTTTTGATTTTACATTTTTATACTTTTCATAAAGGCTTTTTGCTAAATTATATGCTTCATATGTTCTTTCTTTAACATTTTGATTTATTATTTTCTCTTTTTTACTATAATTGTACTCTATTAAAGATATTGCCCTTTGAACTTCTGCTTTTAAATTCTGTTTTTGTCTTTGTATAAACTCAGTTTCTAATCTTTTTAGATTCTGTTTATATAAACTATATTCATATGTAGTATAAAAAACTTCTACTACAAATATAGATAAAACAGAAACAAATAGAATAATGTAAAAAATTATTTTTGATAGTTTATTTGGCATGATTCCCCTTGAATTAAACTTTTATATTTTAACAAAATAATTATTATACTCTATTCACTTAAAATTAAATTTATATATAAAAAATGAGTTTTAATATAAATTATAATCAACTTAAAATGACACAATTTTTTTTAAAGTAAAGTTTAAAAATACTAATAATAAAATATTATACAAGAAAAAAAAGGAATTCTTATGAAAAATGCCTCTATTAAACTAAAACTTCTAATGTTAGTTATTTTAACAATTTTCACTGTATCAACAATAATTATTGTTAATTCAATAAACTCTATTCAAGATATTTCCCAGAAAAATATTCAAAAGTATGAAAAAGAGGCATATAAGATAAAAGAAAATGAGTTAAAAGACTTAGTAGAAGCTGCATATAATAGTGTCCAGAAGCTATCAAAAAAAGTTACACCAACAAATGAAGAAGAGATAAAAACACTTGCAAAAGAGGTTGTTGGAAGTATGACTTATGGTAAAGATGGATATTTTTGGATAAATGACTCAAATCATGTAGTAGTAATGCACCCTACAAAACCCCAAAATGTAGGAAAAGATTTAACAAATTTAAAAGACCCTAATGGTGTTTTAATTTATCAAGATATTGTAAAAGTTGCAAACAATAATGATAAAGGTGGTTTGGTAAAATATGCTTGGCCTAAACCAGGGGTAGAAGGTGCACAACCTAAATTTTCATATGTTCAAAGATTTAAAAAGTGGGATTGGATTATTGGTACAGGAGCATATGTAGATAATGTACAAAAAGAGATTGATGCAATGAAAAAATCAACAAATGAAGAGATTAATGCAGTAATTATTAATACAATTTTATTATCAGTAATTGTAGCTGTTATAATATCTTTACTATTTGTTTTCATTTCAAACAAACTAATCATTAGTCCAATAGCTAAATTCCAAGATGGGCTTTTGAAGTTTTTTAAATTTTTAAATAAAGAGTCAAATGAAGCTGAGAAATTAGAAGTTTTATCTAATGATGAAATAGGAAAAATGTCTATTGTTGTTAATGAAAATATTGAAAAAACACAAAAAATCATGGAACAAGATGCTAAACTTATTGATAATGTTAAAGATATTGTTCAGTTTGTAAATAAAGGTATTTTTGAAAAAAGAGTTACACAAAGTAGTGATTCACAATCTTTAAATGAATTAAAAAATCTATTAAATGATATGCTACAAACTCTTCAAAACTTAGTAGGTGCAAATATAAATAATCTAAGTTCAGTTTTAGAAAGTTACTCAAATTATGACTTTACAAAAAAACTTGATACAAAAACTTGTGGTAAAATTGGTAATGAAGTAATGCAATTAAATGCAATGATTACAAAAATGCTTAATCAAAACAATCAAGATGGAACAAAATTAGAACACAGTTCAAATGAATTATCACAAAATGTTGAAGTTATTAGTAAAAATGCGACAAGTCAAGCTGCTAGCTTAGAAGAAACAGCTGCAAGTATAGAAGAGATTACAAGTAATATTAAAAATACTAATGAAAAAGCACAAGAGATGTTATCAATCTCATCTGAAACTAAAAAATCTGCTCAAACAGGTAAAAGTTTAGCTTCAAAAACAGTTAATTCTATGGATGAAATAAATGAACAAGTTACTGATATTAATGAGGCCATTTTGGTAATTGACCAAATAGCATTTCAAACAAATATCCTTTCACTAAATGCAGCTGTTGAAGCAGCAACAGCAGGTGAAGCTGGAAAAGGTTTTGCAGTTGTTGCACAAGAAGTTAGAAACTTAGCTAGTAGAAGTGCTGAGGCTGCTACTGAAATAAAAAGAATTGTTGAAACTGCTACACTTAAAGCAAATGAAGGTAAGCAAATTAGTTCTTCTATGATTGAAGGTTTTAATCAGTTAGAAGAAAAAATCAATGATACAAATAAACTTATAGATGATGTTACAAATGCAGCTAAAGAGCAAACAATAGGTATGACACAAATAGCAGATGCGGTTAATCAATTAGATAAATTTACTCAAGAAAATGCAACAATAGCAGACAAAACAAATGATATTGCAAGGCAAACAAATAAAATCTCTAATGATGTTGTAAGTATTGTAAAAGAGTATAAGTTTGATTTACAATAGTGTAAAAGCTTAGGCTTTTATACTATATAAATATAGATAGTTTTTTTAATAATCTATTTAATATTTTTATTGTAAAAGATATTATTAAAAATATGGATAGATTATGACAGAAAAAATTACTTTTAAATATATATGGAAACTACTTCTTGAAAAAAGAAAACCTTTAATTATAGGACAAATAATTACTATTATTGCAATATTAATTAGTATTCCTATTCCTTTAATGCTTCCTGCACTTGTAGATGAAGTACTTTTAAATAAACCAGCTTTTTTTGTAAATAGTATAGATGAACTTTTTGGAGATGGAAATGCTTTTTATTATATTGTTCTTGTAACCATTAGTGTTATTTTATTAAGATTTATACATTTTATATTTAGTGCAATAATTACTAAAATTTTTACATCTCTTGGTAAATTTATCACTTTTAAAATTAGGCAAAAACTTTTAAACCATTTAAAAATTGTATCTATGAATGAGTATGAAACACTTGGAAGTGGTGCAATAGGTGCAAACTTAGTTACTGATGTAAATACACTTGATAACTTTATTATTACAAGTGCAAGTAAATTTGTTGCTTCTGTTTTAACTCTAATTGCAGTATCAATTGTACTTATTGCAATTCATCCAATCTTAGGATTAATGATACTTTTTATTCAACCAATCATTATGCTAATTTCTAAAAAAATAGCTAAAAGTGTTGGAACTTTAAAAAAAGAAGAGAATAATGCAATTGAAAATTTTCAAGAAAATATAGCAGAAGTATTAGAACTTTTTGGACAAATTAAAGCTAGCAATAAAGAAAAAGAGTTTTTTAATACAAGTATAAAAAAAGCAAAAGATGTACAAGATACTTCAAATGAGTTTAATTATAAAAGTATAGCTTATGAAAGATTCTCTTTTACTATTTTTCTAGCTGCATTTGAAATATTAAGAGCATCTGGACTTGTAATGGTTGCTTATAGTGATTTAAGTATAGGTATGATGTTTGCAATGTTTGGATATATTTGGTTTATAATGACACCTGTGCAAGATATTTTATCAATGCAATACTCTTATGCACAAGCAAAGACTGCTTTAAAAAGAATTAACAAAATTTTAGATTTAAAAGTAGAAACAAACTCTAATAAAAAACTTCCAGCTAATGATGGTTTACATATTCAATTAAGAAACCTATATTTTTCTTACACAAAAGATAAAGATACATTAAAAGATATATCTTTAGATATAAAAGCAAAAGACAAAGTTGCATTAATAGGAGCAAGTGGTAGTGGAAAAACTACTTTAGCTCAAGTAATTGCTAGTTTTTATTCAAAATCTAAAGGAGAACTACTTTATGATGGAATAAGTATTGAAAATATAGATAAACAATCATTAAGAGAGTCTATATTTTTAGTTTTACAAATGCCTATTCTTTTCAATAATACACTTAGATTTAATATCACTATGGGAAATGATACTATAAAAGATGAAGATATATATAAAGCCTTAAAAATTGCCCAATTAGAAGATGATATAAAAAAAATGCCCAATGGCTTAGATACAATTGTAGGAAGACATGGTGTTAGATTAAGTGGAGGACAAAGACAAAGATTATCTATTTCAAGAATGATAATAGCAAATCCAAAAGTTGTAATCTTTGATGAGTCAACTTCGGCTTTGGATGTTCATACAGAAGCTAAACTTTTTGAAGAGTTAAAACCTATATTAAAAGATAAAACAGTTATTACAATTGCACATAGATTAAGCACAGTAAAAAATGCAAATATTATTTATGTTTTAGATAATGGAGTCCTTGTTCAAAAAGGAACACATGAAGAGTTAGAAAATGAAGAAGGTCACTATTTAGAGTTTGTGAAAAAACAGTTAATATAAAGGATACAATATTATTGATTATATTACACAAGATTGTTTAAACAATGAATTAACAATAAATTATATTTGTAATAACAATAGAAAAAACTACTATTATAGTGATGATTTTTCTATTGATTTTTATATAAAAGCAGCATATGAAGGATTTATAAGTATATCCTTTGAACAAAATGAACTTTTTGTTATTTTACCTGAAATGCAGTTTGATTATGCAGTTTTACATTTTGAGAATTTGCATATTTCTAAAAAAGTAAAAAAATTATTAGATAAAAAAGATTATGAATTTAGTGTAAATAAAGATTTTAAAACAATAATTAACAAAATCAATGAATACCATCTTGACTCGTGGATTGTAAAAGAGTATAAAAATACTCTTTTAAATTTAGAAAATTATCAAGGGAGTATTGATTTTGAACTACTTACATGTAGTTTAAAAGATAAAGAATCAAATGAGATTATTGCAGGTGAAATTGGATATAGAATAGGCAAAGTTTATACTAGTTTAAGTGGTTTTAGCAGTAAAAAAAGAAAATTTAATAATTATGGAAAACTACAATTAGTTTTACTAGCACAATATTTAGAAGAAAAAGGATTCAATTTTTGGAACTTAGGACACCCTTATATGAAGTATAAGTTTGATTTAGGAGCAGTATTATATAAAAGAGAAGAATTTTTAAATATTTTTAGAGAACAAAGAGACAAAAAACTAAATAGTTGAGTTTTGTCTTGAATACTCTTCTAAATTTATATCATTGAAGAAGAATTCTGGATTTTTTACTCTTGCTTCAAACTCTATACAATAGTTTTCATAGTCATCTGTAAAATAGTTAACTTTTTTATCTATTTTTACTCTCTCTTTTGGGAAAAACTCTTCGTAAGAATCATTTTTAGTAACACTATTTTCATCTAAAAACTGAAATAAAACATCTTGTCTTACCTCTTTTTCTAAAAGTTCATTGATTTGCTTTTTTGAATAGTCATAAAAAACCTTAGCATCTACACAATACTTTTTTGCAACCATAAAATCATTACTATTTGAAGTATTTAAGTGGTTTACTTTTTGAGTACATGCTGTAAACAATACAGCAACTAAAATCAAATTAGCTTTTATAAATAACTTTTTCATTTAAACTTCTTTAAAATAATCATTAAAGTATCTTATCTATATTTATATAAATATACAACTTAATATTAATATATAGAATTTTTTTGTATTATTACATATGACTAAAAAATATTTAAAAATAGTATTAATATCCTCTTTTATAGGTTTTGCACTTGCTTATTTATTTGTTGAATTTTTCTCTTATAATGTAAAAAAAGAGTTGGTTCAATATGAACAAAGAAAAATTAGAATTCAAGCATTAGCAGACTCATATGCTTTGTGTGTAGGTTTATATAACGCCAACCCATCTAAACAAAGAGAAGAACTATGTTCATATATAAAACAAAAAGTCTATTTAGAAGTTAAAAATATAGAAGGTAAATATCCTTATACTTCTTTATATCAAAAAGTGTTTAATTAAGTATTAGGTACACCATAAGCCGAGTTTTGTTTTTGACGATAATTTATCTACTTGTTAAATTACTTTAACACTCAAGCGAAGAGCAATAATGTGAAGTTAATACCACACTCTTCTTGCTGCAGGTTGGGTTTACAAAGCACTTAAGATTGCTCAAAAGTCTGGTAAGCTCTTACCTCACCGTTTCACCCTTACCCAAAATGGGCGGTCTATTCTCTGTTGCACTTTCCCTTAGATTACTCTAGCCATTCGTTAAATGGAACCATACTTCACAGCAGCTCGGACTTTCCTCTTTTTTAAAGCTATCGTCTGTTGTACCTAATATTTGCAAATTTTATCCAAGTTTTCTTTATTTTCTTATAATATCATAATATTTAGGAGCAGTAAATTTAAATAAACTATCCTTCAATTGGATATTTTGTTCAATATTTGAAAAAGTTATTAAGACTTGATTTTCCAATTCATCAATATAAGAAATTTTTGATATTTTATCATTTTTTACTACTATTTCATACTCTGTTTCATAAAGTTTTGCTTTATACTTATTTGTCGTAATTTTTTTAGCACCATTTAAAAGTTTTATCAAATTTATTTTACTATCTAAAGAGGTAAAAATTGCTTGTTCTAACTCAGGTTCATCAATAATTGCAAAATTTTCATTTATATAAACATTCTTAATAATTGGTTTTTTATATTTCCATAAAACCTTACCACTATTTTTAATAAAAACTTCCCCTTTATACTCAATATTACTGTTTGAGCTATTTTTTATAGTTTGTATAAAATCAGCTTTAAAACTTTTAATATTTTTAAATACATTTGCAAAACTAAAAGTAAGAGTAAAAACTCCTAAAAGAAAAATAAATCTATAAAACATACTTTAACCTTAATTTTTATATAATCTACGTGATTATAACGAAAAGGAATTTATTTTATGTTAAATGTGTTTGCAATGATATTTGGTAATAAAAACGATAGAGAAGTAAAAAGATATAAGAAAAGAGCAAATGCTATTACAGCCCTAGAAAGTAAATATGAAAATCTAAGTGATGAAGCTTTACAAAAAAGTTTCGAAGAGTTAAAACAATCTGTAATAAATGAAGAAAAGAGTTTAGATGATGTTTTAAATGACTCATTTGCCCTAACAAGAGAGGCAAGTAAAAGAATCTTAGGTATGAGACACTTTGATGTGCAGTTAATTGGTGGTATGGTACTACATGATGGAAGAATTGCAGAGATGAAAACAGGTGAAGGTAAAACTTTAGTTGCAACTTTACCTGTAATTTTAAATGCGATGACAGGAAAAGGTGTACATGTAGTAACTGTAAATGATTATCTTGCACAAAGGGATGCTAAGGAGCTAGAAAAACTTTATAACTTTTTTGGATTTAGTGTAGGTGTTATCTTAGGTGAAATTAAAGATGATTTAGAAAGAAAAGAGCAATATAATTGTGATATTACTTATGGTACAAATAATGAGTTTGCATTTGATTACTTAAGATCAAATATGACTTTAGATATTCAAGAGAAAGTTCAAAGAGGACATAACTTTGTTATAGTAGATGAAGTTGACTCAATTTTAATTGATGAAGCAAGAACTCCACTTATTATTTCTGGACCTGCAAACCACAAAAATGCAGACTATGTAAAATCAAATCAAATAGCCTTACAATTAGAAAAAGGTGAATTAATTGAGCCAAAATCTCCTGATGAAAAACCATACTCAACAGGTGATTTTACAGTTGATGAAAAGAATAGAACTATTTTAATAACAGAGCAAGGTATTGCAAAAGCTGAAAAACTTTATGGTGTAGAAAACATGTACTCTTTAGAGAATGCAATGCTATCACATAACCTTGACCAAGCCTTAAAAGCCAACTATATTTTTGAGAAAGATGTTGATTATGTAGTAAAAGACAATGAAGTAATTATTGTTGATGAGTTTACAGGAAGATTAAGTGAAGGTAGAAGATTTAGTGATGGACTTCATCAAGCACTAGAAGCTAAAGAGGGAGTTGAAATCCAAGAAGAGTCTCAAACACTTGCTGATGTAACATTTCAAAACTACTTTAGGATGTACAATAAACTAGCTGGTATGACTGGTACTGCACAAACAGAAGCAACTGAATTTGCAGAAATTTATAATTTAGATGTTGTATCTATTCCTACGAATGTGCCAATTGCAAGACTTGATAAAAATGATTTAATTTATAAAAGTGAAAGAGAAAAGTTCAATGCTGTTTGTGCAAAAATTAAAGAGTACAATAAAAAAGGACAACCTGTCTTAGTTGGTACTGCATCAATTGAAAAATCAGAACTTCTTCATTCACTACTAACAAAAGAGAAAATTCCTCATACAGTTTTAAATGCAAAACAACACGAAAAAGAGGGAAAAATTATTGAAAAAGCTGGTGAAAAAGGTGCTGTAACAATTGCTACAAATATGGCAGGTCGTGGAGTTGATATTAAACTTACTAAAGAGACACTAGAATTAGGTGGACTAGCAATTATTGGTACAGAAAGACATGAAAGTAGAAGAATTGATAACCAATTAAGAGGTAGATCAGGACGTCAAGGGGATGTTGGTGAATCACAATTTTACTTATCATTAGAAGATAACCTACTTAGAATTTTTGGAAGTGATAAAATAAGTAATATCATGGATAGACTTGGTATTGAAGAAGGAGAACATATTGAGTCTAGGATGGTTACAAGAGCCGTTGAAAATGCACAGAAAAAAGTGGAATCAATGCACTTTGAGAGTAGAAAACATCTACTAGAGTATGATGATGTAGCAAATGAACAAAGAAAAGTTATTTATAGATTTAGAGATGAACTATTAGACCCTGAGTTTGATATTTCAAGTAAACTTGAAGAAAATAGAGCTGAATATGTTCAAAACTTATTAAGTGAAGCTGAGATAATTGATGGTATGCCAGCAGAAGACTTCAATTATGATTTTGTTGTTCAAAGATTAAAAGAAGAATTAAATTTAGTTGTTGAAAAAGATGATATTGTAAGTAGTTCATATGAAGAGTTAGAAAATAAACTTACTGATATGATTAAAACAATTTATGAAGATAAAATGAGTATTGCAGCACCAGAACAAAAAAGTGAAATTGAAAGAATCTTATATTTACAAATCTTAGATAATGCATGGAGAGAACATTTATACTCTATGGATACTCTTAAAACTGGTATTGGACTTAGAGGATACAATCAAAAAGACCCACTTGTTGAGTATAAAAAAGAGTCATATAACATGTTTATTGATTTAATTGCATCAATTAAACATGAGATTATTAAAGTTCTTTTTACTATTCAACTTCAAAGTCAAGAAGATGCACAAAAAGAACAAGAAGCTATTGAAAAAATGAGAGCTGAGATGGAAGAAGCTAATGAAAATCTTCAAACAAATTTTGAAGAAACAAAAATAGAAAAAAAAGAGAAAAGAATAGCTAGAAATGAGCCTTGTCCTTGTGGTTCTGGTAAAAAATACAAAAACTGTTGCGGAAAGAGTGGACCTAAAAGAGGTTTAGTAGCAGGAAACTAATTTGAATAAAAAATTAGTAAATTTTATTGTAAAAAAATATCTTAGATTTGATAAAAAAAATCCTTTTATATCAGTAAGTGCCATTTTGGCATTTATTGGTGTAGCTATTGGTGTAATGGTATTAATTATTACAATGGCTATTATGAATGGCACAGCAAAAGAGTTTGAAAAAAAACTTTTTACAATGAACTACCCTCTTTCAATATATTCTAAGTATCAAAATAGTGTAAATACAGAACTTCTAACTAAACTTGAAAAAAACTTTCCAAACCTAAAATTTTCCGCATATCTTACATCTCAAGCAATTGTACAAAGTGGAGATAAAATGAGTGGTGCTGTTATTTTTGGTGTAAATCAAGAAAAAGAAGCAAAAATAAACTCAATTTATGAAAAAGCTGTAAAAAATTTAACTTTAAACAAATACGATATTATTGTTGGTGAAGGTATAAAAGATGAACTATTTTTATTAAAAGAGGATAAAGTAACACTATATTTTACCTCATTAAATCCTAGTGGTTTTTCTATGATGCCAAAAATGAAAAGATTTAAATATCAAGGTTCATTTAGCTCAGGGCTACATGCTTATGATAAAGCTTATATTTATACTTCAATTGAGTCTTTACAAACTATTTTACAAAAAGAGTCAAATCAATACGATGGAATACATGTATATTCAAAAGATGCTTTTAAGGATATTGAAAAATTAAGAGATTTTTTAAAAGATGAAGGAGTTGGGATAGTTGGCTGGTGGCAACAAAATGGAAACTTTTTTGCTGCAATGCAAATGGAAAAGAAAGCTCTTTTTATAGTTTTAATGCTAATTATTTTAGTAGCTTCATTAAATATCATTTCTTCACTTTTAATGACAGTTATGAGTAGAAGAAAAGAAATTGCCCTACTTTTATCTATGGGTGCAAGTGCGAAAGAGATAAAAAGAATATTTTTAAAACTTGGAACAATTATAGGTTTTTCAGGAATTATAGTTGGAGTAATTCTAGGCTTTTTTGGAATGTGGCTATTAGATACTTTTGAAATCATTTCTCTTCCAGCTGATGTTTATGGTACATCAAAACTACCTTTAGATTTAGATACAATTGATTTTATTTCTATTGTAATTGGAGCGGCAATAATTGTAACACTATCTTCTTATTATCCAGCAAAAAAAGCAACTAAAATTGACGTTATAGATGTACTTAGAAATGAGTAGAAGTTCTCTTCTACTCAAAGATTTTAAATGGTGATTTAATAATTCTTTTTATAACATTTACTGGTGCATTTACAGAATCTTTTGCTATATTTGACTTTACTTTTGGATTTTCTAAAGTTCCCCTTAATTCAACTTCTGTTTCTACTCTTTTTTCATCACCCAAAATTACATAATTTAACAAAGGTATTGCTCCAACAATTTTTGAATATCCTTTAAAAAATATTAGATTTAATTTTCCATCTATTACTTTTGAATCTAAATCAACCAATAGATTTCCTTCAAAATCAATACCATTTCCAACAGTAACAATATTTTTCAAGTTTAAAAATTTAGTTTCTAAATCATATGTAAAATCTATATATCCATCATTTACTTCATATCCATTTAATGCAAAACCTTTATTTGATGCCATTGAAGCTATTGAAGGTAGTGCTAACAAGGGATTAATAAGTGCAGGAGAAGTATTTATTAAAGTTATTACATTTGTTATTACAGACATATTTTTGATTTTATTCTCATTTAAAATAACTTTTCCTTCTATATTATTTTCATCTCCAGAAGCAATTAAAACAACTGTACCTCCTGTTAATACATCTTTATTTGCAAGTGTATTTATAAATTTATCATTTAAATTATTGGCTTTTATTTTTATCTTTTTATTCTTATCCTTCTTATAAGTTACCAAAATCTTTTTATTCTCTAAAATAAATGTTTGTTCATTTTCATCTAATTGTATATGATATTTTTTTGCTAATGCTTTATATTTTTTATTTATAACAATATTTGAATTAGTAGCATTGATTAATATTTTTTCGAAATCTTTTATAGTTTTAGATTCATTTGTAGTATTTATATGTAAATCATATGAATTCAAATCAAGTTTCATAGTTTTATTTGGTATTAAATCTAGTTTTATTTTATTGTCAGTAGTTTTAAATTTTAATCTACTATTATCAAACTCATAAGTACCCATTAATTTATAATTTTTCAATTGTTTACTTTTTTCATAAAAAGGTAAAAATGAAGATTGTAAATCTGCTTTAAAATCAAGTTTCAAGTTTGCAATATCAATATTTGCTTCTTTAAAAAATAGCTCTTCATTATTTAACTTTAAAACTGTATTTTGTAAATATAGTTTTATTTTGTCATCTATTGTACTGTTCGTAGTTAAAGTATTATTAGAACTATTTAAATCTATAATAAAAGAGTTCATAAATACTTCAATTGGACTATTCTTTAGCTTTTTTATTACTAAAGAGTTATCTTTTGTATAAGTTTTTAGATTTTCACCTCTAATCTCTCCTAAAAGATTCAGTTTATTGATTTTTTTACTATTTTTGTATATT